>CAYFQU010000074.1:0-2072 GCA_964345335.1 uncultured Mageeibacillus sp. | reverse complement strand
GAAAGAATTAAGAGAACAAGTTTCTAAATGTGATTATTTCATTGAAACTTGTGATGCGAGATTACCTTTGACCAGCCGCAACCCTCAATTTGAAAAAATCTTGGAACATAAAAGAGGTATGCTGCTTTTAACCAAAAGTGATCTGGCGGATCCCCAGATGACCGAGCAATGGATTTCCTATTATCAGGCGCAAGAGAAAAAAACAGTTTTGGCAGTTGACCTTCTAAATCAAGCGCATATTAAAACGATCTATGCCACTATTCTGCAAGAGAATCAGGCGATCATAGAGAAGGCTAAGGCGAAGGGACGCCTGATTAAACCGATTCGGGTCATGATCAACGGCATACCCAATACTGGTAAGTCAACCTTGATCAATAAATTAAGCGGCAAAAAATCCGTGCAGACTGCGAATCGACCGGGTGTGACAAAATCTATCAGTTGGCTCAGAGCGGGTACGGATTTTGAATTGATGGATTCCCCGGGTATTCTCTGGCCGAAATTAGAAACTGTTGATGAGCAGTTAAAATTAGCAATCAGCGGTGCGATCAAAGATGATGTGCTGCCCTTAATGGAAGTAGCTTTGGGCCTTTTGATGATTCTCTGCCAACTCTATACAGATGAGATGAATGAGAAATATCAGATGAAATTAACCAGTCATGAAGTGGCTTCTTGGATGAAAGCACATGAAGTATTGGAACATATTGCATATACTTTGAATATGATCAAGAAGGGCAATGAGCCGGATCTGGAACGTGCCGCCAAACGCTTATTAGTTGATTATCGGCAGGGGAAATTAGGGAGATTCAGTTTGGAATCGGCTGAACGAGAACTTATTTTGCCGGAAACCATGTAAAACAAGACAGATGAAGCGGGACAGAAGCAATGAGAGCATATAAATTTCAAATCAGAAAGACAGATCTTGAGCGCTATGAAGTCATGTCCAAGTTTGAGCATGAATTGGCGGAACAGGGATTTCGCCGTATTGCCGGAGTGGATGAAGCGGGGCGGGGTCCTCTGGCGGGTCCTGTGGTTGTTGCAGCCTGTATTCTCAACCCGGAAGAAAAAATAATCGGTTTAAATGATTCGAAAAAATTAACAGAAAAACGCCGCGAGTATTTATTTGAAGAAATTAAAACAAAGGCGTTGGCTTATCATATTGTCTTTGTTCCAATTGAAAAAATTGCAGAGCTGAATATTTTAGGAGCAACCAAATGGGGAATGACTGAGGCGATTCTGGGCCTATCTCTGCCGGCCGATCTGGCCTTGATTGATGCAGTCAGGTTAAACGACAGGCGTTTACCGGCACAGCGCAGCCTGATCCATGGGGACGCTTTATCGAACAGCATAGCGGCCGCTTCTGTTCTGGCAAAAGTCAGCCGTGATCATTATATGAAAGAACAGGATTTGATTTATCCGGAATATGGCTTTGCCGGACATAAAGGCTATGCAACGAAAGCTCACTATGAAGCGATTGAAAAATATGGGCTCACACCAATCCATCGTTTGAGTTTTTTAGCAAAATTACGCTTAGGAGAGCAAAAAAACAGGGATGCTTCACAGATCGGGCATCAAGCTGAACAAGTTGTGGCGGATTTTTTTGTACAGCAGGGATATTGTATATTAGAACAAAATTTTTGGATTCGGCATTTTGGTGAAATTGATTTGATCGTGCAAAAAAATAAGCGTATTGCTTTTGTTGAAATCAAAGCAAGAAAAAATTCTGAATTTACAGAATGGAGCATTCAAGCTGTCGATGCGAAAAAACAGTGGCGCATCAAAAGAATTGCTGAATATTATTTGGCTTCCCGCAACATCGAAAGGGAAGAAACAGTTTTTCTTTTAGCTGCTGCCAAATTAAATTCTGAAAACGTGGTCAGTCAGATTAAGTTATACCCTTTTTAGAGTCATTATTACGTTGTCATTACAACTTATTTCAAACAGTTTATTCATTTTCTTTTATGCTATGATGTTATTACAATATAAAAAATAAAACTTTTATGAGGTAGATATGCGTTTAGATAAACATAGCAGTATTCCTTTATATGCACAATTAAGAGAATTATTGGTAGAAG
>CAYFQU010000073.1:0-3298 GCA_964345335.1 uncultured Mageeibacillus sp. | reverse complement strand
CCCGCCTGCGCGGGTGCTTTCCTTCTTCTCTCCCTGAATTGAAATTAATTCTTTTATATGATGACTGATATGTACTATATAAATATGGAAGAATATTCATCTGCAGGAAAATTCTAATCTGCTTGAAATCTTTTTTCATTGACAGTTAATGCTGCTCCGATAGCGGTAGCATATTTTGCATTTTTCGGTAAGACGATATTCATTTGATACATATCCGCAAATTGTGCTAATGTTTCTTTTCCCTGTTCTATATCAATCACCGATCCGACAAAAACGATATTTCGCGTATTCTTCAATTTCGCCGCAAGTACCGCTGAAGTTCCAATCGATTGAAATACTAAATTAATAATCCCTTTTGCTAAGTCTTCAGGTCTGGCACTGTCATTAATTTTACCGAAGTTTGATGCAGTCGCATCACTGCTTAAACCCGGAACATATTTGGAAATATCTTTAACCGCTAAATCGACTTTGGTTAAATCCCCTTGTTCCGCCAATTTTGAAATCAAGTCAAAATCCCGATACTTGATCATCTTATCGGAAAGGCCCAATAAAGTGCCGCCGCCAACACCTGAGCCGATAATATGTTCCGTCTTTTGCTTATTGCTGTAAACCATCGATGTCCCAGTTCCGATACTCACAACAATCGCTTCTGTTAATCCGGAGACATATAGGCCACCCAAGCCAACAGCCTCAAATTCATTGGCGATCACAGTTTCAGTTTCAAAAAGCTTGCCGTTCACATAGGAAGCTCCGACTCCCGTCATTCTGATTTGTTCGACATTTCTCAACTTTAAATGATTGCTGTTCAAAAATTTGCCGATACCACCATATGCCGCAGCAACAGGATCACTGGACTTCACAAATGTTTCATTCAGCAATTCAGCATTTTGAAAACCGACAACTTTTGTTGTACTGCCGCCAATATCTAGACCTATCGTTACTTTCATGTTTTTATTTTATTCCCTTTGCTAAAAATATATTTTCTCTCAGCCTTAAGATCAGATGTTCTTTAAAATAAAAAGAGATCCATCGGACCTCTTTAGTATAACAAATAATTTTTACTGACAATAATTATCTTACCTGCACAGCGGCACGACGCACATAATCCTCCGTGCTGTCAGTATTTGATAGATGTTGTGACATCACGGAATTTTGAATATTGGTTGTTCCCGGAGCTACAACAAAAATCAAAGCTGAAATCGGCATTACATTTCCTCTCAGAGCATGTGCCGCACCGGTGATAAAATCAATCACCCTTTGAGCAATTTTCGGATCGATCTTTTCAATATTGCAGATAACAGTTTTGCCGGCACGTACATCATCACATACCTGTTGTGCTGTTTCTATATTGGAAGGTTCCATAATGACAATTTGTTGTTTATAAGATTTTTGATTTAGTTCTACAACCCTACTATTGCCGGAATGTCTACGTTCCGGTTTGACAGAAGTTACCGGCTCTTCATATTCATAATCTTTCTTATCAGGAAATTCATAATTGTCTTCCATCTCATCATAATAATCATTATCTAATTCATCATATCCGTCATAATCATAATCATCATTTGAACTTCCAAATAATTTTTCGAAAAAACCTGCCATATTACTCCTCCGCTTCAAGTAACTCTGTATATTATAAAAACTGCCACAATAACAAGCAAGCAAATATTGCAAGCGTAAAACCATTGTAACATTTCAGACATTTATAATTGATAATCTCTTTTGCCAAAAATATCCGTTCCTATTCTTAAATAAGTGGCACCGGCTTCTATGGCGTAGACATAATCATTGCTCATGCCCATTGATAATTGATTGAAATCTTGCCCGACAATCGGCTGATATTGTCGCAAAAGTTCTGCCGCTTTTTCAAAAATCTGTGAAACTTTAAATAATTCTTCCTTTTCATAAAAAGGAGCAATGACCATCAACCCTCTCAGTTTTATATTTTTAAAAAACGAAGCTTGTTGAATAACTTCCGCTAATTCAGTCATTTCAAATCCTTGTTTCGATGCTTCCTGCGCAATATTAACTTGTAATAAAACATCGGTCAGTACATTTTTATCTTTGGAAACCTGATTTATTTTCTTTAATAACTTGACAGAATCCACTGAATGGATTAATGCAACATGACCAACTATATCTTTTACTTTATTTCTTTGTAAAGTGCCGATCATATGCCAATTGATTTGATGTGCAGCTTGGATATTTTCCGGCAAGGAAGTAAATTCCAGTTGTTTTTTTCTTAATTCCTGCACTCTATTTTCGCCGAAGTTTTTTTCTCCTAAAGAATTAGCGATCAATATATCGGTTAGGGGATGATTTTTACTGACACAAATCAATTCTATTTTTTGATTTGCTCCTAAATGCGCATTGATTTGTGCATGAACTTTTTTTAAATTTTCTTCTATTTCGATCGTTCTTTTCTGATCCATTTTTTCTCCTTTTTATGGAGTCCCAGTTGCAGAGTCACCCACAGAAACATCTTTGGGATTTAAAACAATCATTGTGGATGGTCCAATTGGTAATTCTGAGTTTTCCAAGGCTTCAATTAAAGCGTAATCTTTATTGTTGTCAACAATTTTAACGGTTACTTTATCAATATAGCCGGCATTTTCTATCAGAATATCAGCTTCAACATTGCCTTCTTTAAAATCCAGGAGAGCTGAAACCGGAATCCGTAATCCCTTCGCCTTATTCATCTCTACATTCAAATTGACAATGCGTCGATCCGACAAACGCTCTAAGGACATATTGCAGCGCATCACAATCAAAGTTCCTCTTGCCGATTCTTCAGATTTAACGATCACGCCGTCTTTAAGATTGATACCGTCACTGGTCATCGCATCGATTTTTGAAGAAACCTGTACATCGGCACTATTGATGCCGGGAACAATGAAAGCGAAATATTGTTCTATCGAATTGGTTAGGCAATATAACGGATCTTCTTTTTTAACTTTATCAATTGGATTCAAACGTCCTTGTGGGGCCGTATTTAGATATTCATTCACTTGATCCGCAGTAAGATTATCTATATTGGAAGGATTGAGGCGATCTTCGAGACCGTCGTAACTGCGTATATAAACTCCTGCCTGAGAGCTTTGAATAACATTGCTTTGGGCACCTATTTTTTCTTCCAGATTATGATAATGATCTAATAAATCATATAGGCGTTTATCATTAAAATTATAATTTCTTAATCGTTCATTTCTCTTACTGAGAATCGAATTAAGATTTGATTCATCAGTCGATAATTCATAAAAATGACCGGTTAAAATTTCCGTATATACATTGCTGAAAACAT
>CAYFQU010000072.1:0-3437 GCA_964345335.1 uncultured Mageeibacillus sp. | reverse complement strand
ACTTATCCTTTCACGTTCTTTTTGAACGTGAAAGCATAGTTAGGGCCTCCACGTGTTCTGTTTCTCCAACAATGTTCATAATAGCACAGAAGCAATCAATATCTTGCATTTTATCCCTAAAAAAAACGCGGAGCTGCAATAAAGCATCTCGCGTTTTCCGACTTGAACAATTCTGTCAGTTAAAATATGCATCCTAATTGATTACATTAAATCATCTTTTAACGTTTCGATAATATTCATTTTTTTCATTTTCGCCATCGCATAGAACATGCTGATTGTAACAAAAACAAAGATTACGATGATCGACAATAAAATGGCATCCCAAGGGATAAAATAGCTCTTGTTGTATAGAGAGCCCATCGCTTTTTGAATGAGCAAGGAAATTAAAACCGCTAAGGGAATACCGAAGAGAACGGAACGGAAACCGTATAAAATACATTCATAGATCGCCATTCCCCGGAAGCCCTGCCAGGACATTCCAACACTTTTCAGCATGGCAAAATCTCTTTTTCGCGTGCTGATATTGGTCGTAATCGTATTGAAAACATTGGTCAAAGCAATCAGACTGATCAGAATAATAAAGCCGTAGCAGAAAATATTAATAATCGCGATGAAGCTTTCATTGGTTTTTTGCATATCGTATAGGTCGATAAGATATAGATTGCCACCATTTTTCTGATTCATTTCAGATATATAATTGACAACTTCCTGATGTTTTTCTTCTATCGTATTGATTTGTATTTTCGGATTAACATATTCGCCTTTTAATAAAATCTCATCTTTTAATTCCCAGGGAAAATATAAAGTTGTTTGATTGCCCGGCATCATAAAGGAAGGATTTTCATCTGTAAAGTATGTTAAATGTAAATCAATCGTTTTCGCAATTGATTCATTGAGCGGCATACTTTTCATCTCTGCTTCTTCACCGTCTTCTCCATGATAAAAGGCATAGGGCTGATCATCCACTGCGTCAATATAACTGAATTCATAATCCTGAATATCTTTCATTTCATATAATTCTATATCCACATTCGGATTAAACAAATCAAATTCAACGAACTTTCCGTCCATGGTATATTCCATATTGTTGTTATATACGATCGGCTGATAGCTGTTACCAATTTTCGCCTGATAATCTTGCTCATTGAGATTAGCCGAGGCCAAAAGATCAGTAAACTCTTTTTCATCTAAAAAAGCTATATTGATATTTGTCAGATATTTATTTTCTCCTACTTTTCTGAGATAAATATTCTCTTTTAAGCTTTTGTCAATGGTCGATTTTTGAATCTCCTCCGCGTCTAAGAGAACAGCTGGACTTTGGATCATAAGTTTACGGACATAATTGACGCCGTCCATTTTGCTGATCATCGTTTCATATGTTTCCAAATCCTGCTCAAAGTGCTCATCCGTATCGCTTTGATTAAACACAATAGCCAGATCCACGTCGTTGGCGTTGTAGATATTTTTGACTTGATCTGTCATCAATTTTGTAAAAGTGAATGCCGTAATAAAAAGAATAATACTGATCATTAAGCTAAAAATCGTAGAACGGTATTTGCGTTTGCTGTGTTTATAATATTTAGTCGCAATAAAGCCTGATGTACCGAATAATTTTAGTTGCAAAGAGCTGACCTTTACAGGTTTAGCCGTAATTTCCTTATTTTGACGGATCGCCTCAACCGGAGAAATTCGACTGGCCTTTAAAGCAGGACGATAAGCCGAAATCAACACAGTGATAAATGTCAAAACGATGCTCAAGACAATGCTGATCCAGGAGATATGTAGAGAGATCGGAATTCTGACAAAACTTCCGCTGGTCACCGTTCCGGCAATTAAGTCTTTCACAAAATATAAAGTGATTTGTATGCCCAATAAGCCGAAAATGATGCCGAACGGAAGAGCTATCAGGCTGATCAGCATAGCTTCCGTAATAATTGTCTTACGCAATTGTTTCTTGCTCGCACCGACGGAAGACAATATGCCAAACTGCTTCACTCTTTCCGACAAAGTAATCGTGAACGCATTGCTGATTAAAGTAATTGCCGCTGTCAGGATAATCGCCAGAAAAATAGCCGTCATGGAGTAAATTGTCATCAAGAAATTATCATTCATACTGATGCCCAAATAACGTAATATTTCACTATTTGTCGACTGATAATTCCCCGGCTGGTATTTGTTGAAAAAGTCAAAAGTTTTTCCGGCATGATCTAAATTTAAGTAATAATTATAATTTGTATCTGCCGTACCCTCTTGCATCATGGTAAACGCCATATAGCCGGGTGCATTATGGTCTTCATTTTCCGATCGTTCAAAGAATCCGACAATTTCAAAAGTCTGTTTCTTTTGCTCGATCAACTCTTCGACAGATTGGCCCTGATCATTCATTAATAAAGGCGTCACTTGACTTAAATGTCCCTCGGAAAATGTCGGATATCTTTCCTCCAAATCCGGGTTCCCTTGATCTTGCAGCACAGCTCTCTGCCCAAGAGATAATGTCAATTTTTGTCCTATTTGCAAATCCGTTTTGCTCCTAAGGCGCAAATGTTCCGGGATGATAATTTGTTTCGGGTTTTGCGGATAATGTCCCTTGGTCAGCAGCACCGGAAAAAGTTTTGTTTCTGTCTGTGCCGCTTCATAGTTTTCCGGCAGGCCGGCAACAAAAATATAGGGTGAATACTTATTGTCATAGTTGTCAAATTCAGCATAACCTATATTTTGTATTTTCATGACCTGATTGACTTCTTGATCCGCTAAAATCTCCGTCATATCGCCGTCTTTTACAGAATCGTACATTAAATGCCAGGAACCGATTTCCGCAACCGAGTTCTGATAAAAGAAATGCTGAAAACTGGCAATCAAAGAAATCAAACCGCAAATCATAGCGGCAGAAATAATGATACCGACGACGGTGATCAGCGTCCTGTTTTTATTTTTCTTTAAATTTTTTAGGGCAAGTTTCGTGAAAATACTCATTTTCTTAAAACCTCATCTCTGACAATTTTTCCATCCTCAATGGCGATGATGCGATCCGCTTGCAGAGCGATTGATTCATCATGGGTTACCAGAATGACCGTTTGCTTATATCTTTGATTGGATAATCTGAGTAATTTGATAATTTCTTTTGAATTTTCGCTGTCTAAGTTACCGGTCGGTTCATCTGCCAGTACAAGTGCCGGCTGATTGATTAAAGCACGGCCGATCGAAACTCTTTGCTGCTGACCGCCGGATAATTGATTCGGCAAATGTTTTTCTCTGCCCTGTAATTGCAGAATGCGCAATAAATCTTCAAGATATTCCTGATTAACTTTTCTGCCGTCCATCAATACCGGTAATTCGATATTTTCAATGGCATTTAGAATAGGAATCAAATTATAGAATTGATAAATCAAACCGACTTGTCTTCTGCGAAAAATAGCTAATTGTTCATCATTTTGCGC
>CAYFQU010000071.1:0-3633 GCA_964345335.1 uncultured Mageeibacillus sp. | reverse complement strand
CAATGCGGACGGTCTCAGTTATGGACTCTATTTATCTCTGGAAGAAGCACTCGGCAAAGAGTGGGTTTTAAATAAAACGGTTTCAGCGGAAAGCATTTATCGTGAATTACATAGCGTGAAATCAAAAACCGAAATAAGTTATCTGCAAAAAGCTATCAACATTACTACCGACATTTATGACGAGGTATTTGGTGAAATATCTATCGGCATGACAGAAATTGAAATTGGAAAATTATTTGTGGAAAAGATGAAGAAATACGGAGTTATCAATGGATTAGGCGAACCATATTCTTTTCCGATTATATGTATTGTGCGGGCAGGTTTGGCACATCGTTCTCCAGGCAATTATAAATTGGAGGAAGGAGATATTTTAATTTGTGATTTTTCGGTAAATTACAAAGGCTATATTTCGGATATTGCCAGGACAGGTTATTGTTTACGTGTCGGCGAGCAAAAAGCTCCTGCTGATATTGAACGAGCTTTTACGGCAGCACATGAAGCAATTTCCGCAACAATTGATTATATCGGTGTTGGTAAAAAAGGTTATGAAGTAGATAAGGTAGGCAGAACGGTGATTGAAGAGCATGGCTATCCTACGGTAAGACACTGTGTCGGACATCCGATTGGAACTTTATGTCATGACAGTGGGACAACCCTCGGCCCTCCGAGCCGTGAAGGAACGGACAGACCGATCGAAGCAAATGAAGTGTATGCTATTGAACCAACCGTTATTCAGGATAATAAACTGCCTTGTATGTTAGTCGAAGAAAACGTTTTGATCCATGAAAACAGCGTGGAAATTTTAAGTAAAAGACAAAATGAACTATATTTGATAGGAAAATAAAATGAATGAGTACAAAGAATTATTAGATTTATTTTCCGATTTGATCAAATTTGATACTAGCAATCCACCCGGTAATGAATTTTTAATCGTCGATTACTTGGAGAATATTTTCAGAAAAAATCATATTGAATATCATATTTATTCTAATCAAACAGGAAGATTAAACATTTTAGCTAAATTAGCCAAAGCAGAGAAATTTGCGAAACAAAACAATAAACCGATTATCCTGCTCTCTCATATCGATGTTGTCCCTGCTGATACCGGTTGGACAAAACCTGCCTTTTCGGCTTTATATGAAGCCGGCAAAATCTATGGCAGAGGGACGATTGACACGAAACAATTAACCGCCATGCAATTATCTGCTTTTTTAATGATTCATCGCCGAAAAACAGAACTGGACAGAGATTTATACTTTTTAGCAACGGCAGATGAAGAAAAGGGCAGTATACACGGTATGCAATATTTAGCAGAAATTTTGCCGCCTGAAATTCTGGAAGCAGATGTGATCAGTGAGGGCGGAGGCTTTGTAATCCCTTTGGCTGCAAAACAATTCAGAACGATTGCCTGTGCGGAAAAAGGTGTTTGTCATGGACTTTTAAAATTTTCCTGCAGCAACCCTGAAGAATATTTTGCAATGATTCGGCAAATTATTCAAAGAATCAGCCGACAGAATTTCCCGGAATATATGAATGAAGTTAATCAATGTTTTATTTCTAAAACGAATGCATTGATGGCGGAAAACAGCACTTTGAGAAATCTAAAAGAATATACCTTGAAAGAAAATTTAGTGATTCAGGCATTTGATATGCAGAACTGGCAAGAGCATGGAGAAATATCCTTCTCATATCGTTTTATGCCGCATAAATCCAAACAAGAAGTTGAAGAGTTTATCCGGCAATTATTTGCAGATTTACCAATCGAAACCGAGATTTCGTTTTCACATATGGGATATATTTCCAAGCTGAATAATGAGTTATATAAAGTATTGGCAGACGTTTCCGCAGAATATGATCCAAAAACGGAAATCTTGCCGATCTTTGCTCTCGGAAATACAGACGGCCGCTTTTTCCAAGGAAATGTATATGGGTATAGTCCGATGCTGGAAGATGTACCATTTGCTGAAGTGTTAAAAATGGTTCATCAGGCAGATGAATATATTACGGAAAAATCTTTAATCTTTGGCCATCAAGTCATTTTAGAAACATTGTTAAAAATAATTGAATAAGGAGGATGATTAAAATTGAAACAGATTTATCAAGATAAAATTGCACAGGCAATCGAATTATTGAAAGAAGAAAAGATCGATACATGGTTAATATATTCAAGCGAAGGATCAGATCCGGCTGTTGATTTATTAACCGGTATTAAAACGGTAGGTAAAACCTTTTTTATTTTTGATCAATCAGGTAAAAAAATTGCTGTCACAAACAAAATTGATGCACAAGAAAGTCAAGACAGTCAGCTCTTTGATGAAGTTTTATTATATGAAAAAGATCCTGCTGAAACTTTAAAAAATATACTATATGAATTAAATCCCAATGTATTGGCTTTAAATTATTCACAAGACGATCATTTATGTGATGGCTTAACTTTAGGAAGATTATTATGGCTCAAAAAAGCGATAGGGGAAGAAATGTATGCAAAAGTAACTTCTTCGGAAAAACTGCTGCAAAGACTGAGAGCCGTTAAAACCGAAAGCGAAATAAAGTTGATTCAGGAAGCGATCGATTTAACTTTACAAATCTATGATACCGTTTTTTCTCAACTCAAACCGGGCATGACTGAATTTGAAATCGGAAATTTGTTTGTTCAGGAAATGAAAAAACATGATGTTGTAGAGGGCAATACGAATGATTTGAGCATGCCGATTGTTATGAACGGCAGAATCGGGCATCGCAGTCCTTCTCACGAGAAAGTTAGACCCGGTGATTTTTTAATTATTGATTTCAGTGTTAAAAAGAACGGTTATGTATCGGATATAGCAAGAACTGCCTATTTTCTGAAAGAAGGTGAAACGGCGGCACCGACCAAAATGCAAAAATCGTTTCAAGCTGTTTATGATGCAATCAGTCAATCAGCTGAAGCCATATGTCCTGGCAAAACAGGTATTATGATTGATGAAATCGCAAGAAATCACTTGTTGGAACAAGGTTTGCCTGCCATCACCCATTCTTTGGGACATCAAATAGGCCGTAGAGTGCATGACGGTGGAGCTACATTGGGGCCTGCCTGGGAAAGATTCGGCAATACTCCATATATCAAAATTGAAAAAAATATGTGTTTTACCTTAGAACCGACCGTTTTGCTTCCGGAAGGGGAACAAAGTATTTTGACTGAAGAAAATATTGTTATCACCGATACCGGATGTAGATTTTTGAGCAAAAGACAAAAAGAAATTATTCTTATTCCTTATTCCGAATAAAGTTTTTTCTAAATAGAAAGTTCTTTGACAAATTTAACATTTATTAGGACCTTTTAAGAGATAAAATAGTATAAAATATGAAAAAGAAAAAAATGCTGAAAAAAACAATCACAAATGTACCTGTTTATGTTAATTTTATAGAGTGTTTTTACTTCTTGCTGCGGCAGGAAAATATCAGAGGAGATCACTTGGAGGTACAGAATGTTTGAAAGAGCTTTTCAGCTGAAAAAGCACAATGTAACAGTCAGAAGTGAGATGGCGGCCGGTTTGACGACTTTTATGACCATGGCTTACATCTTAGCAGTTAATCCGCAAATTTTAAGCACTACAGGCATGCCGGCGGGGGGCGTACTCATTGCAACGGCAC
>CAYFQU010000070.1:0-3653 GCA_964345335.1 uncultured Mageeibacillus sp. | reverse complement strand
CGCGCATGGTACCGTCCCCGCCACAAGCGACAATACCGTCTAAGCCAAAAACATTGGCCATTTTTCTGGCCTGCTCAATGCCTTCTTTTGTTTTGAACGACTCACTTCTTGCCGTATTCAAGAAAGTTCCACCTTGCTGCAGCTTTTCAGATACAGAACGGGCATTTAATTCCTCGACTTCCCCTTTCCAAAGACCGTGATATCCTCTTCTGATTCCGCATACCTTCAAGCCTGAATTAATGCCGGAACGCGTGACTGCACGAATGACACCGTTCATCCCTGGCGCATCGCCGCCGCTGGTTAAAATACCGATTGTTTTCATTTGATTATCATTGTCCATGTTTTTTCCCCTTAAGTAAGAATTACATTTTCTTCGCCATAACGCTTAGTTATGATTTCTATATATTCTTTAGCAATATCGAAATGTTCATTTTTTATTATTTGATTCTGTTTTGTATCAAATAAATAAACCGGAACATCACCTGAAAAATAATCTAACATTGCTTTTAGATTTTGTATATCATTTTGTGTTAAATTATCGTTTAAACGAATAAACAATTGAAATGGTTTTTCCTGTATGGTCGCTTCCGCTACAGAATCGTTCGGTTGCTGCTCAATGATTCCAGTTTCTTGTTTCTTTGTCACAGAAAGCCATTTTTTATCAGAAAATGAAAGTCCGTTTTTTTGTTGTTCGATAAAAGCATGAATATGTTCTAATATATCCTGATCGTTTTCATTCAATTCCAAAACAGCATTAGCCAGAACATTCGGATTCTCTTCATCCCGAAAAGAAACATTGCCTGAAATTAACAAAATTTTATTTTCTACCAATAAAAAGCGAACCTCTTGATAAAGTTTCGGGAAGATGACCACCTCAAAGGTTCCGGTCAAATCTTCAATTGTTAAGAAGGCCATTTTATCATTATTTTTCGTGATCAATTCTTGTTTTCCGACAATAATCCCGGCCATTAAAACAGCCTGTTTATCTTGAACTGAAATATTCTGTGTTTCTAATAAAGTCTGATCCGTTGCTTCTTGATCTAAAAAGCTTTCCGTTTTGAAATCGGAGCTGTGCACCGTAACAAATTGATCGATGATTTCAGCATAATCATCTAATGGATGACCGCTGGAATAAACACCCAAAACCTCTTTTTCCATCGCTAATTTTTTAGCGGTGGAATATTCCTTTAAAGAAGTGGGATAATCCGGTTCAATCACTTTGCTCTCCGCTTGATCGGCAAAATCGAATAAACTGACCTGCCCTTCAAGCATCTGCTGTTTATTTTTGGAAATACTGTTCATGAATTCTTCATAGACAGCCATTAACTGTACTCTGGGAACACCGAAGCAATCCAGAGCCGATGATTTGATCAGGCTTTCAATGACTTTACGATTAACCTCCAGCTCATTGATGCGATTGATAAAATCTCCGAAAGATTGATACGGACCGTTTTTTTCTCTTTCTGCAATCACTTGAGAAATCGCTTTAGTACCAACATTTTTGATCGCACCCAAAGCAAAACGAATCGCCTTACCTTCGGAGTTGAAGCGGGTTTCACTATGATTGATATCCGGTGGTAATACAGAGATACCGGCCTGATGACATACCCTGATATAGTTGGCCGCTTTGTCTAAATTACCTAAAAAAGAATTGAGCATGGCTGCCATAAATTCAACCGGATAATGATATTTCAGCCATGCCGTCTGATAGGCCAAAACAGCATAGCCGGCAGCATGAGATTTATTAAAAGCGTATCCTGCAAATGCTTCTACTTCTTCAAATATTTTGTCTGCAATTTCGACCGGAACACCGTTTTTGACTGCTCCGACTACGGATTTACCATTTTCATCTGCACCGCCGTGAATAAAAATATCTTTATAACGCCTCAAAATTTCCGGTTTCTTTTTGGACATCGCACGGCGTACATTATCGGATTGTCCCATGGAAAAGCCAGCCAGGTCTCGAACGATCTGCATAACTTGTTCCTGATATACAATACAACCATAGGTCATATTCAGAATCGGTTCCAGCAAAGGATGATCGTAAGTAATCGTTTCCGGATTATGCAGGGATTTTATATATTTGGGAATTTGTTCCATCGGTCCGGGACGATAAAGAGAAATTCCTGCTATGATATCTTCCAAATTGGAAGGCTTCATCTCTTTAATAAAAGCTGACATGCCGGCAGATTCCAATTGAAAGACACCTGCTGTATCTCCGTCACTGAGCATTTTATATACATTGGCATCATCTAACGGTATATGATCGATATTGATTTGAACACCATGATTTTCCTCTGCCATATTGACCGTATCTCTTATCACAGTTAAGGTGCGCAGACCTAAAAAATCCATTTTGATTAAGCCGATACTCTCGATAATATCTTTATCATATTGCACGACCACGGATTCATCGTTTAAGGCTAAAGGAGCGACGTCGGTAATCGGAACATCGGCAATCACAACACCTGCCGCATGGGTTGATGCATGGCGCGGCATGCCCTCAAATTGCCTGGCTAGATCAATAATTTCACGCGTCTGCTCATTTTGTTCATAGTCATCATTTAATTCTTTGCTGATTTTTAAAGCCTGATCAATCGTAATATTTAAGATATTCGGAATCATTTTGACAATGCGCGATGTTTCCGCAAAAGAAACGTCCATCACCCTAGCCACATCCCGAATCGATTGTCTAGCAGCCAAAGTACCGAAAGTGACGATTTGGCAGACATGGTCGGCACCATATTTTTCGGTTACATAATCAATAATTTCGCCGCGTCTTTCATAACAGAAATCAATATCAAAATCCGGCATACTGACCCTTTCCGGATTGAGAAATCGTTCAAACAACAAATTAAAACGCAGAGGATCAATATTGGTGATTTTCAAAGCATAGGCTACTAAAGAGCCTCCGCCTGAACCACGACCGGGACCGACCATAATTTGATTTTCATGAGCAAAGCGTACAAAATCCCAAACAATTAAGTAATAATCGACATAGCCCATGCTCTTAATAACATGCAGTTCATGGTCTAAGCGAGCAAAATACTCCTCATCACTATGTTCTGAACGGTTATATTTTAACCGTTCACGCAGCCCTTCTCTAGCAATTTTTTCAATATAGTCTTCACTGTTCAAACCGTCCGGTGCGACGAATTTCGGCAAATGCATATCCCCGAAAGGGATTTCCAGATTACATAAATCAACTATTTTTTGCGTATTATCGACAGCTTCCGGACAATCTTTAAAAAATTCTCGCATTTCAGCTTCTGATTTAATATAAAAAGCATTTGTATCAAGCCTCATACGATCGTCATCTTTTAATTTTTTACCGGTTTGCATGCAGACGAGCACATCATGAGAATGAGCAGATTCCGCACGTAAATAATGACAATCATTGGTGGCAATAAGCGGGATGCCCGTTTCCTGATGCATTTTCCGCAAAGCCTGATTCACCTTTAATTGCTCCGGTAAATCATTCGCCTGCATTTCCATATAATAATGATCAGCACCGAAAAGTTTCTGATACCGTAAAGCTACTTCTTTTGCCTGATCGTAGCCATACTCTAAAAAAGTGTGAGCCAATTCGCCGCTTAAACAAGAGCTTAAGCAAATCAGCCCTTCATGATATGTTTCCAATAGTTCATAGTCTA
>CAYFQU010000069.1:0-3774 GCA_964345335.1 uncultured Mageeibacillus sp. | reverse complement strand
TTCAGAATAATTCAGGGCGATTGTATGTAGATTTGCATTGATCAAAAATGTCTTTAAACTTTCAAACAGCCCTTGATCATAGGTCATATTCTTCTTAAATATACCGCTCATTTTATATCTTTCACAATCATTCACAGAAGAAATAATGGTATGCTCGCCGTTTGACTGAAAGAGTGCAGCACAAATATGTATACTCTCTTCTCCGGTTAAAAACTTAAAAAAATCATCACTGCCCTCTCTAGTGATTAAAAGCAATGCATCTATTTTCAAATGATTTAATAATTCTTCTAACTGTTTTACTTTTTCCTTTGGTATTAAATACTGATCATAAACTTCCATTCGAATATTTCCTTCCCAACTATCAATTAAAATTCAGTATATTCTTTGACTTCAACTAAATAATCTTTCAATAATTTATCTCGTATAGAATCGCTAAAATCTTGATCGGTTTCGAGCAACAGTTCTGCAACATGGATATTGGAAAAACGATGTCCTGCTTTCAAATTCAGGATATCAATTTTGTTCAATTCAGTTTTTAAAAAATCATATACATCAAAAATCTTTGACAAATCTTTAATTTCAAAATAATACGGATTCATTTCCGGTCTGTGTAAAAATGATAAAACATACTTCATTTAATTTCCTCTATTCCGTTGACACCATTGACATGGAAACATGCTACCTCATGCTTATCACTGCTAAACGGCAGCAATTCGGGATCTTCCTGAAAACATTGTTCGGTTGCATATCGACATCGCGGTGCGAAACGGCAGCCGGGAGCCGGATTAATCGGAGAGGTAACTTCACCCTTTAAAATAATCCGATCTTTTTTCGCTCCTATTTTAGGGATAGGAATAGCTGAAAGTAATGATTGCGTATAAGGATGCAGGGGTTGAGAAAATAATTCCTTTTTAGGTGCTTTCTCTAATATTTTCCCTAGATACATCACAATAATATCATCAGAGATATGTTTTACAACGCTCAAATCATGGGTGATAAAAAAATAGCTGATCCCTCGATCTCTTTGTAAATCCTGCAGCAGATTTAAGATTTGCGCCTGAATTGATACATCTAAGGCTGACACTGGCTCATCACAAACGATCAATTTCGGTTCCAATGCCAAAGCTCTTGCAATCCCCACACGCTGCCTTCTGCCACCGTCCAACTCATGAGGATAAGCATTTTCTAAGCGACTTGCTAAACCGACCGTTGACATGAGCTCACGAACACGATCTGTCAGTTCATTTTTTTTAGAAAAGCATTTATAAATTTTCAAAGGTTCAGCAATAATATCAGACACGGATAATCTTGGATTCAGCGAAGAATAAGGATCTTGAAAAATCATTTGAAAATCTTTCCGCAGGTTTTTCATTTCTTTTTTGGAAAATTTTGTAATATCTTGATCTTCATAGAGAATAGACCCCTCTGTGGATGGCAAAAGATTGACGATCAATCTGCCTAATGTTGATTTTCCACAACCTGACTCACCTACGCAGCCAAGAGTTTTATTTTCATAAATATCAAAAGTTACATCATCTACAGCATGCAATAAACCATAATTTGTTTTGAAATATTTCTTAACATTTTTGAGTTTTACTATTTCATTCATGCTCTTCTCCTTTTAACATTTGTTCCGAATATAAAAAGCATTTAACCAAATGACCTTGTGATACCATATATTCCTTGGGATTTTGTTTCATACATAATTCCATCTTATAGGGACAACGGTCAGCAAATTTACAACCATTCGGCAGATCCGTCGGATCAGGCATCATTCCTTTAATCGGTTTTAATCTTTCCACTTCCTCATCCAAACTCGGGATAGAATCAAAAAGACCTTTTGTATAAGGATGTGATGGATGGTTATAAATATCTTCTAAGGAGCCGCTTTCCAATATTTCTCCTGCATACATGATTGCTACTTTATCGCATATTTCAGCCACAATTCCCAGATCATGCGTGATCAAAATCAAAGATGTTTTTAATTCTCGCTTTAAATCATTCATCAATTCCATCACCTGAGCTTGTATGGTAACATCCAGAGCAGTCGTCGGCTCATCTGCTATCAGCAATTGCGGATTGCAAGCCAAAGCAATTGCAATAACGACTCTTTGTTTCATGCCGCCTGAGAATTGATGAGGGTATTCATAATAGCGTTCAGAAGAAATACCGACCATTTCCAGCATTCTCTTTGCTTCTTGTTCAGCAGCTTTGCCAGATAATTTTCGATGCTGACGAACAACTTCTGCAATTTGATCTCCAATTTTCATAATCGGGTTCAAGCTTGTCATCGGATCTTGAAAGATCATGGAAATTTGATTTCCTCTTATTTTACGCAATTCTTTGTCTTTCATTTGCAGAATGTCACGCTGATTAAAAAGGATTGATCCTTCATCAATAACTCCCGGAGGATTGGGGATTAAACCCATAATCGATAATGCCGTCGTCGTTTTACCGGCACCTGTTTCTCCGACTATGCCCAGCGACTCACCGACTCCCAATTCAAAACTGACACCATTGACGGCAAAGACTTTCATTTTTTTGGATGTGTAATGTATATGTAAATTATTAACAGCTAATAAAGTTTCGCTCATCAATTGTACCTACCTTCTTAACTTAGGATCTAATGCATCTCTTAAACCGTCACCTAACACATTTAATGCGTAAACGGTAATCATAATTGCGAGGCCCGGAAATACAGACATATACCAATAATTTCTCATATATTGTCTTGCTGCTGACAACATGGACCCCCATTCAGGCGTAGGTGGAGTAATTCCCAAACCTAAAAAGCTTAAGGCCGCTGCAGATAAGATTGCACCTGCGACACCTAAAGTAGCTTGGACAATCAAAGGGGCTATCGCATTAGGTAAAATATGATAAAAAATAATGCGCAAATCATTAGCGCCTGAACTGCGAGCCGCTTCAACAAATTCTTCATCTCGGACTGTCAAAACAGAAGCTCGGACAACTCTCGAAAATCCGGGCACCGATCCAATTGCAATCGCAATCATCATATTATTTAGGCCGGGACCCAAAGCCGCTGCAATGGCGATGGCTAAAAGCATGCCCGGTATGGCAAGTAAAACATCCATAAATCTCATAATGACATTGTCAACTCTACCACCGTAATAGGCAGCAACAGCACCTAATATTCCGCCTATCAATACGGCAATACTTACCGAGATCAATCCAACTTGAAGAGAAATTCTGCTGCCGTATATAACACGACTGAGTATATCTCTACCAAAATTATCAGTTCCAAACCAATGCTCGCTACTGGGAAATTGATTGGCTCTGGAAATATCTTGATCATCATACCCATAGGGAGCAATTATATCAGCAAAAATTGCACAAAGAATTAAAATAATCAGCACAATTAATCCGAACATGGCTACTCTGTTTTGCTTTAGACGCAACCATGTTTCCTTCATAAAAGACTGTTTTTTCCTTACTTTGTTTTTATCATTAGGCATTTACCTGTACCTCATTTTTCTGCTTCTCTTTGTTATATTTTTGGTACAGTGATTTAATTCTGGGATCGATAAAACTGTATATGATATCGACAAAGAGATTGACAAAACTGTAAAGCAAAGCCATGAACAATACACTACCCTGCACAACCGTGAAATCACGCATTTTAATCGCATCAACCATGTATTTCCCAATACCCGGTATAGCAAAAACAGATTCAACCAAAACGGAACCGCCCAGCAAAGAAACAAATTGATTTCCTATAACCGTGATAACCGGGATAAAAGCATTAGGCAAAGC
>CAYFQU010000068.1:0-3851 GCA_964345335.1 uncultured Mageeibacillus sp. | reverse complement strand
GTTTTTCTGCCGATTGAAACAAGGCAATAATCTGCTTCCAAGCGCTTAGACTGCCCGTCCGCTTCATATTCCACAAAGCCATCACCAAATTTGGTTACTTTAGATTGCAGATAGAAGGTTAAACCTTTCGCTTCAAAGTTTTTCTGCAATAGTTTGCTCAATTCCAAATCTGCAGTTCCGGCAATATGATCCAACATTTCAATGACGGTCACTTCCGTACCGACTGTTTGGAAATAACTTGCCATCTCTAAGCCGATCACGCCGCCGCCAACAATGATCATTTTTTTCGGAATAACTTCTAAATCCAAAATTTCACGGCTGGTAATCACAAAACCTTTGTCCAGCTGTTCTTTTAAGCCGTCAATCGGAGGAATCATGACCTCGGAACCGGAAGCGATAATCAGATTTTTCCCTTGATATTCTTTGCCGTCCGCCGTCACGGTAATCACGCCATTGATACGGTTTTTAATATCCGCTTTGGCTTTGATCACTTCGACTTTATTTTTCTTCATGGTCATGGCAACGCCGGAAACCAATGTTTTCACAACTTTATTTTTGCGCTTGATAACAGCTGCCTGATCAATGTTCGCTTCTTTGGTTGTGACGCCGAAAGCTTTTCCGTCTAAAGCATGCTCATAAATTTTGGCAGAATTGAGCAGAGCTTTTGAAGGAATACAACCTTCATTTAAGCAGACACCACCCAAATTTCTTTTTTCAAAAAGGGCAACCTTCAAACCATGTTCGCCGGCTCTTTCTGCTGCCAAATAGCCGCCCGGACCACCACCGATTACTAATAAATCATACATATTCTTTATTACCTCTTATATTTGTTTAATTCATTAAAAATAAATCAATATTTTCGATCGCTTGTTTCAAAGCTTTATTGAAAACACCTGCCGGAGCACCGTCAATCGCTCTGTGATCGATCGTCAGGGAAAGATTGATGCAAGGATATAATTCTAAATTGCCGTCCGCTCCTCTGCGTACTCTTTCTGTTGCGGAATTGATGCCGATAATACAGGTCTGAGGCGGATTGATAACCGGTGTGAAAGTTTCTACACCGCTGGTACCCATATTGGTCACCGTAACGGTACCACCACTTAATTTATCCGGGCTGATTGAGCCTTCCTGACAGGCTGTGGCCAAAGCTTTTGCTTCCTGAGAAATCTGGCTCAGAGATTTCAAATCTGCATTTCTGATCACAGGAACCATTAAGCCGCGATCCGTGTTGACCGCAATCCCTAAATGAACATGTTTAAAATGTCTGATATAGCCTTCTTCTTCATTAAAATGAGCATTGAAATCCGGATAATTTTTAACCACTCTGGAAATAACATATAAGAAGAAATCATTGATTGTCGGGACATTTTCAAGCAAGGGTAAGCCAAGCACTTTGTCCATGCCTTTTTCTTTTTGAACTTTCAGGTTTTTCCTAACAGCTAATAATTTTTCAACATCAGCCGGTGTATTCAAGGTAAGTTGCGCCATATTGGACAAAGATTCGCGCATTGTTCTGGAAATAACCTTGCGAATATTGGTTAATTTTGTATCGGTATATTCAGGCTCATCAGATAAGGCGACCATTTGATCGATATAAGCGGCACCTTCAACATTTTGTAATTCAGGCAATTTGCTTAAATCTTCTACGCGTACCGCACCGCCGATACCGGAACCTTGTACGCCTGCGGCATAATCCTGTCCGGCTGCCGTCGTAGCGACATGACCATCAGCTAAAGCGGCTTCTACATCACGTTCAATGATTCTGCCGTTCGGGCCGGTTGCCGCTGTCATTCTTAAATCGACATTATGTTTATCTGCCAAATGTTTAGCTCTCGGACTGATTGGATGATCCAAACCGTCTACAATCGGGGTCTCTTTTTCTGTTTTTACTTCAGTTTTCTCAGCTGCAGTAACTTCCGGCTTTTCTTCCGTTTTTGCTTCCGCCTCGGTTGCTTGACCTGCACCATCCACGGTCGCACCTTCCGGAATATACTGTTGCCAATCTTCTCCGGCTTCTCCGATTACTAAAACATTCAATAAGCATGGTACATCATCACCTTCCGCAAAGAAAACGGCAATAACTTCGCCACTTACTGATGCCGTTTCATCAAAAGTCGCTTTGTCCGTTTCATAAGTAAAAAGCTTATCACCTTCCTTGACCTTATCACCTTTGGCAACATGCCATTCCCCGATGATACAACTTTCCACTGATTGTCCTTGTCTCGGCATAATTACCGGTACTGCCATAATTCTATCCCCCTTTATTTTACAAGTTTGTTTAGTGGAAGCTCCAACACTCGATTTTTCGAGGTTAAAACTTCTACTCCTAATTTATTTAACTGATCTAATTCCGAACTTCCCGGAAATCTATCCGTCACTAAATAATCGATTGAGTTTAATTCTGCAATTTGGGCTAAAGCCGTATGCCCCAATTTGGTATGATCGGCCACAATAATATTGATCGAAGCTTTTTGCATTATCAGATGACATAAACCGGACACTTCATTATGATAGGTGGTAATACCGTTTTGAACATTGATCCCGTCCGCAGACAAAATCGTTTTATGTACTTTGTACTTTTGCAGCTGACGACAAGTATCTTCACCATAAGTAAACATATAATGAAAATTGATATTGCCACCGAGTAAAATGATCTCGATATCCGTTTTATCTGAAAAAACTTCTGAAATCTCAATAGAGTTCGTAATGATACGCAGGTTTTTTTTCTGCCTTAATTCCTGTGCTACAAAATAATTGGTGCTGCCGGAATTCATGATGATATTATCGCCGTCATTGATCAGTGAAGCGACATTCGCGGCGATCTTCAGTTTTTCATGCTTACGTTCCTGCAAACGCTCTGAGGAATCAAGGGCATAATAATTTTTGACAGTTTGCACGGCGCCGCCATGCACTCTCTGCAAAAGTCCTTCATTTTCCAATTCTGCTAAATCGCTGCGAATCGTGACCTCAGAAGTTGAAAATAATTCGCTGAGTTCTGAAACACGCACACTGCCGTCATTTTTCAAGCGACGCAGAATTTGTGTTCTTCTTTCTGTTTGTGAAAGATTTTTAAATTGGCCGGCCACGTTCAACCTTCTAAAATCAAAACTCTTGATGCATTTACTGCTTTTCTGTTATTTTCTTACTGTTTTAAGCGATAATCGAAAATAAATCTTTCGTTTTGCTTTCGATTTACTTACGCTTATTTTAGTTTTAGTAATGTATTAAGTCAAGTTATTTTTTGTTAAATATTTTATTGTTGTCTTTTGTATAACCTTTTTTAGCTATTTTTATGTTTATGCAAATGGCCTATTTCAATTTAATTCATAATGAATAGTAAATTCGGAGCAAATGGTAATATCAAGATAATTGATAATGATTTTAAGAGTGTTTGTCCTTATTTTGTAAAAAAATAGCAGGCTAACTGCAAATGATTGTTACAGATAACCTGCTGGCTTTCAATGATATAGTAAGCGTTTATCTTTCTTAGCTTTTACGATAGCCACACTTTGGGCAGACCCCATCTTTTAACGCAATACCACAGAGGGGACAGCGATCAATCTGATTTTTCGTTTCATATTCAGCTGATGCAGCATTATCACCGCTCGTGAATGTGAGTTTTGCGATATTCAGTTTGTCTTTAAGCAGCTCATAGACGATTTTGATCATACCTTCAACCGTCATAGTTTCTTTCGTTACGACGAGCCTGCACTCAGGGTAGGCAGTTGCCAGTTCAGTTTGAAAAGCCTCACCCTTCATGGTGTTCTGAGGGGCACCATTTCGGATTCCCTGCTTTTCGTAAACGTCTAAGATTGCAGGAAGCAACGGATCATAAACCAGACCTGATAAAG
>CAYFQU010000067.1:0-4284 GCA_964345335.1 uncultured Mageeibacillus sp. | reverse complement strand
CTCTGTTTAACGTTAACACTTCATCCGAGATCCCATGATCCAAACCGATCAATTCCGCTCTTAAATTTTCGTCTAAAGTACCGCTGCTCTGTGCCGCTGTATATGGTAATTTTTCTTCTATATTTAAATCGATATGCACATCATTGACTTTTAACCATCTGAAAGTAGGAGACGGCAAGAAATTTCCTCTTAATTCTTTTTGCATTAACCGATCGCTCCTTTCAGTTCAAGATTGATTAAATCATTCATTTCAACGGCATATTCCAGCGGAAGTTCTTTGGCAACCGGCTCCGCAAACCCTCTGACAATCATCGCTTTTGCTTCTTCTTCGGATAAACCGCGGCTCATCAAATAAAAAATTGCCTGATCGTCGATTCTGCCGATCTTCGCCTCATGTCCGAAATCAACTTCATCATTATGCAAACGGATAGCAGGGATTGTATCGCCACGACTTTCCGCATCAAGCATTAAAGACTGGCAATCTGTATTGGATTTACAGCCATAAGCATTGGGCGCAACTTCTACTAAACTGCGCCAAATCGCTTTACCACCGCCTTTGGAAATTGATTTCGTTTCAATCGTGGAATACGTATGCGGAGCAGCATGAATCACCTGTGCCCCGGTGTCCAATTCTTGCCCTTTACCAGCAAAGCTGATACCGGTAAATTCACTTCTGGCATTTTCACCCACCAACAGACTGGCAGGATATAACATGGAAACTTTCGAACCGAAAGAACCGGAAATCCATTCAATCGCACCGTCCTTTTCCACGATAGCACGCTTCGTATTGAGATTATACATATTACGCGACCAGTTTTCGATCGTGGAATAACGCAATTTAGCGCCTTCCTTAACAAAGAGCTCAACCGCTCCGGCATGTAGATTAATGGTATTATAGCGAGGCGCCGAACAGCCTTCGATAAAATGCAAGCTGCCGCCTTTTTCAACAATGATCAAGGTATGTTCAAATTGACCTGCACCCGGAGCATTCAAACGAAAATAACTCTGCAAAGGAACATCTACATGAACTCCCTCCGGCACATAAACGAAAGAACCGCCGGACCATACGGCATAATGTAAAGCCGCATAACGATGCAAACCGGGTTTGATACAAGTGCCAAAATACTCCTGAATAATATCCGGATATTTTTCAACAGCAGATTCAAAATCCGTATAAATAACGCCTTGTTGTGCGAAAAACTCCTGCATATTGTGATAGACGACCTCAGAATCATACTGCGCTCCGACACCGGATAAATACTCTAACTCCGCCTCCGGGATGCCTAACAAATCAAATGTATTGCGAATTTCATCCGGTACTTCTTTCCAATCATTTTCCATCTGAGCCTTCGGCCGGATATACATAGCGATTTCATCCATATTTAAAGCGGATAAATCAGGTCCCCAGGTCGGATTTGTTGATTGATTGTAGATTTTTAAAGCTGCCAATCTTTTTTCGAGCATCCATTGCGGTTCGCCTTTTACTTCAGAAATCTCACGTACCGTCTTTTCGGTCAAGCCTTTTTCCAGCATGATTTCATAGCGATTGGGATTTTTAAGATCATAGACGCCGCGATCAACTTCCTGCAGCTGCGTTCTGTCTTTTAACTTCTCTGCACGTTCCCGGCGACGGCGCTCTTGAAGAGCTTTACGCTCTGCCGCTTTTTCTTTTAAAATTTCTTCTTTATTTACTTGTCTTTTTTGATCTGTCATGGCTTAATGGCTCCTTCACTTAAGCCGGTATTTCATCCTGAACTGTTTCCATACCTAATTCTTCACGGATCCAGTTATAACCTTGTTCATTCACCTTGGCAATCAATTCAGGTCCACCCTGCTTCACAATTTTCCCGTTCATTAAAACATGTGCATAATCGGGTTTTACCTTTTCCAAAATGACACTGTGATGGGTAATAATCAGGCAACTCTTATTTTTATCTTGCAAAAACTTCGCTACCTGTTCGGAAACCGTACGCACCGCATCGACATCCAAACCGGAATCCGGTTCGTCCAACATGATCAAAGTCGGATCCAAAACAGTCATTTGTAAAATTTCGCCTTTTTTCTTTTCTCCGCCGGAAAAACCGACATTCAAATAGCGCTCTGCATAAGATGCATCAAGCTGTATATCATCCATATATTTTTTCAATTGCTTTTTAAAGCCCAAAACGGAAACTTCTTCATCGCTCAATTCCATTTTAGTTGTACGCAAAAAATCTTCCACAGAAATACCGGCAACTTCCAAAGGATTTTGAAAACTCAGAAAGATCCCTAATTTTGCACGTTCATCAGCAGACATTTCTGTGATATTTTTACCCTGATAAAAAATTTCGCCTTCATGATCCGAAAATTGCGGATCCGCCATAATTGATCTGGCAAGCGTTGATTTACCGGCTCCGTTCGGTCCCATCAGTACATGAACCTCACCCGGCTTAATCTGTAAATCAATGCCTTTTAAAATTTGATTATCATCAACCGTCACTTTATAATTTTTAACTTCTAAAAGATTCAACATTAGAATCCTCCTTATATGCTACTTAATCTTTTCATCCGTATATTCTATATAAAAACTGAAACAAATAATGTGCCTTTAGTTACCGTAAGCTAACCCTTACAAAACGAGAGAACACAAAGCTTTGCTGAACCGCTCTTAAACCTGATTTAGTCTGCCGGAAATCCAGGTTAATCGATGCAGTTTTTTGCTGATTTGTGTATTGAGCTGGCCGGGTAAAAGACGCCATTCCCAATTATATCCGGTCGTACCGGGAGTATTGATTCTAGCTTCATCACCTAAAGACAGAAGATCCTGTACCGTCAAAATACAGGTGGAGCTGACACTTTGCATGGCTTGCTGCATAAAAGTCCAGGAAAACTCTTCCGAATTTGAATGTTCACCGGAAAAATACTCACGACTCAAGGCAACATTTTCCGGTTTTTCATTTTTCAGCCAACCGAGCATCGTTGAATTATCATGCGTACCCGTATAAATAATCGAATTTTTATTAAGATTATGCGGTAAATAATGACTGCTCATCGTCTCTTCAAAAGCAAATTGCAAAACCACCATACCAGGCAGAGCATAGTCATCCCGCAGCTGATAAACTTCATCCGTTAAAAATCCCAAATCTTCAGCGATAATTCTTACATTGCCCAGGGTAGAAAATATAGAATCAAAGAAATGATAAGCAGGACCTTTGTTCCATTGTCCGTTTCTTGCTGTTTCAGAACCGTAAGGAACGGACCAATAAGCTTCAAAACCGCGAAAATGATCGATACGTACAATATCATAAATATCAAAATTAAAGGCTAACCGTTTGATCCACCAGGCATAATTCTGTTCCGCCATCTTTTCCCAATTATAAAGCGGATTCCCCCATAATTGCCCGTCTTCCGAGAAATAATCAGGCGGGCAACCCGCCACGATCGTCGGATATAAATTCTCATCTAAGTAAAATAAATCCGGAGAGGACCAGACATCGGCACTGTCAAGCGCAATATAAATCGGTAAATCACCAATGATCTGTATATCATTCTCCCGTGCATAATTTTTAATTTTTTGCCATTGAGTAAAGAAGAAAAACTGCTCAAAGTAATAATATTCCAGGTCCTCTTTATTTTCCTTGGCAAATTGGGTCAGCAGGTATTCGTCATAATATTTATATTGATCTGGCCACTTTTGCCAATCTTCATCTGCAAACTTTTCTTTCAGCAACATAAAGCAGGCATATGCAAAAAGCCATACTTTTTGTTCCTCTGCGAAATGTGTTATTTCTTTTTTCAATGCAGGATCAGCCATTGCTAAAAATCTTATATATGCTTTTTTGAGCATCTTTTTTTTATGTTGATATAAAAGGCCGTAATCCACTAAATCCGGCACATTTTGCCATCTTTGCTCTTCCACTTCCGCCTGGCTTAAGAATCCGAGTTCGATAAAAGCGTCAAAATCAATAAAATAAGGGTTCCCCGCATAAGCAGAAAAGCTTTGATAAGGAGAATTTCCGAAACCGGTTGTCCCTAAGGGCAAAATTTGCCAATATGTCTGTCCGGACTTTTTCAAAAAGTCAATAAAATGAAATGCCTCAATACCGAAACTGCCAATACCATATTTTGACGGCAGGGAAAAAATCGGCAGTAATAAGCCGCTTCTTCTGGGAAGCTGCTGATTTTTTTCTATAGTTTGCATATATACTCAGTCCTTGATTTACTCTTGATTTTCAACGTGGAATGACCACCTCAAACATGATACAATAATTTATAATTTTAATGAACTATGGAGAAAAATCATGA
>CAYFQU010000066.1:0-4663 GCA_964345335.1 uncultured Mageeibacillus sp. | reverse complement strand
ATTCAGATGGGAAAGGCTGGTGACAGGCGCTGTGGGGAGAAAATGTAAGCGTATTTAATAAAAATATGACAGTATTGGGAGCCGGTGGGGCAGCAAAAGCAATCGCAGTTGAAGGTGCTCTGGCCGGAGCGAAAAAAATATATATCATCAATCGCAATCGAGAAAGAGGAGAGAGCCTTGCACAGCTGATAACCACAAAAACGAATACAAATGCGAAGTATCTCGAGTGGGAAAAAAAGATCACTCTACCTCAAGAAACAGATATATTAATCAATGCAACCTCAATTGGTCTTTTTCCCCATGTGAATGAAAAACCGGATATTGATTATCAAAGTATAAAATCACATATGGCGGTATTAGATGTGATTTTTAATGATCCGAATTCTTTGTTTTTGCAAGAAGCAGCAAAACAAAAAGCGCAGACGATTAACGGACTTGGTATGTTAGCTAATCAGGCGGAGATTAATTATCAATTATGGACAAAACAAAAACCTCCTAAAGGCAGAATGGAAGAGATATTGAAACAAGAATTCGGTCTTAAATCAATTTGAACTTTCAAGTAAAAAATGATTTAATCATCATAGAGAAGGGGTAAAGTCAAAATGAATCAGCAGCTAAGAAAAATGATCCAAGAAGGGAAGACGGCTTTAGGTATCGAATTAGGATCTTCCCGAATTAAAGCAATTTTGTTAAGTGAAGATTTGAAAATTATTGCTCAGGGCGGTTTTAATTGGGCAAATTCTTTACGAGACGGGATTTGGACTTATGACTTAAAAGATGTCTGGCACGGTATACAAGAGGCTTATCGAAACTTGGCTGAATCCGTGGAGCAGGAATATGATCTTACATTAACGACAATTGGTACGATCGGAATTTCCGCCATGATGCATGGATATTTAGTTTTTGATCAAAACGATCAACTGCTGACTCCTTTCAGGACCTGGCGCAATACGATGACGGAAGATGCAACCAAAATTTTGATTGAGCAGTTCAATTACAATATTCCGCAGCGTTGGAGCATCGCTCATCTATATCATGCGATTCTGCAAAAAGAAAAACATGTTTCTGAAATTGATTTTATGACAACTTTAGCAGGTTATGTGCACTGGCAATTGACGGGACAAAAAGTTTTGGGCATCGGTGATGCTTCGGGAGTATTTCCGATTGATGATGCGACCAGAGATTTTGATCAAAAAATGTTAGAGAAATTTGAACAATTAATCTCTGATCAGCAATTTTCCTGGCAAATAAAATCCATCTTGCCAAAAGTCTTAAAGGCGGGTGAGGCTGCAGGAACTTTAACGGAAAAAGGTGCTGCTTTGCTAGATCCATCGGGTCAATTAAAATCTGGAATTATCATGGCACCGCCTGAAGGTGATGCCGGAACCGGTATGGTTGCCACGAACAGCATTTTACCCAGAACAGGAAATGTCAGTGCGGGAACTTCAATTTTTGGCATGGTTGTATTGGAAAAAGCCCTGTCAAAAGTGCATGTGGAATTAGACATGGTCACTACGCCAAGTGGTTCCCCGGTCGCAATGGCGCATTGCAATAACTGTACGAGCGACCTGGATGCATGGGTTAGAGTTTTCGCTGACTTATTGAAACGCCTCGATTTAGATGTGAAAAAACCGGCACTTTATGATGCTTTGTATTTTTCTGCACTTGACGCAGATAAAGATTGTGACGGTGTTGTGGCTTTTAATTATGTATCCGGTGAACATTTAGCAGGTTTTCATGAAGGCCGCCCGTTTATCGCCAGAAAACCGAATACAGATTTTAATTTAGCCAATTATATGCGTGCAATGCTCAATGCGACGATGGCGACTTTGCGTATCGGCATGGACATTCTTACTGAAGAAGAACATGTAGAAATTGATAAGATGCTGGGACATGGCGGCTTATTTAAAACTGAAAAAGTTGGTCAAATGCTGATGGCCAATGCTTTGAAAGTACCAATTGCCGTTATGAAAAGTGCAGGAGAAGGTGGAGCCTGGGGTATGGCTATCCTGGCACAATTTGCCAAGAATCCGGAAAATCTGAGTTTAGAAGATTATCTTGAGAAAAAAGTTTTTGCAGATGAAGAAGTTTCAATCATTGAGCCGAATGAATCGGACATGGCAGGATTTGATCAGTTTTTGAAAAACTTCAAAGCTTCCTTTGCCATTCAAAGATCAGCAATTGATGCTTTATCGCTTTAAAATTCTTAGAGGAGAGAAAAATGAAAGAAGTAATCAATAAAGAGCTGTTACCCTATATCGGGAGCATTAATTCTTTATATCGCATAGAGCCTGTTACATTTTCTGAAGGATCGGCATATTTTACTAGAGGTCTGTTGATCAATAACGGCTTGGATTTGGATCTGACTGTTTTAACAGATCGTGGCATGGATATTCCATATTTACGGTTTAAAGGTAAGAATATAGGTTTTCCTTCGAAAAATGGCATTAAATCTCCATTTTTATTTCAGGAAAAAGAACTGCGTGGTTTTTTGCAACAATTTTTTGTGGGCTTTTTAACAACAGTTGGCTTTGTACATGGAGGTCCACCACAGGGTGAATATGGACTGCATGGCGTTGCTAATCAGCTGATGGCAGAGAGAGTCAGTTACGACTTAATTAAAGAAGATGATGAAGTAATCATTAAAATAACAGGCGATTTAAGAGAGTCTGTTATTTTCGGACCTAATATTTTATTACATCGTACTTATTTCATTCATACACAAAAAAATAGAATTGTGGTAGCTGATGAATTGGTCAATGAGGGTTTTCAGAAAAGTGAAGTCAAAATGCTTTATCACATGAATTTCGGTTATCCTATGCTCTCAGAACATGCATATGTTGAAACAAATGCTACTAGAATTGAGCCGAGAGACGAGAATGCGGCAAAGGGTATCAATTATTATCAAACAATGCATGAGCCTAAAGATGTATATCCGGAACAATGTTTTTTCCATCAAAAATTTTCTGAGCAAAAAGCAAAAGTTTCTTTAATTAATAAAGCCCTAAACTTTGAAATTGACATTCAATTTGATCGAGATGTATTCCCTTTATTATGTCAATGGAAAAACCTACTTTCCGGAGATTATTGTCTAGGTCTTGAGCCATCTTTCCCGGGAGTTTTGGAGAATGATTTAAAACCTTATATTTTAAATCCGGGAGAAAGGAAAGCTTATTCTATCGTAGTAGATTTTTTAGAAAAGAAAGATCAGAATAATGAGAGAAAGTAGGTATATTTATTCTGATTTTTTAATAGAATACAGTGAAATATCGTAATATGTTATGATATAAATGATTATTGTAATGGAGGATATTGTTGCAATGAAAACAAAAGCAGTTAGGTTATACGGTAAAGAAGATTTACGTTTAGAAGAATTTGAATTAGCCCCTTTAAAAGACGATGAAATTCGTGTCAAGAATATCACAGATAGCATTTGTATGAGTACATATAAGGCTGCGAAACAAGGTACGGAGCATGTTCGCGTACCAGATGATATTGCGGAAAATCCGACCATTATCGGACATGAGATTTGTGGTGAAATTGTTGAAGTCGGCAAAAAATGGCAAGGGCAATATAATGTCGGTGATAAGTTTGTTGTACAGCCGGGACATAATAAAAACGGATCCCTGATGGCTCCTGGTTATTCATACACTCAATATGGCGGCGATGCGACTTATGGCAATATGCCGGCAGAAATTATGGAAATGGATTGTCTATTACCTTATCAGGGAGAAGCTTTCTTTATGGGTTCTTTAGCTGAACCGGCCAGTACTGTGATCGGTGGTTTTAATTCTTTGTATCATCATAGAGCGAAAGGTACCTATGAGCATGTTATGGGTATGAAAGAGGGCGGTAATTTAGCGATGATCGCCTCTGTCGGCCCGATGGGCTTAGCCGCAATTGCCTATATTTTTGCGATGGCCATTGAAGGTAAAAAAGCAAAAAGAGTTCTGGTGACAGATATTGATCAAGGTCGTTTAGATCGCGCTGAAAGTATTTATACTCCTGCTCGTGCTAAGGAGTTGGGATTTGAACTTAAATATTTGAATACCAAAGGTGCTGACGGCTTCCAAAAGATGATGGACTTTACAGATGGTGAAGGCTATGATGATGTATTTGTTTTAGCACCGGTTCCTATTCTTGTTCAGCAAGCACAACAATCCTTGCGTTATGACGGTTGCTTGAATTTCTTCTCTGGTCCTTCTGATCATAAATTTTCTGTAGAGATGAATATGTATGATGTACATTATTCAAATCATCATTTTGTGGGAAATTCCGGCGGTAATAATGAAGACTTACGCGAAGCAGTTCGTTTAATTTCTGAAGGAAAGTTAAATGTTGCACCGATGGTTACTCATATTCTGGGCCTAAAAGATGTCGGTTATGTAACGAATCATGTTCCTGATATTCCGGGCGGCAAAAAAATGGTTTATCCACATTGTGATATCCCATTAACAGCAATTGCGGATTTTGCTGAAAAAGGTAAAGAAGATCCCCGCTTTGCAGCTTTAGCAGAAATTATGACCAGAAGCAATCAAATTTGGAATGCCGAAGCAGAAGAATATGTTTTAGAGCATTTCGCAATATAAAGCGTTTTTAGGCATATAGCTTAGGATTATGATTGAAAAATAAAACGGAAGAATAATAGAATTTGTTCTTCCGT
>CAYFQU010000065.1:0-4764 GCA_964345335.1 uncultured Mageeibacillus sp. | reverse complement strand
CTTCTCCTCTGCCGACTTCAGGCAGAATGATCGGCGGATGAGGAACAATATAAGCCTTTTCCATAAATTCCTCCTTTTGCTTTTCCTAAACCTTCCTGAATGTAAGCCGCTACGATCACCATTATTATACATGATTATTTTCTTTCACAAGTTTTATCTTTAACTTGAAAAAAAGACCTAATAAATTTAAGATTTCATTGCAATCAGAAGATGTATCACTCGATCGATAACAAAAATCATTTGATCAGTTGAAAGGTAAATTGATGAGATTGATAAGACCCTGCACAGAATTTATCAGCAGTTATAAAGAAGCGATAAGAGAAGACAACTTATATAGACCCTATGCTGAACGACTTTTCAGTCATCCGGATACGATTATTAAAAGATCTTATGAAATTGAACATGGCATAAACTTGAAATCCGGTTATGTCAAAGCAACAACCCTTTGGCTGATCGATCAGGGAAAATTTATCGGAGAGCTTAGTATAAGGCATAAACTCACTCCTGCCTTGCTTCAATTTGGCGGAAATATCGGATATGAAATTCGTTGTTCTGAGTGCAGAAAAGGATATGGCACAAAAATGCTTGCAATGGGTCTTGGATATTGCAAAGACAGATTAAGGCTCAATAAAGTTTTGATCACATGCGATGATGACAATATCGCTTCAATCAAAGTGATCGAAAATAACGGCGGCATCCTTGAAAATAAAGTACAGAATCATTTAGAGAGAGGATGCGTGATCACAAGAAGATATTGGATTTATATTTAAGCGGAAGATACGGACAATATAAAAACAACCGCTATAGGATCAGCGGTTGTTTTCATTTCATTTTTAAAATTGAATGTTGATCACCATTCAAGATTTTTCTCAGTTTCCTTTGAGAAAATATGAGCAACATGACCGTCAAAAGCCAATTTAACTTCACTGTTCATCGGATAATCTACGACTGCACCACTGGTGGGAACAATAACAATCATATCCTTACCTTGTGAAGAAATATGTAAATGTACGGAAGCACCCATTAACTCGCTAACATCGATAGTACCTTTTATACCCTCCTGACTGATTTCCAAGTGATCCGGACGGACGCCCAATGTAACAGCTTGCGGCTCTACTTTTTTAGCTGCCAAACGGGCTTGTTTATCTTCACTCAAGACAACTGTCAAATTATCGACTTTCACGGCATATTTGCCATTTTCTAAAATTAAGTCAGCATCGAAATAATTCATCTGCGGAGTACCAATAAAACCGGAAACAAATAAATTCGCAGGATGATCAAATACTTCTTGCGGTGTACCGATCTGTTGAATGAAACCATCGCGCATAATCACGATTCGATCACCGAGAGTCATTGCTTCAGTTTGATCATGGGTAACATAAATAAATGTTGTATTGATCCTTTGACGTAACTTGATAATTTCAGCACGCATTTGATTACGCAATTTTGCATCTAAGTTGCTCAAAGGCTCATCCATCAAGAAAACAGCAGGATTACGTACAATCGCACGACCGATTGCAACACGCTGCCTTTGTCCTCCGGACAATGCTTTGGGTTTACGATCCAAATACTGCGTAATATCCAAAATTTCTGCAGCCTGGCGAACTCTTTCATCAGTTTCTTTTTTAGAAACTTTTTTAAGTTTTAATGAAAATGCCATATTTTCATAAACTGTCATATGAGGATAAAGTGCATAGTTTTGGAAAACCATCGCAATATTGCGATCCTTCGGTTCAACATCATTCATCAATTTGTCACCGATATATAATTCGCCTGCGGTAATTTCTTCCAAACCGGCAATCATACGCAAAGTCGTTGACTTTCCACATCCTGATGGACCGACTAAAACGATAAACTCTTTGTCTGCAATATCCAAGCTGAATTCTTGAACTGCAACAACACCCTCATCGGTAATTTGAAGATTGCTTTTCTTCTCTTCCTCGCCCTTTTTACGGCGTTTTTTCTTTGTTTCAATATTCGGATAAACTTTCTTCAAATTCTTTAATGTTACTTTTGCCATAGTAATTGACTGTGATTACATTGCCTCCGCCTCCGTAATCTCGGAACCATCCTTGATGAGTCCCTTCTACGATAGGTCTCCACACTATCGCACCGCCAGCCACAGCGGATTAAACCTCCATTTCTCTTGGCAACAACATCTGATGATGTGGAGTCAGATGTTGCGAAATAATTTTTGCTGAATAAAATTCATGCGTATTTGTCTACGATTTATTTAGACCGTTTTATAATAACATATAGCATGAATGAACCGAATGTTTTCGACTTGATTACTTATAAATTTTTCGAACTATATTTTGTGCAATTTCACCAATATTTTATACTTTTGCTTGACAACAACATCTGATGATGTGGCGTTAGATGCCAGGAAACAACTTATTGCCTTTTGCCATTGACAAATATATATTTCAAATTTAATTCTTTATCCAGGATTAAAATATCCGCCCATTTACCGATTTCCAGGCTGCCGATATTCTGTAATTTAGCTGCTTTGGCAGGAGCTGTTGTCGCAGCATAAAAAGCTGCTGCCGGCGATAAGCCAAAAGCAATCGCATTTTTTACACCACCATACAACGACAAAGCAGATCCGGCTAAAGTATCAGTATTCTTCAAATAGGCAACCCCGCCTTTCAGTTCAACAGGCTGTCCGCCCAACAAATAATCGCCGTCCGGCATACCGGCGCAGCGTAAAGAATCAGAAATCAAGACCAGCCGATCACCAAATAAGGCATATGCAGCTCTCACCGCAGAAGGATGTACATGGAAACCGTCACAAATGAGTTCGGCTGTCGCTTGATGATCCATGGCCGCTCCAATGACCGATGGATTGCGATGTAATAAACCGGGCATGCCATTATATAAATGGGTGACATGATTGGCCCCTCTTTTATAAGCTTCACTTGCCGTATCATAGTCAGCGATGGTATGACCTAAAGAAACAACACATTTTCGAGAAACATATTCAACAAATTCCATCCCGCCCGGCTCTTCACAGGCCACTGTCACAATTCGAACCATTTGACCGGATCTCTCATTTAAACGATCGAACATGGCGATATCTGGTTGATGTAAATTTTCTTCCGCTTGTGCGCCCTTTTCAGCAACACAAAGGAAAGGACCTTCCAAATGGATACCGGCTAATTTTGCACCGCTCTTTCTTTGAAAATGCTTGATCGCATGCATGGCTTTCATTAAGTCGGATTCTTTTAAAGTCATGGTTGTCGCTAGAACAGAAGTAACGCCTTGAGCAACATAATAATTCATCAGCGATTGTATCGCTTCCATTTTTCCGTCAGAAAAATCTTCACCGACTGCACCATGGGTATGTATATCAACAAAACCTGGAATGACATAACAATCTGTGGCATCAATATACTCTGCACCTTGTAAAGGACCGATTTTCTCGATTTTTTCATTAAATTCTATATCCGTTAAGACAAGTTTTCTACCCTGTAATACTAAACCATTTTTAATGAGCATCGGCAGCCTCCATCGTTTATGTTGAGTTTTACTTATTCATTGCTATCATATTTTCTGTCAAATGATGATAGCAATCAGAACTCATCTTGCACTGCGCTTTTTTTTAACCTCTTCTTGGCAAAGAGGTCAATGACTACAATACTGAACACAGCATGTAAAATGCCGGTCGGGATATCTAAAAAAACATGTTGTTTGACCAGAACTGTCGTTAGGGCGATCAACATCATATAGAGTATTGTGATCACCTTAACGCTTTTACGAACCGGCAATTTCAGAAAAAACCAAGAGGAAATACACATATTGCAAACATGCAATGAAGGTGCGCCGGAATAGCTATTATCTAGCCGATAGGTGTAAGATACCATTTTGGAAAAGAAATCATCACCGAGTTTTGTAATATCATAGCGCGGTACATAAGTTTGAAAAGAAACAAAGATAACATAAGCTGCAATTTGGGCAAAAAATAAAGTATAAAGCAAGTGCCGATATAAGGCCGGTTTATATAAAAGGATTAACAGGCAGGTCAATATCACCAAAAAAAAGAATGTATGATAAACCAAGATAAGCTCTTTTACAAAAGGTATTTTATCATCCAAAGGAATCTTTAAACTTCTGACTTCCCCGAAAGGTCGATTAAACAATTCAAAAGTGATAGAAGCAAATAAGACATAACCAATCAATAACCAGAAATCGGCAGGTTGTTTTTTGAATAGGACTGAAAGTTTTTTGAACAATGTACAACCTCTTTATGCTATTTCCTGTATACTCTCAAAATTTCTATGCTGTTGCTCAGATATTTTGCAGAAGATAAAACCGATCAGTCCCGTAATACAGTTGAAAAATAAAGTAACGATTAAAATATGTTCCGGCAAACTCAACTTCCAAGGCAAAGAAGCCGGCATCTCAAGCATATAGCCATAATTTGCCATAGGATAATAAGGACGTAAAATTAAACTGACAAGTAATACAAATAAATTAAAAAGATTTGTAACTATTAAACTTTGCATCACGCTTTTCTTAGTAATAATAATTTTATAATTAAACAGTAAATGAAAAATTAACCAACCCATAGAAAGATGCACGATAAAAAAGTTAAAGTTTGTATAGTGCGGAAATTTAAATTGATATAAATCAGGTGCAATCAAGGCTGATAAAGATCCGATAATACCCCAGATCATACCAACCGTCAGCCAATGATCCTTTTTGAGAAAAACACCTAAAATCAAAATCCAAACAGCAAGTCGGCAATGAAATAAAGGTAAAGAC
>CAYFQU010000064.1:0-4896 GCA_964345335.1 uncultured Mageeibacillus sp. | reverse complement strand
TTTGCCCTAACGAATATAATTATAACTAAAATTAAATTAAAAACTTTGAAAAAGGGATATAAATATTGTAGAAAATAGCATACGTTAATTGGGGCACAATACAATAATGCGATTTCTTTCAGATATGATAAAATAAAATTCTTGACGGTATATGGCATTTGCATGAAAAGATATGAAGTATTATTTTCTGAATCATGAGAAGATATTGATTCAAGGCATTGCCGCCAAAATGAAAATAAATTTAATTTTTCGAAGAAGGAAGAAAGATGCAACAAATTAAAAAATTAAGAGTACTCATTTTCTGTATGTCTGTCATTCTGATTATTTCTGCTTGTGGAACAGGTAATCAGGCTAAAATGACGGACAATAGCACAAAGTCCGAAGAAACAGAAGAATTATCGGTTATGCAAACGGAAGCTGCTGAAACGGAAGGAAAAACCGAAGTTTCTGAAACGGAAGAAAATACTGAGATTGCCGCAGAAGCAGAGGCTTCTCCTGAAAACGCCGATGAAATTCGCATCATCGGTTTAGCTGGACCGACAGGCATGGGCTTTGCTAAATTATTGGAAGACTCTGAAGTCGGAGAAACAATGAATCATTACACTATGACCCTCGCAGCCGCACCGGATCATTTAATTGCTGCTGCCACTAAGAATGAAGCAGATATGATCGCTATGCCGAGCAATTTGGCGTCTGTTTTATGGAATAAAACAGGCGGAGAATTTCAGGTTTTGGCGATCAATACATTAGGTGTTTTAAATATTGTTGAAAAAGGCGAGACAATTCAATCGATTGCTGATTTAAAAGGCAAAACAATTATCGCGGCGGGTAAGGGAGCAGCTCCGGAATATGCTTTTAATTATTTATTGAGCGAAAACGGCATCGATCCGGAAACAGATGTGCAAATTGAATGGAAAGCGGAGCATCAGGAAGTGGTTGCCGCACTAGCTGCAACGGATCATGCTGTCGGATTATTGCCGCAACCTTTTGTAACCATTGCTCTGAATAAAGTGGAAGGTTTGCGCATGGCACTTGACTTAAATACAGTTTGGCAGGATTTAAACAATGGATCCGAATTTGTTATGGGTGTCATCGTAGCAAATAAAAACTTTATCGCCGAACATTCCGCAGCTGTAGCTCAGTTTTTGTCTGATTACCAAGCATCTGTGGATTTTGTGAATCAAGAACCTGCCGAAGCGGCTGAACTGATTGAAAAGTATCAAATTTTGGAGAATGCACAAATTGCTGAAAAGGCGATCCCGAATTGTCATATTACCTGCATGACAGGAGAGGAGATGGCAACGGCTTTACATGGTTATTTAGAAGTTTTATTCAATGCAAATCCGCAGGCAGTAGGCGGAACGATGCCTGATGAAACCTTATATTTCAAACAATAAACAAAAAATATTAACAAATATTGTGGCAACAATTTCCATTCTGCTGATATGGGAATTGTTGTCTCGGTTTTTTCCGGTGCCTTTTTTGTTGGCAGGACCTTGGGAAGCGGTCAAGCGCTTTGCTGAATTGGTAAAAACAGTCGATTTTTGGCGCATCGTCTTCTTTTCATCTCGGCGTATTCTGCTCGGCTTGATCTGCGGTATTGTACTGGGGATATTGTTTGCTGTCTTGGCAAAAGCGAATTGTTGGTTCGCTGCTTTTTTTAAACAGATTGCTTTGATTTTTAAAACGGTACCGATTGCAGTGATTACGATTCTTCTGTTGATTTTATTCTCAAATCGCTGGATCACTATTCTGGTCGTTTGGATCATGGCCTTTCCGATTGTTTTTAATCATTATCTGAATGGTTTAGAGAATTATGACCCGAAAATGTTGGAAGTAGCGATTGTTTTTCAATTTTCTCAAAAGCAAAAATGGCAATATATATTTTTAAAATCTGCCGAACCGTATCTAAAATCTGCTTTGGAAATTTCCAGCGGTATGGCTTGGAAAGCCGGTATCGCGGCTGAAATATTAGGCATACCGCAACATAGCTTCGGTGAAAGAATTTATTCTGCTAAAATCTTTTTAGAGAGTGCGGATATATTTGCTTATGCGATTGCCATTGTTTTGCTGAGCCTCTTTTTTGAAAAGATCATCGTCTATTTATTTCTGAAAGCACATCGTCTGTTGCGGGGTTTGCCGATATGAAAATCGAAAATATTACCGTTAAATATCATGACTTTACAGTGTTGAACAATCTATCTTTACAGATATCCGACCGGCAGATCACCTGTATTTTAGGTGAATCCGGCATCGGTAAAACAACTTTGTTGAAGGTCGTGTTAGGACTGCTTGAGCCGCAAACAGGCAGGCTTTTAGGCGTTCCTGAAAAAAAGGCGGCAGTCTTTCAGGAAAATCGTTTATTTGAAGAATATTCCGCGGTACAAAATATTCAGATGATGAATCGCCATTTGAGCGAACAGGAAATTGTGCAGGCTTTAGCGGAAGTGAATGTGGTGGACAATATTCATCAGCCGGTAGCCGAATTATCTGGAGGAATGGCAAGGCGTTGTGCGATTTTAAGAGCTTTGCTGGCAGAAGCCGATCTGATTGTCATGGATGAACCGTTCAAAGGTTTAGATGCGGAAAATCTGAGAAAGACGATGGATTATATTAAAAAAAGGCAAAGAAACAGAACGCTGCTGATCGTTTTACACTCTCCGGAGCAGGCAAATTATCTTGCTGATCGGATTATTTTTTTATAACATATTGTCTTTTTTTGTCTATTATATTTATAATTGTAAACGTGTGTGCTATTTTCCTTTTAGGTAAATCAATTTTGAAAAAATTAATAAATATCCATTGAATGAGGGGGTATCAGTATGTATGAGAATGATCCTAATTATCAGGAAATCAAAGATTTCATGGTAACGATGCATCGTGAATCAGATCTAATCGAGGTATTGCATAAAACACAAGAGTTATATGGTTATATTCCAAAACATATTGTGACTTTAATCGCAAAAACTTTGAAGATGCCGATTGCGGAAATATATGGCGTGATTACATTTTATTCACGTTTCAGCTTAATCCCGAAAGGTAAATATTCGATCAATATTTGTATGGGCACAGCCTGTTATGTCAAAGGCGGAGAAGAAATTCTCAAAGAGTTTTCAAAATTCCTACATATTGAACCTGGTGAAACAACGGATGATTTTATTTTTTCCTTAGTTGAGACCAGATGTGTCGGTGAATGTGCTTCAGCACCGGTTATTACAGTGAATGATAAAACATATGAAAAAGTGACCGTTGAGGATGTTCCGCGCATTTTAGCTGAAATCGGGGAGGGAGCATAATGGATTTTAAACAAAAATTATCAAGTATTAAAGAAAAAACACTTCCCGTTATCCTGGACAGAGCCGCGAAAGATGATAAATATATCGTCGAAGGGGAACGGATTCGTTTAGCCGGCGAGTTCTATGAAAAACAATTGCGTATCGCTTTGAAAAATTATGAAATTATCGATCCGCTGAGCATCGATGAATATATTGCCTTTGGTGGTTATTTTTCTTTATACAAAACACTTTTTGAGATGCAGCCGGGTGATGTCATTCAAGAGATGATCGATGCGAATTTACGCGGCAGAGGCGGTGCGGGTTTCCCGGCGGGTTGGAAATGGAACACGGCCTATAAATATGAGTCCGATACCAAATATGTGATCTGCAATGCGGATGAAGGCGATCCGGGCGCCTATATGGATCGTTCCATCTTGGAAGGCGATCCGCATTCTGTCATCGAAGGAATGGCGATTTGTGCCAGAGCTATCGGCGCAAATAAAGGTTATGTCTATGTGCGGGCAGAATATCCCAAAGCTGTACATAGCTTGCGTCATGCGATTGAGGCAGCCAAAGCATACGGTCTTTTAGGCGATCATATCATGGGCAGCGATTTCAGTTTTGATTTGGATATTCGTTTAGGTGCCGGTGCTTTTGTTTGCGGTGAAGGTACTGCTCTAATTCAGTCCATTGAAGGCAAACGGGGTATGCCGCAGGCCAAAGTTTACCGTACATCGGAGAGAGGTTTATTTGATAAACCGACAATCATTAATAATGTAGAAACATTAGCGAATGTAGCTCAAATTATTGAACATGGTGCAGATTGGTTCAAATCGATCGGTACCGAGGATTCACCGGGAACCAAAGTCTTTGCTCTCGTCGGTAAAGTTGTTAATGCCGGTCTGGTTGAAGTTCCGATGGGGGTAACGATCAATGATATTGTCTATGGAATCGGTCATGGTGCTCCGGATGGTAAAAAGATCAAAGCTGTACAAACCGGTGGTCCTTCCGGCGGTTGTATTCCTCCTGAACTCTTTGATACACAAGTAGACTTTATCTCTTTAAGTAAAATCGGTTCTATCATGGGCTCCGGCGGTATGGTTGTGATGGATGAAACGGACTGCATGGTTGATATTGCCAAATTCTTTATGAAGTTTACGGTGGATGAATCCTGTGGAAAATGTACGCCATGTCGTATCGGAAATAAAAGAGTTTTGGAAATTTTAGAAAAGATCACTTCCGGCAAAGGCGAAATGGAAGATTTAGATTTATTGAGAGAGCTTTGCCAGGTGATCACGGATACCAGTCTTTGCGGTTTGGGAAAAACGGCGACGACTCCTGTCATCAGCTCAATGCAATATTTCTTAGATGAATATGAAGAGCATATCAAGGATAAAAAATGTCGTGCTTCGGCTTGTCAATCCTTGCTTCAATATGTGGTACTTGATAAATGTGTCGGTTGCGGTTTATGCAAGAGAAATTGTCCGGTCCATGCGATTTCCGGTGAAAAACGCCAAAAACATGAAATTGATACCGATATCTGTATTAAATGTAATGCTTGCTTAGCTGCCTGTCCGGTAAAAGCAATTGTGAGAAAATAAAGGTGATGAGATGGTTACAG
>CAYFQU010000063.1:0-5625 GCA_964345335.1 uncultured Mageeibacillus sp. | reverse complement strand
GAATTCTCAGGTTGCAATCTATGAACATCAACCAACCGGTGCAAAATTATTGCATGTGCCGAACGATGACAACAATAAAGTTTTTAATATTGAGTTCGTAACGATTCCGCAGGATAGCACAGGTGTAGCCCATATCATTGAACATTCGGTATTATGCGGTTCGGAGAAATTTCCGTTGAAAGAACCTTTCGTCAATTTGCTCAAAGGGTCTTTGAATACTTTTCTCAATGCGATGACTTTTCCCGATAAAACCATGTACCCTTTCGCCAGTTTAAATGAACAGGATTTTCTGAATATTTTAGATGTTTATTTGGATGCCGTTTTTAAACCGAATATCAGAAAAAATCCGTTGATTCTGCGCCAGGAAGGTTGGCGTTTGGAAATGTTCTCAGAACAAGAACAACCGAAATTTAACGGCGTGGTTTTCAATGAGATGAAGGGAGCCATGTCCTCGCCTGAAGAGAAAATCAGTCAGCTCTGTGATCAGCATCTTTATGATAATACCTATCAATTTAATTCGGGCGGAGATCCGGAAGCGATTACCGATTTGACGGATGAAGCCTTTCTTGATTTTTATGAAAAACATTATCATCCTTCCAATTCTTTTGTTTATCTCTATGGCAATATGCCTTTGGAACCGGTACTAAAGGCACTTGATCAGAAATTTTCAGCCTATGAAAAGTTAAATGAATTGCCACAGCTGGCAAGCACCTCTCGTTTATCCAAACCGCAGTATATAGCGGATACCTATGCCGGACAAGCTTCCGACTTAACCTACGGTCAATTGCAATTCGTCTTTCCCAAAAATAAGCAGAAAGAAGAAATCACAACAGAGTATGCTTTGCAATTGCTGAGCCTTGCTCTTTTCAATTTGGAATCCTCCAAAATCCGGCAAAATATCTTGGAAGCTGGTATTGCTCAGGAAATTTATGCTTATTCCAACAATAGTATGTTCGAGCCGAACTTGATCATCGGTTTGATCGGTTTGAAAGAAATATCTCCCGATAATTTGGAAAAAGTCATTTTAAAAGAAATCCAAAAAGCCGTAGATGATTTTGACTGGGACGCCTTGGCAGCCGCCTATAATGCCCTCTCCTTTAACTTGCGTGAAGGAGATAGCCAATCTTTGCCGGAGGGTCTTTTGCGCAGTTTTCCCGCTTTGATCAACTGGCCTTATGGCAGAAGCCCTTTTGATTCTTTGGCTTATGAAAAATATCTGGCTGCGCTGAATGAAAAATTACAAAGTGATTATTTTATTGATTTGATAAAAATCTATATTTTAGAAAACGAACATCGTATCACAGCCATTTTGACACCTGACGAGAATAAAATTCTCAGTCAAAAAGAAGCCGAGCAGAAGAAAGTAGATGCTTTTTATCAATCTTTATCTGTTCAGGAAAAAACGGATTTGATTGAAATGAACAAAGCTTTGCGAGAAATGCAGAACACTCCTGACTCTGCAGAAGCCTTAGCGACCTTGCCGGTTTTGAGCCGAAATGATTTGGCGGAAAAACATGATTATCAGGCACTTGATGCATCTATTTTACAAACGGCTCAAGGTTCCGTTCCGCTGCTGACCTATTTTGGATCTGCCCGCGGGATCATTTATCTGGGCTATCAATTCTCTGCGGATGAAATTGAGCAGGATGACCTGTTTGCTTTAAGTCTTTTACAGGAAATCTTGGGTTATATTGATACGGAAAAATATGATTTTGCGGAGCTGACCAATTATAGTTTGGCACAGACAGGCGGTATTTCCACCAATCTTGTTTATACGGAAAAAAGAAATTATTTTGAGATCAAAATCAAATTGCTGGAGCGGCAAATACCGGCGGGCATTGAAATGATCGATCAAATTCTTTTACATTCCAAAATCAAGGAAAGCAAGGCACGTATTTATAAATTGCTTGCTACGCTCTATTCCAGAATGAAATCCGGTCTTTCCGATAACGGCATGTCTTTAGCCCGCAAGAGACTGCGTTCTTATCTTGATCAGGCTGGTATGTTTGATGAAATCACGAGCGGAATCACTTTTTACCAAACACTGGGAGCTTTATTAAAGAATTGGGAAAATCAAAGCGATGCTTTCTTGGAGAATTTACAAAATATTCTGCAAAAACTGGTCAAACAAAATCATTTAACTTTGTTTTTTGCCGGTGAAGCAACTGCCTGGGAAAATATACAAACCCGGATTGCAGAACAAATCAATCTATACCCTTATACCAAGCCCGAAAACCTGTCGCTGAAAAATCGGCATTTCGATCTGCAAAACAAAAATGAAGCTTTCATGATCCCATCGGATATTCAATATAATATTGCCGGCAACAACTTGAAGAACTTATTCCCCGCTTGGCAATTCGACGGAAAATTACATCTTCTCAGACAAATTGTCAATACGGATTATCTTTGGAATGCCGTGCGGGTCAAAGGCGGCGCTTACGGCTGTTCTCTGACCGTGGAAAGAAATGGCAATCTGCTGCTTTCCAGTTATCGCGATCCGCAATGCAAGCAGACCTATCAGGCTTATCAAGATTTAAAGCAATATTTGGAACATTTGACTTTAGATGAAAAAACATTGGAATCTTATTTGATCGGGACTTTTGCCGGTTTGGATCAACCTTTATCCTTCCCGTCTGCAGCAAATCGGGCGAAAAACTGGTATGATCGAGATATCACTTTAGAAGCATTGCAAAAAGAAAGATCCGCTTTATTGCATTGCACAATCGAAGAATTACAGACTTTTGCCAAAGAGTTTGCTGCAGCTGATCTCAATGCGCTTTGTTGTACTGTCGGCAATCAGCATAAAATTGAAGAAGACAAAGAGCTGTTCCAAGAAGTTATTTCATTGGAATAGCAGAAAATTCAATAAGACAGACAATGAAAACAAGCAGGATAGCAATAAACAAGGAAGAATAAATTTGCTCATTCTCCGACTTGGCGAAAAAATAATTTAGAATATAGTTTAGGTGTTTTATGAAAAAAGAATTTTTTAATTTTCCCTCCTCTTTTCAAAAAAAAGAAATCCATGCGGTGATTTATCGACCGGATGGCGAAGTAAAAGGTTTACTGCAAGTGATTCATGGCTATGCGGAACATATTGAACGTTATGACGCTTTTATGCGGTACATGGCAGATAACGGTTATGTTGTCTTTGGTGATGATCATTTAGGTCATGGTTATACCGCCAAAAACGAAAATGAATTATCCAATATAGGTACTTATGATGCTGTGGATCATGTACTAAATGATGAAGTCGCTCTCAATCATCTGATCAAAGCACAATATGACAGCTCTTTGCCTTGTTATATTTTAGGGCACAGTATGGGTTCTTTAATTTTAAGAGGGCTTTTAGGCAAATATCCCGATCTTTGTGATAAAGCTATTATTATGGGAACCGGCGATATGACGCCCGCCTTATTAAACGCTTTTCATGTCATTTTAGGTTTTTCCAAATTATTTCATAAAGGTGATTATCGCAGTAAAACAATCAATAATCTGGCGCTCAATCGCAATGATACATTCTTCAAAGACGAAACATTGCCGAATTGTTGGCTTTCCGCCAATCAGGACAATGTAAAGAGATACAACGCCGATCCTTTATCCGGAAAACCAGGTTCTTTATATACGTATGACTTTTTGCTGAAGCTCATGCGTCTGATCCGCCAGCCGGAGCATCTGCAAAAGATGAATCAAGATTTACCTGTACTCTTTGTGTCCGGTGCAGATGATGCCTTCGGTAATTTCGGCAAAGGTTTGCATATCGTCATCGATTTATTCAAAAAAGCCGGCATGAAATATGTTCAGTACCATCTATATCCGAATATGCGGCATGAAATTTTAAATGAAACGGAGCATGATAAGGTTTATCAGGATATTTTACATTTTTTGACAGCCTGATATGCTAAATCTATCTTTTATTGTGGTATTGCTTTTAATAATAGTTTAAAAAATTTATATTAAAAATTTTCATAGGAGTTTTATGTTAAAAAAATTGCAGTCTTTTTTTGCGCCGCAGGATTTAACCCAAGGTCCTATCCTTCAAGGAATCGTACGCTTTTCGATTCCTTTGATTTTGGGAAATTTTGCGCAACAGTTATATTCCATGGTTGATTCGATCATTGTCGGTCAAGTTGTTCCCGGCGGTCTGGCCGCTATCGGCACTACTTTTCCTATTATCAATTTCAGTATTTTGTTTTTTGCAGCCATCGCCACCGGTGCGGGCGTCATGGTTGCACAATATTTCGGTGCCGGAGAACGTGAGAAGCTGACCAAAACAATCGGCAATACTTTAACGCTTATCTTTTTTACAAGCTTACTCTTGAATGCTGTTTTGATTCCGTTGGCAGAACCTTTTCTGAAATTAATCAGTACCCCGCCCGAAATTTTAGCTATGGCAACAGTCTATTTACGCATTACATTTTTAGGTTTTATGGGAGCTGCTTTTTTTAATATCGCCTCAGGTATTTTGCGCGGACTCGGCGATTCTTTTTCACCTTTGATTTTCCTTGTCATATCAACCGTGACAAATATCGTTTTGGATATTCTCTTCGTTTGGTACTTGGACTGGGGTATTGCGGGTGCCGCTTGGGCAACCATCATTTCACAAGCCCTATCTGCTATTTTATGTCTTAGAAAAATCATGCATTCTCCTTTTATCAATAAGCTGACAGCTCAGAATTTTAAACCGAATTGGTCTTTATTAAAAGAATTACTCAGACTGGGTATTCCCTCAGGTATCACCCAGGGATTATTTTCAATTGCGATGATTTTTGTGCAGAATCTGGTCAATACCATGGGCACATTGGTGGTTGAAGCAAATACGGTTGTGATCCGTCTGGACGGCTTAGCCATGTTGCCTAATATGACTTTCGGATTTGCAGCAACAACTTTTACCGGGCAAAATATCGGAGCTAAAAAATTTGATAGAGTGCGTATCGGTGCCAAGACAATTTCACGTCTGGCTTTCTTTGTTACGCTCGCCCTTTCTATCTTGCTCGTGCTTTTCGGTAAACAGATGTTTCATATGTTTACCCAAGATCCGGCTATTATCGAACTCGCCTATAAACTATTGCTAATTTTGATTCCGGGATATCTCGCAGTTTCTCAAACCAATTCTCTCAACGGCGTCATGCGCGGTGCTGGAGATACCATGACTCCTATGTGGATCGCTTTATTCTCCACCATTTTTTTAAGAGTCCCTTTAGCCTATGCCATGGCATATTTCACACGTACGCCGGAATGGCCGCACGGTTCTCCCCTGATTCTCAACGGCTCTCTGTTGATCGCCTGGGTCAGCGGTTGTCTGGTCAGCATTTATTTCTATCGCCGTGGAAAATGGAAAGATAAAGCAATTGTCTGATCAAAGAAAAATGTTTAAACTGATATTGAATCAAGTGAACAGAACATGATACGGAAAAGGGAGGTTCTACATGAAAACAAAAATTTTTGCCCATAGAGGTGCATCGATCATCGCTGCAGAAAATACAATGCCGGCCTTTGAGGCTGCTCTTAAGCTAAAAGCAGATGGAATTGAACTTGATGTACAGAAAACCAAAGATCATCAAATTGTCGTCACACATGACGAGAATTTAAGGAGAGTGACCTTAACCGATAAGACCGTGGCTG
>CAYFQU010000062.1:0-5958 GCA_964345335.1 uncultured Mageeibacillus sp. | reverse complement strand
TAAATAATTAAATTTTAATTATTTATTTTCGATAACTGCTACTCATTATAATAAAAGACACTAATAGCCAGTATAGCATAAGTTACATGTTTCTACACAGATTAATAAAAGATTAATAAAAAAAAGAATCTATATCTGCTGAAAATATAGATCCTTTTTTACACTTACACTTTATGCATGATACATAAGTTTATTGAACTTAATAGAATATACGACGTACATAAGCTAAGGAATTGCCCCAGTAACCGTTGAGATTGTTGACTTGGATTCCGTCACTCGGATTCATCGCATGTACAAATTGTCCGTCACCTACATACATACCGACATGCGATACACCGCCGCCAAAGGCAAAGCATAGAACATCACCCGGAGCTAATTGGGAATAGTCACCCGCCGAGAAGGGTACGGCAATACCATCACAAGCTTGTGTATAGGATGATCTGCTGATGCTGCCGCCTGCATTGATAACAGCATATTGCACTAACCCGGAACAATCAAAAGTATTCGGCCCGGCAGTTCCATAGACATAGGGTTTGCCTACTTGAGCTAAGGCAATATTAACAGCAGCAACACCGCCACTGTTTCCGGGTGCTATGGGTTCGGGAGATGGAGCCGGTTCAGGCTCAGCAGGAACTGATTCTTCAGGTTGCGGTTCTGCAACATTTTCCAAAGCATCCAACTCTTCTTGCGGAACAGGCGTATCTCTTAATAAATCTTCTCTGATATAACCGGACTGGCCGCCCGCAGTATTGACTTTATACCAACCGTCTGCATAAGCAGAATAGTCAATCGAATTGCCATAATATAAAGTCGTTACAATATCGGAAGAAACAGTAGCCTCGGAACGCACATTAGCAGCCCCAACCGCTATATACAACGTACCGGATACTTCCTCAAATGCCGATTCCTCAACAGCTTTTTCCTCAACAACTTCCGGCAAAGGTTCAACATAATCAGTCGTCAAATAATAATTATAGACATAACCTTCGGAACCGTTTGCCAGCTGTACATTTGACCATTCAGAATTATTAACGACAAAAACTTCCGTAACCAAATCACCCTGGGTTAAAGTTCCTATCACTTCACTGTCAAAAGCAGGGCTGATGCGAATATTTAAAACTTCCGTATTAACATATTTGTTAACCCAAGTTTCAACAGCATCGTCCTCTGTATCCGTATTCTGTTCCGCAGTACCTTCTCCCTGAGCAGGTGCATTCTGCTCTTCGGATATATCTCCCGGATCTGTTTGACTTGGTTCCTGAGGTGCTAGTGCTTCCTGCTCATCTGACGCAGCCGTTTCCGTCGGCTGCGGAGCTTTTACAGTGGAAGCATTCGCGTTAGGTTTGATAATCTCTTTTACTTCTGAAGTTTTTTGTTCAGTTTTAATTTCATTGATATCTACGGTTCTATTTTCTTCCGATTTTTCAGTTTCAGCCGGTAATTTTAAATCCTTTAAAGCTGTAGCCGGAAAATCACGGTTGATTCTTGTTATATCTTTTTCAGCATATCGCACTTCATTTTTCTCGACTTTATCAAGCGGTGAGATTTCTTCTTTTACCTCTATTTGCTGCTTCTGCTGATTTTTTTGCTTGATTTTTCCAAAATATGTCCCTTTATGATTTGGATCTGCAAATATATAAGTTGCTACAACAGCGATCACCAAAATAGCTGTCAGTGCAGGCATTCCATATAAAAAGACTTTTTTCAAAATCCCTCCTGGAATTTGACGAATAGCTTTTTTATATTTCCCAAATCCTGGACCATTCTGAGATTTACTCATAAGACCTCCAAACTACAAAATGTTTGTAATTGTTCAAATATATTTTCCAAGGTTTAACTTAAAGTTTAATATCTTTTATCTCAAAAAACAAATTGTAGATAAAAACAATCATCAATCATAAAAAAAGACAACAAATTAAACAAAATTTCATTTAATTTATTAACCGTCTTATCATTTTTCATGTAAAAATGATTGGTTTAGAGCTTAACATTATTTATCGCTTAAAGTCTAATATTGAAGTATGATTTATAAAATTTGGGTATTTTGCATAGAAAATATATGTAACTTGTTCAGTCACTTTTTACGCATTATAATGTTGAAATATATAAATATATATAAATTAATGTACTCAATTCTACATGGTGTTTAAATGGATACAAACAATAATAAAAGATTGCAAAGAAAAAAAGCTAAATCTAAGGCTACTTTGAAAAAACGCATTAGCGGAAAACCGAGCCGTATTGAAGAAAATACTCTGTTCAGTTCTTTCGCTTTTATTCTGCGGAGAACTCTATTAATCTTATTGACGATCGTTCTGCTTTTCGGTTTTTTATTGGCCGGAATAGGCAGCGGCATGCTCGCCGGTTATATTTCAACAGCTCAAGCAATTGATACGTCAAATCTGCAAAACTTTGATCAGACAACTGTTCTGCTCGATATGAACGGGAATCAATTAACAGAACTGAAAGGCTATTCCGGTTCAAGAAATGAGTTCGTGCCTTATTCTGTTTTTTCTAAAACCTATATAGAAGAAGCTTTTATCGCAATTGAAGATGAGCGTTTTTTAGACCATCCGGGTATAGATGCCAAGCGTATCGCCAGCTCAATTTTAAGTGCTATTGCAAATGGAGGAACACCGACACACGGCGGCTCTACCATCACGCAACAAACAGTCAAAATGATTTCAGGCGCGGATGATCTTTCAGCTCAGCGGAAAATCCAAGAATGGTATTCGGCGATTGAGCTTGAAAAAACCGTTTCCAAAGAAGGGATTCTCGAGTTATATTTGAATCTTGTGCCGATGTCCAATAATATTACCGGAATCGGTGCAGCCGCTCGTTATTATTTTAATAAAGATGTCTCCGATTTAACCTTATTGGAATCCGCTTTTTTAGCAGGCATCCCCAATCAACCAGCCATTTATAATCCGATGACGGAATACGGCAGAAGAAACAGCTTGCGACGTATGCGTACGATCCTTGCCAAAATGCATGATTTAAAAATGATCACAGATGAGGAATATGAACAAGCCCTAGCTCAAGAACTGGTCTTTGATTTCAGTTATTTTGAGGATATCAGTACAGATATTTATTCCTGGTTTGAAGAGTATGTCATTCAAAAAGTGATTTCTGACTTAATTACCCGTAACGGTTACAGCCCGGAATTAGCCAGATTAACTGTATTTAATCAAGGTCTAACCATTGAAACAACCGTCGACCCTACTTTACAGAATAAACTGGAACAGATCTATAAAGATAATACGATTCGCTCAAAAGATCCTGCCCTGACGGCTGATAGTCCGGAAGCTCCCCAATCTTCCATAACAGTGCTGGAAAATAATGTAAATGATCCGGGTCGCATTCGCGGTATGGTGGGAGGATTTGGTGAAAAGAAAGAAAACTTTATTTTCAATCGAGCTTCGGATGCTAAACGGCAACCTGCTTCCTCCATTAAACCGATTCTAGTTTATGGACCAGCGATCGACAGCGGCGCAATTTCAGATGCGACAATCTTTAATGATCGTCCGGTGCAACTTGATCCTTATCATCCGAATGACGATTATCCGCTTAACTCATATCGTAGCTATTTAGGTCCTATCAATTTGGAAAAAGCGTTGGTTAATTCAACCAACACAGTAGCAGCTGATGTTTTCATGAATGTTGTAACACCGGAAATAGCCTTATCATATTTGCGTGATTTGGGTATTGACAGAATGAGTGAACGTTTTGCTTCAACTGCTTTAGGCGGTTTTGAAAACGGTGTCAGCACCTTGGAAATGGCTGGAGCATATAGCGCCTTGGCTAATCAGGGAATTTACGTGGAGCCAACTTGCTATACCAGAGTATTGCGCCATGATGGCACGGTGCTTTTAGATAACAGAACGCCCACTCAATTACCTGTTTTCAAACCGGGTACCACATCAATTATCACCAAAAACTTAGAAAAGGTAGCAGCAAATGTCAATGCTACTCCTATCAACATGCATGCAGCAGGTAAAACCGGTACTTCCGAGGATATGATTGATACTTGGTTCTGTGGTTATTCACCCTATTATACGGCGGCAATCTGGTATGGTTTTGATAATACGAACGGCAGAAAAATTCAGGTACCCGAAATTGATACCTTTACTTCTGTCGGTATTTGGAACTTATGCATGACAGCCATTCATGAATCTTTGCCGGATCGTGAATTTTCCGTATATGACGGAATTACCCAAGCAACGGTCTGTGGCGATACCGGTCTTTTGGCAACTGCTTATTGCCCGAATCCGTTTACTGCCTGGCTCTTAGACGGTTCTCCGGCAAATCCTGTCGCCAGTTGCTCTTATCATTTACAACCAGAAACGGAAAAAACATCTGAGGCGGAAAGTAGTGAGCAGAGTACACCTTCGAGCACTCCCTCAAATGAAGAGCCGGATCCAAATCAACCAGAACCAAATCATCCGGAACCCACAGAAACAACTACAACTCCTACTTCCGCACAAGAAACAGCTCCTACGGCTGCACCGGATGAACCGACACCATAAGAGGATTTTTTATGATACTTTTTAAAAACATTGATTATTTGGATCAGAACTTTATCAGACAAAAAAATGTTGATCTTTTTATTCAAGATCGGAAAATAAAAAAAATAGCTAAAAATATTAATGTTCCCCCCCACACACAAGTGATCAGCGGAAAAAATAAATTGATCATGCCCGGTCTGTTTAATTTACACAGCCATGTACCGATGACTTTGTTAAGAGGTTATGGTGAAGGTTTAAATTTACAAGATTGGTTATTTACCAAAATTTTCCCTTTTGAAGCATTATTAACAAAAGAAGATATATACTGGGGGACTTTATTGGGCATCAGCGAATTTCTTGCTAGCGGAACTGTTTCTTTTACAGATATGTATATGCATTTAGAAGGAATCATCAAAGCGATTGATGAAAGTAAAATAAAAGCAAATCTCTGTAATGCGGTTGTCAGTCCGGATCCCCAGGCGAAATTTAGAGATGATTCATCTTATCTTGATGAAATCTATCTGCTGCAACATATCGCCAAGGGAAATGACAATATTATAGCTGAAGCAGGAATTCATGCAGAATATACCTCTACTCCAGAAATGGTAGAACAGGTTTTGTCGTTTGCTCATGAATATGATATGAATTTGCAAATTCATATTTCCGAAACAAAAAAAGAACATGAGGAATGTAAACAGAGAAGAAACGGTCTCACACCGACTGAATATTTTGATTCTTTAGGCGTTTTTGAAAGAAAATGTATTTTGGCTCATGGAGTCCATTTAACCGATCATGACCTGGAAATTATTGCCGAGAAGCAGGCTGTCCTAGTCCATAATCCAGCAAGCAATTTAACTTTAGGCAGCGGCTTAGCCAATCTAAAAAAATGGCAAGACAAACATGTACATATTTGTATCGGTACAGATGGAGCCGCCAGCAATAATGACTTAGATCTATTCCGGGATTTAAGGTTAGCAGGTCTTTTAGCTACCGGCTTAAATCATGATCCAACAGCCATAACGACGAAAAAACTCCTGGAGATAGCAACAATTAACGGTGCCTTGGCTCAAAATCGTAAAAATAGTGGAATCATCGCAGAAGATAAAGATGCCGACTTGATTGTTATTGATTTGGATACTCCTAATATGCAGCCAATATATGACCTTAACGCCAATCTCATCTATTCACTGAATCAAAGGAATATATATCTAACCATGGTTAACGGTGAAATTCTCTATCAAAATGGTGAATATAAGACCATTGATATTGAAAAAGTTAAATATCAGGTGAATCGTATCAAAGATGAAAAATTAAGACAATTGCATTAGACGTAAAATCTTAATTGTTATGAAAAAATAAATATAAAAAACAAAAAAGTCAGGTTCAAGCCTGACTTTTTTGATAAAAACCGGCAACACCAATTTTCCCAGGACGTCGCCGTCCAAGTATCGTA
>CAYFQU010000061.1:4964-6204 GCA_964345335.1 uncultured Mageeibacillus sp. | reverse complement strand
CAACACCGTGGAGAAACAATATTGTGACCCGCAAGTTTCGAGGAGGTGGCTTGAATCCGGGCGAGATCCCGGATCTAGATAGATGATTGTCCCAGACAGAACCCGGCTTACAGATTTACTCAGATTTTTATGTTTTCTTTGTTACATTTCATCTTAAAATTATGCAGTGCTAACTTTTTATTGTATAATTATCACATACTTATATTTTACAGAAATTAGAAAGGAGTAATATATGAGAGATATTATAGGAGATTTATTGGGTTATCAAAGAAAAGAACAAGCCAGAGCAAATTTAGCTATCGGTACTTTAGCAGGATTATTAGTAGGTGTTGCAGCCGGTTTGTTAGTCGCTCCTCAGTCCGGCGAAGAAACCCGTCATGATATTAAATTAGCAGCTGAGAGAGGTTATGATAAAGCTTTGGACGCTTCTAAACAAGTTGCCGAATATGTGAAAGAAAAAGGACAGGATGTAGCAGCCAAATTCACGAAGGCAAAAGGTGATGTCGAAGAAAAATTAAATGAAGGTGTTGCTAAAGCAGCGGATAAAGTTCATGAAGAAGCGGAAAAAGTTTCTCATAAAGCTGAAGAAGTTTCAAAGGAAGCAAAAGAAAAATAGAATTGATGGTGAGATATGACTTATTCAGTATTCAGTGAAGTAACCGTTAATTTGACCGATTTACTTTCTGTTTTCCTGGCCATTGCGGGTGTATTTGCTCTGATTGCTTTGGGTATATTCCTGATCAATTTATCAAATACAGTCAAAAAGCTTAAAAGTCTGCTTGATGATATAAATTTACCGGTGACACAAACAGTGAATCAATTACCGGAAGTTGTCAAGAAAGTTGATCAATCCTTAACGGATGTCAATACTCTGACTGAATCTGCGGCTTCAACTGTACCCGATATCTTGGAAGATGTAAGCGGTGTCACCAATGCTTTAGGTTCCACCGTGGAAACGGTTGCTCATACGGCGACAAATATTGTTGATGGTGTGGATAGTGCCGTATCGGGCGTTAAGTCAGGAATCGGTCATGTGACTCAGAAGATCAATCTGGAAGGCTTGGTCAGTCTGGTAGGGAAAATTACCGGAGTGCTTGCGTTTTTACGCAAGATGAAAAAGAAAAAGAAAAAAGGAAAATAACAGTTAATCTTTAAAATTTCATAAAAGGTGGGCTTGAGGCTCACCTTTTATTTTTTTAGTGCTCATAATTTGCTAAAATAGCAAATATGTATTTGTAAC
>CAYFQU010000061.1:0-4954 GCA_964345335.1 uncultured Mageeibacillus sp. | reverse complement strand
AATAGGGGAATATATGAGCACGAAGATTGATTTAGATAAAAATAAACCGTTAAAAAAATATCAGCAGAAAAAACTGCTATATTACCTTCTGGCGTTTTTTATTCCTTTTTTTATTATTTCTGTCGCTTATATTTTTCAAAGAGTTTATCCTATTGGTGACCGGCATATTTTAACCATTGATTTATATCATCAATATGCTCCTTTTTTAAGAGAATTAAGGTCGAAATTATTACATGGGGATTCTTTATTTTACACCTGGACGGGCGGACTTGGTTTTAACTTTTTTGCTGTTATCACATACTATTTGGCCAGCCCTTTTAATCTTCTTTTATTGCTCTTTAAAGAAAGTCAATTATCTGATGCGGTACTCCTCATTACTATTTTGAAAATAGGTGCATCCGGTTTAGCTTTTTATCTCTATGCCAGCAAATCACAAGGTCTGCATAGTTACTTTTTGGTTGCTGTGTCCACAAGTTATGCTTTATCCGCTTATTCATTGGCCTATTCTTGGAATATTATGTGGCTTGATACGATCATATTATTGCCGATCACTGCCTTGGGTTTGGAGCGATTAGTTTTACAAAGAAAATATTTACTCTATATTATATCTTTGGCGATGGTTATGATCACTAATTACTATACAGGATTTTTTGTTTGTATATTTCTTCTGCTGTATTATTTTGTCATTCAGACTCGTAAGAAAGAGAGAGCATTAGCAAACTATAAACAATATAAGCGTTTCAATGACTTTTTGACTTTTGCCGGAGCTTCGGTCTTAGCTGCAGGGATTGCTGCCGTCACTTTGCTTCCGACTGTTTTAGCTTTAGCCAAAACATCTGCCTCGGGAGATACTTTCCCAAACGATTTTCTGTTTTTTGAACCGTTCCTTGATTTCACATCTCGCTTCTTGACTTTATCTCCTTTATCCATACGTGACGGTATGCCTAATATATATATGGGGGTTATCACTTTATTTTTCATTCCACTGTATTTTTTAAATAAAAAAATCAAAGCCGGCGAAAAAACAGCTCATATTGTTATTATTCTCTTTTTGCTGTTCAGCATGAATAATAATTATTTGAATTTTATTTGGCACGGTTTTCATTATCCTAATCAATTACCATACCGTAATTCCTTCTTGCTCGTTTTCTTATTCTGCTCCATGTTAATCGAAGTATATCGCCATTGGGATTTCAAAGCGGAGATCAAATGGTATCGTATTCTGAGCGTGGCGATTATCGCTTTATTATTCTTACAAAAAATAGACGGGGACACTTATTCGCAAGAGATGATTCTTGTTTCTGCCGTTTTATTGTTTGTCTATGCTTTAATTTTAAATTCCGGTCAGAATTCACATATTAATAAACGGTTTATCTCTGGTATGCTCCTGTTTGTTATCTCGATTGAGATGTTGATTAATTCTGTTATCGCTATCAATTCAATTGCCGAAAATGAATATTACGGTACAAGAGATGGTTATAAAGCCGGTGATTTACCGCTTGCCATCGAACAAAAAGTGCAGGATATTCGATCTGAAAATATTCTGAACAGAGCTTCACTATGGCCGGATAAGACGGTTAATGATCCTATGCTCTACGGGTATCCCGGCTTAACTGTCTTTGCGTCAACCTATCCGAAAGCACCGGTTCAATTTTTTAAAAAAATTGGATATGACAATAATGGCATTAACAGTTATCAAAATACCGGTTCAAATATCATTATGGACTCTTTATTCGGCTTGAATTATAAGATGACAAGCAATGAACGATGCGAGCAGATTTCATTTTATGATGAATTGTCCCGAGATGAGTTCCTGACACTATATAAAAATCCTTATGCTTTGCCGCTGATCTATTATGTGCCGAACAGTGCCTATAATCTCATGTTAAGTGAGGATACAACAGCTTTGGCCAATCAGAGAAGTTTTATTCAGGCTTTAGGTGGCGATCCGGGGATATTAGTTTCAAACGATATCGATATTAGTATGGGTTTAGGAAATACTACGGAAAAATTGAATATGAATCGTTTTAAAATTGATCAAGAAAGCGGTTTTTCCGGATCACGCAATATCAGTTTTGATTTTACGGCAGAGCAGGACGGTTACTATACTCTTGCCTGGAATGCGCAGAGCATTAAATTTTCTTCCGTTAAATACCTGACAGCTCCTGCCTCGGAAGCGGAACAGGAGAATAAAACCTTTTCGACAGATGAAATATCTCTAAGCAGAAAAGATACATCTCTATCCGATTTGGGTTATCTGGAAGCGGGGATGACAGGAAGAGTTACTTTTAATTTAAATGATGACAGCGGGGATAGTGGTTCGCTTGAGCTTGAAGTAGCGAGAATTGATCAAAATAAATTTTCCGCCTTCATCGATTCTTTGCGACCGGGAGAAGCTGCCGTTCATTATCAAAAAGATAATGCTATAGAAGCAGATTTAACAGCGCCTCAAAACGGATATGCTTTGTTTACCACAACTTATGATACCTCTTGGCAGTTCAAAGTGAACGGCGAAAAGGTGAAAGCGATTCCTTTTGATAATGCAATGCTCCTAATTCCAGTACAAAAGGGCGATAATCATATAGAAGCAAAATTTATACCGGACGGTTTTTATCTTGGCTTGAGCATCAGTATAGCTGCAATTTGTATCTTAATCATGTTACCCAAAATTCTTGCTGCTATTGAGCAGTATAAAAAGAAAAAGCAGCTTCAGATTGAGCAGATAGCAGATGATCTGAATTCAAAAATAAAATAATTTTCTTTGTGTTCATCCAGTAACAGAATACAGTTAAACTTTTGTTTGCTGAAATATTTTAAATTTATGACGGGACAATGAAAGAAGGAAAGCATGGATTATGATCTGAGAATCAAGGAGGCAGTCAGGCTGACAAAAGATTATTTTAGAACGGATGTCACCATCCCTTATCATTTTCGTATTGCCCAATTAAATCATTTGGAAAAGATCATTTTAAAGTATGAAACAGATATAGCCAAAGCTCTGAAAGCTGATCTGAATAAATCTGCTTTCGAAACCTATATGTGTGAAACAGGTCTGCTCCTGGAAGAGATTAAATATATAAAGAAACGCTTAAAAAAGTGGATGAAACCGAAACGTATCATTGCCGGTATCACTCAACAACCCGGTTCCTTGAAAGTCCATGCTCATCCATATGGTACTGTCTTGATTATGTCACCCTGGAATTATCCGATTCTATTGACCCTATCACCTCTGATCGGTGCGATAGCGGCAGGGAATACGGCCGTTGTGAAACCCTCTGCCTATGCTCCGGCAACCGGTTTAATCATGCAAAGGATATGCGCGGAAGCTTTTCCCGCAGGGCTATGTGAGGTTGTCTTGGGCGGCAGAAAAGAAAACACGGCCTTATTGGATGAACCATTTGATTATATCTTTTTTACCGGCAGTCCTTCTGTCGGCCATTTGGTCATGGCAAAAGCTGCTGAGCATTTGACCCCTTTAACTTTGGAGCTCGGCGGAAAATCGCCGTGTGTCGTTGACGATAGCTGTGATCTGGAGAAAGTTGCTAAAAGAATTGCTTTTGCTAAATTAGTCAATGCCGGACAAACTTGTGTGGCTCCGGATTATGTGCTTGTACAGGAAAATATCAAAAATGACTTAAGCAATTATTTAAGTCGTGAATTTTCCAATATGACAGAAGATCAGCATTATTTTAAAGAAAATTTTCCGAAAATAATCAATCAAAAACATTTTGCTCGTCTATGCGATATTTTGCGTGAAACACCACCTGCTCAAGGCGGTGTTTTGCATCCTGATACATTACAGATTGAACCGGCGATTATTTTAGATCCGGATTTAAACAGCAAAGTGATGCAAGAGGAAATATTTGGTCCTGTCTTGCCAATCATTTCAATTCCTTCCTGGCAAGAAGCTGCCGAATTTATCAAAGAAAGACCAAAACCTCTAGCCCTTTATCTGTTCAGCAATCAAAAACAAACCATACAATATTTTACAGATCATGTCGCTTATGGAGGGGGTTGTATCAATGACAGTTTGATCCATTTATCGTCACCTAAAGCCCCTTTCGGCGGCGTCGGCAATAGCGGTATGGGGCAATATCATGGCTATGATAGTTTTTTAACTTTTTCCCATCAAAAAACCATTGTTAAAAAGGCTTGGTTAGGGGATTTATCATTACGTTATCATCCATATACAGAAAAGAAATTTAAATTTTTGAAAAAATTTCTTGGCTAAGCGAAGATTTTAATCTGCAATTTATAAAATATTACATGTGCAAGGAAGGGAGCGGATTATGAAAAAGAAAGGCATCTATCTTGTTATCTTAATCTTTATCTTTATTTTAAGTGTTTTTCCTCTGGTGGGCTGCAAAAAAGAAGCGAATTCAAAAGAAAATAGCAAGGAAAATTTCATAGGAATATGGACCTGTAAGAATTCTATCAGTTTATTAGAGCTGCAAGAAGGCGAAACAGAAAAGCAAAACAATGAACAAACGGAAATCGAAGTTTTTCATGAAATCCATTTTCAAGATCAAAATAAAGGTATGTGGAAAGTTTCCTATGAAGATAAAAATCTAAGTACCGAACGTTTATTTGACTATCAAATCGACGAAGATCATATTATTTTGAATTTTGCGGATGAGCCGAAGGAAGAATATTCTTTTACATTCAATCAAAAAGGTGATGAACTGATTTTAAACAACAAGAGAAATACATTTGAACTAAATCGGGAAAAATAAAACTGAAATTTGCAAAGTCTATCAAAAAAGCTCCTTATTATCCATTGAGAAATAGTAACATAGTGTTTGAAGTTCTAAAATATTTTAAATAACTGGTTTGTTTTTGCTGATCTGTTTTTTATCATACAATCTCAAAATTTTATAAATTGACATTAAAAGATAACTTTGATATATTTGTTGAGTAATTCGCCGGAGTGTCGGAATCGGCAGACGAGATAGAC
>CAYFQU010000060.1:4692-6377 GCA_964345335.1 uncultured Mageeibacillus sp. | reverse complement strand
ATACTTGATAATTTGATCCCAAGAAAAGTAAACAGCAAAGTCATTTGCAAGGAAAATAGACTAAAGCTGAAAAGTCTTTGCTTAATAAACTCTGATACCGTAATAATTGTTTTGTCCGCTAAATACAGTAATTGTTCACCATTTCCTACTCCTTTTTGTAGCAATCCTGAACAGAACAACATCAAGCAAATCAAAAGATAGGTAATCAGCCAAAATCCAATATTTAAAAGTATACATATTTTAGCGATTTTTTGTCTTGTATTCATCTGAAAGAATGTATTCATCCGACCACTTGAAAATTGACTTGCCAACAATAAAGCAGCCGGTATCGTTGAAAATAAAAAAATGATATAGCTAATTGGAGATTGCAGCATGTAAGTCATCATCTCAATGCTACTGTAATTTGTTTCAGTTCGATACGGATTTTGTCCTGCTGCCTGATTAGCCAACAAGAACGGTAAGTCATCTTCCATTTTTTCTGCAGAAGTTCTACGAAATAAAAAATTCAAGACAAAATTCGAATCAAAATTGATTTTCAATTCATCTATCTTGCTCAAGTTATCTTCATTATTCTTCTTTGATAAGAGAAGTTCCGAGCGTTTAATTTCATAATCAAGTCGTTCAGGCTGATGATAGTGTTCAATTAATTGAATATTATTTTGATAAATCTCATTCGCGTAATCGAGTAAATCCTGAATGGCAATCTCTGTTTTCTCAAATAAAACATATGCCTCTTCTGCCTCTTTTGCTTTAGCTTGTGAAGAATTCTTCTTTTGACGATCTGCAATTGCCATAAAATCTTGCTTTGTGTTTGACGCAAGCCGTAGACTTTCTTGCAAACTCAAAATCTGTTGATTTAGTAATATTTGCTCTTGCTCTAGCATTGCCTGATCATTAGCCGATGCAACCGTCTGAATTTTCCTTTGCAGGAAATTAAATACCAAAAGAGAAACAGCCATCAGCACAAAAATAACAGCAAGGATTCTCACTAATAGTTTTATGATAATGACTGTATGATTTTTCATATATTAACTTTCGCTCTCTAATAATCATTTTAACTAATAGTACCATTCAGCTGTGCTCCCCAAATAGCAAAAATCTTTTTCCTCATCAAATATTCTCTTCAAAATAAATATAATTATTGACTTTAATTCTAATAATTTATGCATATAATACAGTTCTCTAATTTCATTATATAAGAACACCTAATACTTTCAGTTATTATTTTTGTTTCCGTAACCTCTCATCTATTTGTATACCTAGTCTATCTAAAAAACAGGTTCAGTTATTACGAATCAGTAAATCGTATGCACGTTTTATATGTCTTGGTTATAGCTTTTTGTTTAAAGTCTATGGAGCAACCTCTTGCTCCATAGATTGATTACTTTCATCAATCGTAGATTCACCTAAACAGGTGCTATACCAGATCGCTTTTAAGTCATAAAACAAGTAGGAGATAGCCAGATGAGTAAAATAATCATTGAAGTGTGCTAAATTTTGCAAAAGGGGCTTGATATGATATTGCTTGTGCCCTTTTTTGTTTTTTGTTATACATGGCCTTACCGGCTCAGATTCTTCGGCAACGGTGCATATGCAACTCGTCAATAAGCTCTTGATCCAACGGCTCTATTAGCTCTTTTTCAACCAAATAATCATAGATGATTGGAATTATCTCATTCTCTGTC
>CAYFQU010000060.1:0-4682 GCA_964345335.1 uncultured Mageeibacillus sp. | reverse complement strand
ATGTTGATACGGTATTTCTCGGCAAGTTCTTTCCGGTATTCCTCGAGCCGATCAATTAGTGGCTTATTATCATCAATCATGCAGAATTTTCTTAAAATAAACTTTTGATGTAGTAATTCCATGTGTATCTCCAAACGCAATTGATTGCTTACATTTTACCATACAAAGAACATATGTTCTTTGTATGGTTTGGAGGCACATAGTAGGCATGTTTGTCCGAATGCCCCCCTACCTAAAATTTAAGTGGTTGTATGGAGAAATATGTAACGGGAAGAGCTAAGAAAAAAATAAAAATAATCCTACACATGTAAGGGGTGGCTATCCCCTCTAGCTCTATTGTTGGAGGTTCATGCCGTCACTGTACATATTTTCACATGCCTTTATATTTGTCTGCCATTTTATTTTCCTCGCATAAAAAAAGCACCCGTAGTGGGTGCTTAGTAAATTTGTAATTTCAATCCTAAATTAGAATAATGCTGAAAAAGATCTTCTTATCTTACTCTTTAATTTCTTTTTATCATAGTTAACTAAAAATTTGTAGTGATATTTCATAGTTTTTAATTTTACATTAGTCATCGCTATATTTGCAAAGCTTTTATCTCTCATCGTAAATCCGTCGTCGCTTGGTAAAATTACTTCTTCAGAAATTTGTCGCCTTGCCATATACCAATCCGGCTTTTGTAATTTTTTATTCCCATAAGTCGGCTGCGGTTTAATACAATATTTTAAATATTCGCCTAATGCGTCCAGAAACTCTTTAAACCGCACAGAAAAAAGCGGTTTTATTTTGCTAAAAGCTATTTATTTAAAAAATTTCAAGATAATCAGTGTCTACTTTAACGTTTGGGGGTAGAGCTAACCATCCGGCAAAATACTCTGTATTATTAGTCCTATGACACACTATTTTTTTCAATGCTTTTTGACATCAATTTCTTTGTGTTAATCTCAAGTTAAACTCAAGCATTGATGGCATAAACCAGAACAGGTAATAAAAGAGAAAGCCTGAAACCATTGACACAAAAGCGTTTCAAGCTTTCCCCTATAAAAAGTGGTGGAGATAGCCAGATTCGAACTGGTGACCTCTGCAATGCGAATGCAGCGCTCTCCCAACTGAGCTATACCCCCACATAGATATGAGGTTGTAATTGGTAAGACAGGTTGCTGTTGTTCTGGGTGTCAGTCTGATGTGGTTTTAACTACACCGTTTGACCTCTGCATTGCGAACGCAGCGCTCTCCCAACTGAGCTATATCCCCATAGACAAATCATATTATAACATGCTGTTTTTGACTGGCAAGTGCTTTTTTCATTTCAACAGAAAAGGCATAGCCTCTATGAGATGACCCCCAAAAAGTTAGACATTCGGGGGTCAGTTCAATCAGCTATACCTTTTAGTATTAATCTTCAAATAAGTTTAAAATTTTATTTTCTTGGATTTTTGATTTGTGCCTGAGCAGCTGCCAATTTGGCAATCGGTACACGATATGGTGAGCAGGATACATAATTGAATCCTAAATCATGGCAATATTCAACAGCACTCGGATCACCGCCATGTTCACCACAAATACCTAATTTCAAATCTTTCTTTACACTTCTGCCTTCTTCGGAAGAAATCTTCATCAGACGGCCTACGCCTTCAATATCTAAATGGGCTGTCGGGTCACTGTCATAAATCGCATTATCGAAATAAGCATCTAAAATCTTACCGGAGTCATCTCTGGACAAACCATAGCTCATTTGTGTTAAGTCATTCGTTCCATAACTGAAGAAATCAGCAACTTTGGCAATTTTTGCAGAAGTTAAGGCAGCACGCGGAATTTCAATCATCGTACCAACATGGTATTCTAATTTTTTACCGCTTTCAGCGATTAATTTATCTGCTGTTTTGACAATATGCTCTTTGACAAATTCTAATTCTTTCACATCGCCGATTAAAGGAACCATAATTTCCGGAACAATCGGATTTTCTTCTGTTGACTTCTCCAAGGCAGCACCGATAATGGCAGCGGTTTGCATTTCAGCAATTTCCGGATAGGAAACAGCCAAACGGCAACCTCTATGACCTAACATCGGATTGATTTCTTCCAGCGTTTTCATCTTGGCAACTAATTTTTCAACGGATATATTCAGTTCTTTTGCCAATTGATTGACTTCGGCTTCAGAAGATGGTAAGAACTCGTGTAAAGGCGGATCTAATAAGCGGATTGTAACCGGTTTGCCTTTCATCACTTCAAAGATACCTGCAAAGTCAGCTTGCTGCACAGGTAAAATTTTCGCTAAGGCTTCGCGTCTGTCCTGTTCGTTATCCGCAACAATCATACGGCGGAAAGGCAGGATTCTGTCAGGTGCAAAGAACATATGCTCTGTACGGGTTAAGCCGATACCTTCTGCGCCTAACTCTAAAGCGACCTGCGCATCTTCCGGAGAGTCGGCATTGGTTCTGACTTTGAGAACACGTACTTCATCCACCCACTCCATAATAGTTTTCATATAGTCGGAAATCGTGGCGTCCACTGTTTTAATTTCATCAGCATAAACATTACCGGTTGAGCCGTCGATAGAAATCTTATCGCCTTCCTGGAAACTATGGCCGTTAATATCCATGGTTTCCGTTTCTTCATCAATTCGAATAGCAGAGCAGCCGGCTACACAGCAAGCACCCATACCACGGGCAACAACAGCTGCATGAGAGGTCATACCGCCATGTACGGTCAAGATACCTTCTGCGGCATGCATACCTTCGATGTCTTCCGCCGAAGTTTCATTTCTGACCAGAATAACTTTTTTGCCGTTCTCCGCTTCTTCACTGGCACGTTTTGCCGTAAAGACGATTGAACCTGTAGCGGCACCCGGAGAAGCCGGTAAACCTTTTGCGATCGGTTCCATTTTAGCCAATGCTTCTTTATCAAATTGCGGATGCAACAAAGTATTCAATTGATTCGGATCAATCGTCAATAAAGCCTTTTCCTTATCAATGATACCTTCTTCAGCCAACTCAACAGCAATTCGCAAAGCGGCTTGTGCTGTACGCTTGCCGTTTCTGGTCTGTAAAATGAATAATTTGCCGCGTTCAATGGTAAATTCCAAATCTTGCATATCCCCGTAATGATGCTCTAATTTTTGGCCGATTTCATTAAATTGCTTGAACAAATCTATATTCTGTTCTTCCAAATGAGAAATAGGGAATGGTGTACGCACGCCAGCAACAACGTCTTCGCCTTGAGCATTCATTAAATATTCACCATATAATTTATTTTCACCGGTTGCGGGATTTCTGGTAAAAGCAACGCCTGTTCCGCAAGTATCGTCGATATTGCCGAAGACCATCTCCTGTACATTAACAGCTGTACCCCAGGAAGCCGGGATGCTGTTCATGCGGCGATAATAAATAGCTCTCTCATTGTTCCAGGAATGGAAAACGGCACGCACCGCATGTAATAACTGTTCTTTGGGATCTGTCGGGAAATCGCTGCCAACTTCTTCTTTATACAATTGTTTAAACTCTTTAACGATATCGGCTAAATCTTCAGCTTTTAATTCTGTATCTAATTTATATCCTTTTTCCGCTTTCTTACCGTCGAAAACACGGTCAAAATGTCCTTTATCGATGCCCATAACGACTTCACCAAACATCATCATGAAGCGGCGATAGCTGTCTAAGGCAAAACGTTTATTATCTCTGGCTTTTGCCAAACCCTCAACAACCTCATCATTTAAACCGAGATTTAAAATCGTATCCATCATTCCGGGCATGGAAGCTCTTGAACCTGAACGCACAGACACTAATAACGGATTTTCCGGATCACCGAATTTCTTACCGCTTTTTTCCTCTAATGCTTTGATTTTTTCTTCAATTTCCGCTTTTATTTCAGGAGCAATTTCTTCACCATCTTCATAGTATCTGGTACAAGCCTCTGTACTGACAGTAAAACCACTGGGTACCGGCAATCCGAGATTTGTCATTTCTGCCAGGTTCGCACCCTTCCCGCCGAGCAATTCACGCATTTTTGCATTGCCCTCTTCAAACATGTACACGTATTTTTGCATTCAACATTCCTCCAAATTTCCATGCATATTTTCCTACAATAAAAAAGCCATACTCCCCCTAAGGTATAGTAAGGCTCATCGCTGCTTAACCGCTTTTTGCGGTCCCTAATATTGTTTTCGAAATCTTCTTTCTCATTAACTTTGATTATACCTGTAAAAATTGAAAATTTTTCTGTTCTACCTACAAGAGATTAGCATTGATGACAACATTAGTCAAATAAATTTTTATATCTGATTCAGATGTTATTAATTGCACAGGTTAACGCAAAAAATCGAGTTTAAAACGAAGTGATTAGCAATTATTTTTTTTAAAGCCCCGCTTTTTCATTCTGAAAAAACAGGGCTGTCATTTTATCTTTTACATTTTTCCGGCAAATTTTTCTTTGAAAAAATCATCTAACTCTGCAATCGGAATTCTAACCTGTTCCATCGTATCGCGGTCGCGAACTGTCACCATATGATCTTCTCTGGATTCGAAATCATACGTTACACAATAAGGTGTACCAATTTCATCATGGCGTCGATATCTTTTACCGATGGATTGGCGATCATCAAATTCACAGGGCAATTCTTTACATAAATCCAAATAAATCTTTTCCGCCTCTTCAGAAAGTTTACCGGATAAAGGAAGTACGG
>CAYFQU010000059.1:0-6656 GCA_964345335.1 uncultured Mageeibacillus sp. | reverse complement strand
AAGCTCCTGTTTATCAGATTGCTGTCAATGCCGGATTTGACGGCAGTGTCATTGTTGAAAAAGTGAAAAACAGCGCTCATGGTCATGGCTTTGATGTTTTAAGTGAAGATATTGTTGATATGAATGCACAAGGTATTGTTGATCCGGCTAAGGTTACCAGATCCGCTTTACAGAATGCAGCGTCTATTGCATCAACCATGTTGACAACTGAAGCAGTGGTCGGCATCATTCCTGAGCCGAAAGAGCCTGCAATGCCTGCAGCTCCCGGAATGTACTAATCTCCGGCAATAAATTTGTCATAAGTATACAAAACAAGCGGCTTTATCGATGAGATAAAGCCGTTTTTTTGTTATTGTAAATGCATAATATTGAATTATAGATGAACTGTCTTTATACTATTACGGATGAAAAAGAATAATGAAAATGAGACATTTAGAAAGAAGTCGGCGGAAGTTCCCAGTGCTGTAAAGAAGGGAACGGAACAAAGTCTTTTAAATTCTAAAATTGCCAAATCTAATGCAAGACTGAAAAGGAGCAATCGCAGTCAACACAGAGGGTTGATGATCATTGCTCTGTTAATTTTGCTGATGATTGCTTTAATCGTCGTGATCATTTATAAAATGCCGGATCAGCCTAAGGTGCTTGAAACAGAAGAAAACTCTGCTATTGAAATTGCGGACTTCAAAGAAATTATGAAATTTCAGAGCAATGAAGGTTCGCGTTATTATCCTTTTGCTAATCAATTTGTCTATTTATCACAGGAAAAACTTGAATTAATCGATAGTGACGGAGAAGTACTGTTTGATGAAAATATTGAATTTTCCAGACCGGTTGCAGTTTATAATCATGAAATTTTTATAGCGGGAGATCGAGATTCGAATCAGCTGTTATTTTTAAATCATCAAAATAAGAAATTTTCTATGCAGTTAGACGGCAGTTTTGCCGGAGCTTATTTTGGTGGCCAGCAATATGTAGCGATCATAGAAGAGCATCAGGATAAACCTGGTTTTGTACATCTGGTGGACTTGAATACAGGGAAAATTTTGTTAACTGTTCAGTTTTTTGAATCAGGATATCCATTGGCGGTTTGTTTTGCCAATGACTTATCGAGTTTTGATGTGCTGCTTTCCAATACATCAGGTTCCGTTCTCCAGCCTGTTTTAAATCGTTATGATTTATCCGGCAAGCAGATCGGTCAAATTTTACCGGCGGGACAGCCTTATCTGTTTGGCAGTATTTGCTATGATCAGAACAATAATATTATTTTGGGTGGTGCTGCCAATTTGGTTGCTTTGAATCCGGAAACAGGAGAAATATTAGCTGAGTTTAATGCTGGAAGAATTTATCATTTAACATCCGGACCCCAAATAACAGCTTTGGTATCCAATCGCATAGAAGGTGATATTACGGCAATTAACTGGGAGGCAAAAGAAAATCATTTCATTGATCAAAAAGTAACTTTACTGAATCATATAGATGAATATGCGGATTATAATCAATTTATCGCTCTCAGCCAAAATAATCGTATTCAGATCTTGAATCAAAAATCTGCTGAAATTATTTTAGATACGGTTGTAGACGCCAGAATTTTACGCATTGGTTTATTGGAGAATTTATTGATTTTGATTACCGAAAACGGAATCAAAACATTGTCTTATTGAGTTTGGAGTTAAGTGTGGAAACAGAGTTAAAATATTTTTATAAAGATAATTATAATCAGTTTGATCTTCTTTCCGAGCCGGTTATTTCTGCTCATTTATCCAAAATAGGGAATATGTCCTATGCCATGCGTTCATCCTATTTTGATACGAGCGATGAAATTTTACGCAAAGCCAGATCTGTATTGCGTATTCGACGTGCGAATGAACGTTATTATCTGACCTTAAAAATGCCGGTTCATAAAAATCTGTTGAATGAAAAGGGAATTTTTGAAAGACAGGAATTTGAATTTGAATTGCCGGAAGATGAATGGAAATGGGATTCTAAGAAAGGTTTGAATTCTAATTGGTTTTTAAGTCGTATTCAGGCTCAACCGATCGTCGAGCAAGATTTAAAGCGTTTATTACATTTACTGGAAGGCAGACCTCTATATGAAGTTTGCCTGGCTGATTATACGCGTACGGCATATGGTTTTGCTTATCGCACCAGCCAATTCGAATTATGTTTCGATGAGGGTTATTTAGGCACTTCGGAACATATTGAACTTTTTTCTGAATTGGAATTTGAATTATTAAACGGCAAAAAAGAAGATTTAATGGCTCTGAACACAATGCTGTTGAACCAATTACCACTTATACCTGCTCATAAGAGCAAGTATGGTCGAGCGATTGAAATCGCGGATCAATATTAAGATGTACTTTGATCTGATTATCGTCGGCGGCGGCGCTTCAGGCATCATAGCCGCTCTATCGGCAAAGCAGCAATATCCTGCTAAAAATATCGCAATTTTGGAAAAGCAGTCACTCTTATTGCGTAAAGTGAGAGCCTCGGGCAATGGTCGTTGTAATATCTCTAATGCTCATATTACACCGCAGGCTTATTTTTCCGTAGGCAGTTCTGAAAAAGTTAAAAATCGTCTGCTAAAGACAGCTTTTTCAGAATTTTCTGCTTCGGAAACAAAAGATTTATGCACCTCACTAGGAATTTATCTCAGGGAGGATGAAGCCGGCAGAATCTATCCTTATGCAGAACAGGCGGAAATTGTTGTTGATGCTCTTATCAAGGCTTTAGAATATCAGAAAATTAATATATTGACGGAATACTGTGTGCAAAAAATTGCCGTGCAGGAAGATGATCTGATTAAAATACAAGTTGAACATACAGGGCAGATGTTTGAGTTTACCTGCCGAAATTTGATCCTAGCTTGCGGCAGTTATGCGGCTTCTCCCTTAGGCGGCACGAAACTTGGCTATGATTTATTGAAACAGCTGCAGATAACTGTGACGCCCTTATATTGTGCTTTGGCACCTCTGACTCTGAAATATTATAAAGAGCGAAAAATACTTGCAGGTCAACGCTTTAAAGGGAGAGCTTCTTTGCTTAAAAACAAACAATTGATTCAACAAACAGAAGGCGAATTCCTTTTTACTAAAGAAGGCATATCGGGGATTGCGGCTATGGAATTAGCCCGTTTTGTCGAAAATCCGCAGACAGATCATTATCAACTGAGAATTGATTTTGTACCGGAATTATCTGAACAGGAGATCAAAATACTGCTCGATAAAATCTCTCTGGAGAGAGGACAAAATCTATGTCGCAGGATTCCTTTCATGTTTGTCAAAAAAGTGATTGCTCTTTATCTGCAAAAAAAAGCGAAAGATATAAAACAAATGATTCATCTGCTGAAGGATTGCCCTTTTGAAATTCTTGATGTTTTCCCTGCCGAAAAAGCCCAAGTCATTGCTGGGGGCGCATTGCTGGATGAGATCTATTTTCCGGAGATGGCTTTGAAAAGCAATCCCAATATTTATATTTGCGGAGAATTACTGGATGTAGACGGCAGAACTGGTGGCTTTAATCTACAGTGGGCGATAACTAGCGGATTCTTGGCCGGAAAATTAAAACGTCGTTATTAAGTTATTCTTACCTGAACTTCAATTAAATCGATTCCAGCAGATCATAAACCTTCAAATATAAATCTTCATACTTATCATTTAATGCTAAGAGATGATTATATCTCACATAAATATCCGGATTGGTTGAATCCTGAAATTGCAGCTCCATTTCAGTTTTCTTATCTGCACAAACTTTCATTTTCTCATCAAGTTCCTGGATTGCCTGTTCCAAAACAGCTTTAAATTTTCTAAGCTGTACTTGATTGTTTGGTAAAGCTTTATATGTTGCAAGATTTTTTTGCAAGGCAAGTTCTTCTTCGGTCCAAAGCTCTCTCTTTATTTCTTTCGAATGATTTTGCACCTGAATGAGTTCAGCAGAGGCTGCCATTTCGGTTACTTCGTCCAAAGTGTGTCCCGCCTTTAGCATTGCGAGTTTTTCTTCTTTTTTAAAAGCATCATAATTGGAGAAAATATGAATTTCTTTTTCGATAAATCCCAGTAAGTAATTTGCTATTTTATCAATAAAATAACGATCATGACTGACTGCTAAAATAGCCCCGTCAAAATCCGATAAGGCTTTTTCTAAAATTTCACATGAATAGATGTCCAAATGATTGGTTGGTTCATCTAAAAACAAAACATCGGGTTCTTCTTGCAACAAACAGCAGAGATAAAGTCGACTTCTTTCTCCGCCAGATAAGGCAGCCAGAGATTTGAAAACATGGATACCTGTAAAGCCGAAAGCTGCCAAAATATTTCTGGCTTGCCCGTCGGTTAAGGAGGGATTGCATTTTTGCAAATGTTCCAAAACATTTAACGATTCGTTTTCAAAATAAATAATCTGATCTAAAATGCCGAAACGAATATCTTTCGTTAAAGAAACGATGCCTGTCGCGGCTTTTTCTTCACCTAATAGAGAACGCAATAGAGTTGTTTTGCCGCAACCGTTTTGTCCGACGATGACAACTTTTTCCCGCCCGCGTAAAGTAAAAGAAAAAGGTTTAAATAAAGAGCTGTCAGCATCCGGAAAAGTGACGCTCAAATCTTTGGCGGTTAAAATGATTTTGTCGGGATCTCCTAATTGGATGCCTTTGGCAATCTTAAACCTTAAACGCGTATTGGGTTTCTGTTTTAAGCCTTTTAATTCAGTCAGGCGATGTTCCAATTTTTCCGCCTTTTTTTGGCTGGAATGATAGGAGCTGATCTTTCGATGCGAAAGCATGGTTTGTGTGATCTGATTTTGCCTGTCGACAGTTGATTCTAATTTCTTAATTTCACTTTGCAGAGCTTTTTCCTGTTCTTTTTTTTGTTCGATAAAAGCAGAATAATTACCGTTATAGACCGTTAATTGACCATGTGCTAACTCGGCTGTCTTATTCGCAATACGATCGATAAATAAGCGGTCATGTGAAATCACCAAGATGCTGGATTTTGTATCAGCCAAGAAATTTTCTAGCCATTCGATGGCCAGATGATCCAAATGATTGGTCGGCTCATCCAGCAACATGATATCGGGCTCTTTGATGAGCAAACGGGCTAAGGCCACACGCATTCTCTCGCCGCCTGATAATTCTTGTAAAGGTCTTCTGGCTGTTGCTAAATCAATGCCTAAACCGGATAGGATTTCCGCCAGACGATGTTGATAATGATAGCCGTCAAGGCTTTCGAAACGAGCGGTCAATTTGCTATATTCCGCTAACAGAGCGGCATTATTCAGATTTTCTTTTAGAGCCAATTCTTCCGATAAGTGATGAATTTTTTTCTCCAATTCAAAAATTTCAGGATCAAACAAGGCGTCTTTTTGTTCAGGAGCCTGTTGTAAATGCTGTTCTAAATAGCCGATTCTTATATTCTTGGCGATGACAATTTCTGTATTCTCATGATCTGATTTTTCCAGACCCATCATGATTCGAAAAAGTGTTGTCTTTCCGGCTCCATTTTCTCCGATAATGGCAATTTTATCGCCTGCATTGACTTGTAATTGCACATTATCGAGAACGACTTTGCTGTAAAATGATTTGCTGATATTTTTCAAAGAAATTTGACTCATAATTGCTATTATACACATTCCTATAATGAAGTACTATTCTAAAAATTCTCAGCAGTTGTTTCATAAATAAGCAATTGAATGGATTGATTGTGCTAAAATAAATAAAAACAGAGTAGGAGAGGCATTTTGAATCGCTTAAATAAATTTTTCAGAATATGTTTACTGCTATGTATACTGAGTTTTATTTTCTTTTGTTCAAATATATATATTGATGCTTCGACTGCTGAAAATACGATTCCTAAAGCCATTGTGCAGATTGAGTTCGGTGAAAACATCACTTTTACAGAAGAATATCATATTCATTTTGCGCTGGAACAAGATAAAATAGAGATCTTGCTGCCTGTTCAGGAAGCAGAGAGTACAGGCTTCATTCAGGCTATTACATTAGCCGAACAAAATACAGAGAAACCTTTATTTATCACGGCTGCAAAAACAGAAGAAAATAATAAAAAGCAGGCTGAATTAGCTTATCAAACTAAGCTTGCCGAAAACAAACAAAATATGCAGCTTACTGTTTTTTATGGTTTCAAAGCCGGGCAAGATTACATATTGCGCATAAGCATGGAGCGGATGAATTGTCTGCTGAAATCTACAGATTCCCTTTTTATTGAATATCCAATTAGTGATCCGCGCTTTGCTACGCATGCCGCTCAATTCTTATTTGAGATCAATTTGCCTGAACCCATAGCTCAAGATGAATATAAAATGCAGGCTGTTGCGGAAACATGGTTTAAAGAAAACTCTCCTAAATCAAATCGAATTCAATATTTATCCGAGGATTTTCATTTCCGAGATCAACAGAAAATTTATATGATGCTTCCTGCTGATGTTGCAGTCGCATTTCCTGTCAACCAACCTGAATTGACTGCTGATGACTTTTTCCCAAATGCTGAACGAACCAGCTTAAAAACGAATCGTTTTTTGACTGTGCTGCAGAATCCCTCACTCTCCATTGGTTTTGCTGGCTTAATGCTCTTGCTTGCTTTTTTTGTCTATCTGCTGATCGAACGGGAAATCGTTTTCGGGGTGGTTGATTTGCCACTTGATCTCAG
>CAYFQU010000058.1:0-6672 GCA_964345335.1 uncultured Mageeibacillus sp. | reverse complement strand
TTTTGCGAAAATAGAGAGATATTATGAAAAAAGAAAAAAATAAAAAAGTAATTAGTCCTTTTGGTTCTGAATCAAGAGTGAAAATTGTTCCTTTAGGCGGTATGCGCGAGTTCGGTAAGAATATGACGGCTTTTCAATGGGGCAATGATATTATCTTGGTTGATGTCGGAATCGGTTTTCCCAGCGAAGAAATGCCGGGTGTTGATTTGATTATTCCAAGTTTTTCCTGGTTAAAGAACCAAAAAGAGCGTATTCGTGCGATGTTTTTAACGCATGGGCATGAAGATCATATCGGTGCGATTACCTGGTTTATGCGTGAGTTTAAAGTGCCGGTCTATGGAACGGCTATGACCATGAAATTAGTCGAAAATAAGCTGCAGGATTCAGGCAATGGTGCAAGGGATCAAGGTTCAAAAATAAAAAATCCGGATTTGCATACAGTGAAAGATGGCGATCGAGTTCGCGCCGGCTCTTTTAATGTCGAGTTTATCCATGTCAATCACAGTATCGCTGATGCTTGTGCTTTGTTAATTGAAACGCCGATCGGTAAGATCTATCATACGGGAGATTATAAAATTGATTATACGCCGGTGCATGGTAATCCGATTGATTTACATCGCATCGCTCAAATCGGCAGCGAAGGGGTACTCGCTATGTTTGCCGAAAGTTCCAATGTAGAGATTGATGGTTTCAGTCCTTCCGAGCAGATTGTCGGCGATACATTCGCAGAACTATTTGCCAAGATTAAAGGTCGCATTTTTGTTAGCACTTTTTCTTCCAATATTTTCAGAATGCAGCAGGTCATCACAGCCGCAGAGCAATTTGACCGAAAGGTAGCCATGATCGGACGCAGCATGCTCAATGCTTTTGATGCGGCTAGCTCCTTGAATTATATAAAATACAAAAAAAATACGATCATTGATATCAATGAAATTGATCATTATCCGCCCAATAAATTGGTCATCATCACGACCGGTACGCAGGGGGAAGCCATGTCCGCCATGACCAGAATCGCTTTTTCACAGCATCGTCAAATCGCTATCAATAAAAATGATACCGTGTTGATGTCTTCCAGTATGATCCCCGGCAATGAGCGGGCAATTTATCGTGTGATTGATGAATTGTCTAAAAGAGGCGCCAAAGTCATTTATCAGGATTTGGCGGCCATTCATGTATCGGGCCACTGTTATCGCGGTGAGATGGCGCTGTTGATCAATTTGATCAAACCGAAATATTTCATTCCCGCTCACGGTGAGTATCGCCATTTGTCCAGGCATGCCAAATTAGCGGGCGATTTCGGTATTCCGGCTGATCATACCTTTATTTTAAGCAATGGTGATATTCTGGAATTAAATAATCAGCATGCCGAGGTCGTAGGATTTACCGAAGCGGACGGAGTATTGATTGACGGTTCCGGAATCGGAGATATCGACGACTTAGTGATCCGCGATCGTTTGATGTTGGCTGATGATGGTGTTGTCGCTATTTCCTTAGCAATTGATACGCAAAATAATCGTCTGGCAGCTCCACCCAGTATTAATACCAAAGGTTTTATTTATGAGAGCGAAATGGGTGACATTATTCAGGCCTGCAATCAACAGATTCAGCGTTTTATTGATAAAGGAAACAGGAAGAAAAATAAGAATCTGACATTGAAAGCTCGCATTGATTCCGGTCAATTGTATCAGCAAATTCGACAGATTTTGTTCGCACAGACCAAACGTCGCCCCATTCTGTTGATCTCTACAATTGAGGTATAGCTGATATTATATTTAAGCATCAATAAATTTACAGTATGTTAAAGTAAAGCTCCCGAATACCGACGAACCTTCTGAAATCAAATGAAGAAGCAGATCTGTCATAAGGAAGTTCATACAATAAACGGGAGTTTTATGTTTATATTTTTTTGATTAAAATCCTCAATGTCCACGAATAACGCTGATCACGCCATTGATTGCTTTAATTCTGCCGATCAATTTTTCCAGTTCAACATTATCGGTTATTTTGATAGTCAATAATAAATTTGCGGTCATATCTTTTGCCGCCTGAATTTGACCCGAAACAATGGTAAAATGTTCTTCCGCGATCACATGGGAAATATCTGCCAAAAGACTGGGTCGATCATGGCTGATAATCCGCAAGTCGACATAGACACCGTTTTTCGGATTATTTGTCCAGGTAACATCAATCAACCGAGCAGCTCTTTCCGCATCTTCTCTGGAATGATCGCTTTTTTCTAAAATGCTGAGAATATTCGGGCAATTCGTACGATGTACACTAACCCCGACGCCTCTGGTAATATAGCCGATAATTGAATCACCGGGTACAGGGCTGCAGCAACGAGCCAGTTTAACCATGACATTATCTAAGCCGGTAACCGTGACTCCCGGATCATTTTTGCGTTCTTTTTGAATTTTTTCCTGTTTGGCTTCACTGCGGGCTTGCTTCAGTAAATCTTCCTTGGTTAAAATACTGTCAGGGCTATAGACTACATCTCCTTTGCTATTGATGCGATACCCTAATTTGCTTCTTTCTTCTTCCGGTAATGCACGAATATAATTATTTTTCAAACGCGGTATGATCTTGCCGACCGAAACGCCACCATAACCGATTGCGGCAAATAAATCTTCCAGTTTTTGAAAAGATAAATTTTGTAAAATACTCTCATAATAGACTCTTTGCATCAATTGCGAAGGTTTGAAACCGATCTTTTCGATTTCACGCTCCAACATATCCCTGCCTCGCACCACATTCTCATCCCGCATTTGTCTTTTAAACCAATTGCGAATTTTAGATTTGGCAGAAGTTGTCGCGACAATATTTAGCCAGTCCCGACTCGGTCCTTGTACTTTATCCGAAGTCAAAATTTCAACGATGTCGCCGCTGCGCAATTTATAATTCAAAGGCACCATGCGGCCGTTAACCCTGGCACCGTACATTGAATTACCGATTTCGCTGTGAATTTGATAGGCAAAATCAATCGGACAAGATCCGACTGTTAAAGAGCGAACCTCCCCGTTTGGAGTGAAAACGAAAACTTCATCCAGGACCAGGCCTGTTTTTAATAAATCCATAAAATCGGAAGCATCGCTCATATCTTTTTGCCATTCCAATAACTGACGCAGCCAGGTTAGCTTAGCTTCCAATTCTTCATCTTGCTTGCCGGAGCGTTTTCCTTCTTTATAAAGCCAATGCGCCGCTATACCATATTCAGCGGTTCGATGCATTTTATAAGTTCTGATCTGCACTTCAAAAGGGACGCCTTCCGGGCCGATAACCGTGGAATGCAGAGATTGGTACATATTGACTTTGGGCATGGCGATATAGTCTTTAAAACGACCGGGCATAGGTTTATACAGTTCATGCACCAAGCCTAAAACGGCATAACAATCACCGACTGTCGGCACGATCACTCTCGTCGCAAACAAATCATAGATTTCATCCAACTTTTTATGCTGCGTCGTCATCTTTTTATAAATGCTGTAAAAGTGTTTCGGCCGACCTTCAATTTCAGCTTCAATGCCCATCTCAGAAATCCTGGTATTCATTTCTGAAACAATTTTTTCCAGATAATTTTCTCTTTCAGAACGTTTCTGCGAAATGGCGCCGACCAGTTCATAATAAGAGTCAGGATCAAGATAACGCAAACAAATATCTTCCAGTTCCCATTTAATTTTATAAATACCTAAGCGATGTGCCAAGGGAGCATAAATATCCAGAGTTTCTCTGGCTTTTTCTTTTTGTTTGTCAGGTGTCATATAGCGAATGGTACGCATATTATGTAGCCGATCCGCCAGCTTAATCAGAACCACTCGTATATCTTTGGCCATTGACAAAAACATTTTACGGAAATTTTCAGCCTGCACTTCTTCTTTAGACGTAAAATGGATCTTATTTAACTTGGTAACACCATCAACCAATAAAGCGACATCTTCCCCGAAATGTTCTTTGATATCTTCCAGATTATATTGCGTATCTTCCGCCACATCATGTAAAAGAGCGGCGATTAAAGTATCCTGATCGACTTCAATATCGATTAAAATTTCCATGGTGGCAATAGGATGAATAATATAATCTTCGCCGGTTGCTCTTTTTTGTCCTTCATGCGCTTTTTTGGCAAATTCATAGGCAGCCCAAATCTTATCTCCTGACTCCATTTTGGAATAGGAGAGAAATTGCTCAATGAGCTGTTTCATCGTTTGATCGGCGACTAAATATTTATCGTCATCCGATTTAACAGTTGAGCTTTGATGCTCTGCTCCCTGCTTAGCATCTGTTGTATCTATGGGTTCAATATTTGTTTTTTCATTATCCGTCATAGATTAGATCAACTCCTGCGCATGTAAATTTTGCCATGTCTCGCTCATTTCCATATCACTTATTTTAGCATGATTGGTGAAGTCCATTAAACAAATATTATGGGCATCTATTTTTTGCCATTTGGCCAGACCCAATTCTTCAAATATCAGCAACACCCTTTTTAAGATAAAAGGATTAATAAATAATTTCATTTCACGGGCAATCGCCCTGGCTAATAAAGTAATATTGAAACCTTTTTCCAAATCGACATAATATTGTTCAAGATATTTATGCACCGCTGCAATCTGTTGGCTTTGTATCATAAATTGATTCATTGGTATCGCATACATTTGACTGATTTTTTGAACTTGTTCCGGCTCGATTTCATAGATTTTTTCCACACTGTTAAAATCATCCCAAAGAATGCTGTTCAAATGAGATACACGCCAATCTAACACTTGCAGCTGGGTTGAAAAGTGTCCATTCCACTCCTGCCAATTTAAATTGACCAATAAATCAACTTTATCGTTTTGCTTGAAAATTCTTGAGAAATCCTGCTGATTAAAAGCAATAGCGGAAATAATTTTCTGATTTTGCAGACGCAAGCTCAAGCTGAGATGTTTGCCTTGTCCGACTTCACGCCATTGCTCGATCACCAGATTTTTCAAAAGAAAACACGGCTTCTCATTTTTTTGTCCAAAGGGCTCAAAATGAGTTAACCTTTCCGCAAAATTATCATTGACCATATCATGCGGCAAATCAAAATGATATTGTCGAGATTCCAATTCAGATTTATGAACAGGGTTGGCAGCCGCATATTCCAAAATCTGCCTGCGAAACGCGGGATATTGTTTTTCTGAGACGGTCACACCTGCTGCTTGTAAATGTCCGCCAAAAGTTTCTGTAAATTCAGCGGCACCGGCTATCGCGGAGAGAATATCAAAGTTACCGATACTTCTTGCAGAACCTTTAAAAAATCCGTCGGAACCGGCAAAGGTGATCACCGGAACCGAATACTTCTCCATCAATCTGGAACTGACGATGCCGGTAATACCGGAATGCCAATTCCGATCGGCAACAACCAAGATATATTTTCTTTCTGCCAGCGGCATGGCTTCGATCTGTTTAACCGCTTCCGCAAATATAGCCTGTTCCAATTCCTTACGCTGATTATTCAGATCTTCCAAAATTTCAATTTTCGCTTCGATCTCAGCCTGATCATCAGAAAGCAATAATTCCATGGCAGGCGCTAATTCCCCCATTCGGCCGGCAGCATTCAGACGCGGACCGATTGAAAAGCCAAATGTAGAAGCTTCGATATGACCGTTATAGCAAAATTTTTCTACCAAAAGACGCAGACCTAAAGGAGCTTTTTCTTGAAAGATAGCTGTCGCCAGAGCGACAATCATTCGGTTTTCACCTTCCAGAGGCATGGAGTCAGCGACGGTACCTACCGCAGCCAGACAGAGGGCAGGCGATAAATCAATATCTTCTCTGCCTAAATATAAAACTAATGCCTGCACCAATTTGAAAGCGACGCCTGCTCCGGCCAATCCCAGAAATGGATAGGTATCTTCTTCCACTTGCGGATTTAATAATGCCAAAGCATTTTTCGCATATTGCTCATCCGGCTGATGATGATCGCTGACAATAACCTTGATGTCTTTTTGCATTAAAGCGTCGATTTCGGAATAACTGTTGATCCCGCAATCGACAGTCACGACTAAATCCGGCTTTTCCGCATAAACCTGCTCAAGCGTTTTTTCGCTTAAACCATAGCCGTCCTCCAGGCGGTCAGGTATAAAATAAGCCACATTGGCCTTTAAAAGGCGTAATACACGCACTATAATAGCCGTCGAAGTTAATCCGTCACAATCATAATCGCCAAAAATTAATATTTTCTCTTTATTTTGTATAGCCTGAGCAATAATTTCGCAAGCCAACTCCATTTGTTGAAATTGGAAAGGATCTTCGAACTCGCCGTTTTCGGGATATAAAAAATTTTCTTTTGCGGCATCACTGAATAGACCCTTTGCTTCCAACAAGGCATTGATATAGGCATCTATTTTTTCTTCTTCCGTTTTAAATTCCGTCTTTTCAAGCTGTGTATTGAAAGCTTGTGTCATCGGATTCTGATACCATTTTCTTTTTTCTAATACATTCTCTTTAATAGGTAACACTTCTTTCAATTTTTATTTCTGATTTAATTTTAGCATAGTCTTAATTTTTATTTCATTCAGGGCGTTACAATTTTTGAGAAAAAGAAAAAGGTTGAGAACAACATCCCAACCTTTCTTAGTCTTTTAGTGACAGCTGCAATTAACGTTTGCGTTTACGTGCAGCTTCAGATTTTCTTTTACGCTTAACGCTTGG
>CAYFQU010000057.1:3214-6740 GCA_964345335.1 uncultured Mageeibacillus sp. | reverse complement strand
AATATGAATATCCTGATTGTACATTCGAGGATATGTGCAAGGTTTTCGGTCTTCCTAAACTGCGTACGAAAGCTCATTTCTGTGCTGTTTCATCAACTTCAGGTACAGCTACTGAAGTAACAGCTTTCTCCATTATCACAAATTATGACAATGGTGTTAAATATCCGATTGCTGACTTTGAAATCACACCGGATGTGGCAATTGTCGATCCTGAACTTGCGGAAACAATGCCTAAGAAACTTGTTGCTCATACAGGTATGGACGCTATGACACATGCGATTGAAGCTTATGTTTCGACAGCAAACTGTGCTTACAGTGATCCTTTAGCTATTCATGCAATCGAAATGATTCAAAATGATTTAGTTGGATCTTATAATGGCGACATGGAAAAAAGACATGCGATGCATGATGCTCAATGCTTGGCAGGTATGGCTTTCTCCAATGCTTTACTCGGTATTGTTCATTCCATGGCACATAAAACAGGTGCAGCTTTTGCTGATTATGGTGCACATATTATTCATGGTGCTGCGAATGCAATGTACTTACCGAAAGTTATCGCTTTCAATGCCAAAGATGAAACAGCTAAAAAACGTTATGGCGTGATTGCTGATTATATGCACTTAGGCGGTTCTAATGATGATGAAAAAGTAGAACTTTTAATCAAATATCTCCGCAAGATGAATGATGATTTGAATATTCCGCATTGTATTAAACATTATGGTGCAGACAGCTATCCGACAGAACAAGGTTTCGTTCCGGAAGAAGTATTCCTTGAAAGACTTCCGAAAATTGCAGAGCTGGCAATTGGTGATGCCTGCACAGGTTCCAATCCGAGAATTCCTACCCAGGAAGAAATGGAAAAATTACTCAAAGCTGCTTATTACGATACAGAAGTTGATTTCTAATCGGAAACGCAAACAAAGAGAGAATGACCCAAAGATTAAGAAATACCGTTCGGACTCCGGACGGTATTTTTGTTTATTGTTATAGATAAAAATTGATCGCTATTTGCGCCCTGACCACATTTCAGCATGAATTTTATGGTCTGTTCTTTCTTGTTTCTACCAATTCAACAATAATCGCGACAATACCGAAAACTATACCGGCGATCGGCCAGATGAGCCAGTTTTGTGGCCAGGAAGTAAAGTAAAAGCCGGTGAACAGATAGATAGCAAGGATAGAAAGCCAATAGATCGAAGTGATTTTCGAGAAAATTTTATTCGCTTTTTTCTTTTCAAAAGTGTAATTTTCTTCTTGTAAAAGCACATTCAATTTATCCTGGAAATAGGTGACACGAATGATCAAATTCACACCTACGGCGATGAGTATGAGCATGATGCAGACGGCTATAACCATCAAAAAATCATTTTCTTCATTATAAGAAATAGCCATGAAAAGCGGTATAATACTCAAAATGCAGATGGCAATGCCTAAAACTAAATTTCTTTGAAATTCTTTTTGAAAATTATTTTTGATTTCTTTTACTAAACCGGTTACCCCATAAGCTGTGTCTAAATCTTCTTCTTCCCATTTTTCGAAGTCCTTCATCTTTAAACCGGACAGGATCAACAAGACAACGGCGAAAGTCACAAAGAGCATCACGCCGATCAGACCGATGCCTGACGCAAATCCTTCACTGAAATTGACAACCTTCTCTTCGGCCATGCTGGCTAACAGAATTAAAGGTATGCAGCAGATAATGAAAAAAGAGATTGCATTAGCGATCATTTTTCTCGTCTTTTGTGCCGTGTTGAGAAAGCGATTTGCCTCTTCTAAAGAAACATAAGTTTAATTGTTTTCATCCGGAACCGTTTCTGAAAATTCCACAGACTCCAGTTCGTCTTTTACTAAATAATCGGTCGAAACTCCAAATAATTCGCTCAATTGAATAATTTTAGCGATATCAGGTGTAGCTTGTGCACTTTCCCATTTGGATATGGATTGGCGGGAAACATTCATCTTATCTGCCAAATCTTCTTGTGACCAACCGTTTTTCTTTCTTAATTCTAAAATTTTATCAGCAAAAATCATTTTTATACTCCTATATTTCGCTTAAGTTATTCATGAAATCATTGACTGCAGTCAGCAAGAAATATTTTTCTCTTCTATTTCCTGAAACAATTTCATTGACTTCAGCATATACGCTGCAGCGGTAGCAAACCAGAAAGTGATGCCGTCAATTCGGCAACCGGCAGTTGCAAATAGCGTAACAGTAAGGTTTTTCAATTAGTTTCCACTAAATTATAACGAATAGCCAGGCGTTCTTCTATAAACGGATGTAAAAAGTGGGAAAAATTTCCCGCGTGCAAAATGATACCGGCAAAGGCCTTGATTCGATTTCATCAGAGAACAGGAAATTTGTTAAATTGCTTTTCGGTGATGGCAATGTTATTCTGTCGAAGCCAAAACTATTTTGCAGCCTGAAGTCAGGAGATCAAGTTATGCGGGATTTAGAGAAAAAGGTTATCTTTGAGTTAAAGAGATTATTTTACAGCGATTTATTTACTGTTTTTGCCATTTGGTTCTCTTATATTCTTTTAATCAGAAAATATACCGGACCTCTGATGGTAGATGTTTTATACTTGCTGAGCCTGCTGTCTTTTATCCTATTGCAGGGTTCGATCTATTGGTGGATTTTATTAAAAAGGAGAAAGCAGAGAAATTTTGCCAAACCGCAGACTGCCTGGATTTATCTTTTCTTGAAATATTTTGATTTTATTTTGTTAATTGCAGCGCTGCCCTTGATGCAAAAGTATCATTTGCCGATAGGTATCAATCGGATATCCATTTTTCTCTGGCTTTTTATACTTGCTGAATGGATTAATTATTTTGCTTTTCGTTTATCCTATCCGGGAAATCCCTTGGAACTTTTGCAGAGAATGACAAGCCGACGAGTCAAAAAAAGCCGTTTGGCGAAAGAAATAAAGAGAAAAAAAAGCTCATTTAAAAAGAAAATATAGAATTTTATCTAAAGAGCCAAAATAATATCTTGATCTTGGGAAAAGCATTATTTTTTTATATAATAAAAAAACAGGAAAAGACGATGAAACAATATAAGAAAAAATTTAGAAGTTTAAAAATATACTTAATCACTTTTCTGGTAGCTTTGTCCTGCTTAGCTTTTTATGCCTCAAATCGGGTACAAGCTCTTGGACAAGAAAGTTCTCAGGAAATAAGCAGAGAAAAGAAAAAATACGGCTTGCAAAATGAGCAGGGTGATTTCTTTTATTATATTCTCAATCCGCAAAACAGAGCTTCAGAAAAAATCAAAAATCGCCGCATGACTATCAATCAAGTTGACTATTATTTCGATGAAACCGGTAAGGGAGTTAAATTAAATTCTGAACCCCTCGGTTCTATGGAAGACGGATTTTACCTGACGGAGAAAAAATTTATCTTACAGGTAAAAGATCATATAGCAAGTATTGATGGTACACTTATCGTCAATAAAACATTCAGCTTACCACCTGAATATGGCAATGGATTGACCGATGAAACACAAGAAGCCTTTTCAGCTTTACAGGAA
>CAYFQU010000057.1:1877-3114 GCA_964345335.1 uncultured Mageeibacillus sp. | reverse complement strand
TGCCGTCTGAATATGATCTACTCAAAAAAGAGCATCAGTAATCAAAATACATGCTGCTAATTTTATCCCAAGTCCTAGACGAAAGGATTCCAGAAGCGACTGCCATGATAAATGGTATAGCCGAAAGAAAAAACCATTAAAAGGATTCCAAAAACAATTGCTAAAATATCTTTCCCGGTAAAATCCCGTCCCATATACCAGGTTCTCTTTTTATGCTTTCCGAAACCTCTTAATTCCATTGCATTGGCAATGATTTGAATTCGGTCGAAACTACTTAGGATTAAAGGGATGATGATATTGGAAGCTGCTTTGAAACGCTTGATAAAATTTTCTTTTTTTGACATTTCAATACCACGAGCCTGCTGCGACAGGGAAATTGTTTGATATTCCTCGACTAAGCCGGGTATATAGCGCAAGGCTAAGGCAATACCATAAGCAATCTGATAACTCACGCCCACTTTATTCAATGAAGAAGCAAATTCACTGGGATGTGTTGTTGCGACAAAAAGCAGTACAATTGGAATGGTTGCGGCATATTTTAAAATGACATTTAAATGATAAAGCAATTGCTCCTGTGTAACTGTATAATGATTTGAAAATTGAAATAAGATATGTTTGGTGCCATAAATTTCTACGCCTAATTCAGGTGAAAACAAATAGATTAATAAATTGTTCATCAATAAAAAGAATAAAGTCAGGAGCAATAGAAAACGAACTTCTTTTAATTTAATTTTAGAGATTTTGAAGAGCAGCAGAGAAATAATTGATAAAATAAAGAGAAAAGGTGTATGGAATGTGGTCATAGCAGCGAGCATCCAAAAAAGTAACATCAAAAATTTTGCAGCACCTGTTAACTGATGTATCGGAGAATCTTTTTCAATATAGTTAAATAAATTAATCATCTTTATCCTCCGCCTGCTTGCTCTTTATCAGGTCTGGTTTATGATCCTTTGCTGAAGAATCGGATAAATTTTGCTCTTCCGATTGCTCTGCGACAAAAGTTCTTTGTTCTCTTTCATACTCCATAAAACGGAAGACAAAATCCTTTTTATTTGGAATATCACATTTCCCGGCAAGTTCAAATAAAGAGGTTTCTTTTAAATTCGCCTGCTCGATAATCTCCTGATTTGTTAAGACAGTTGCAGGATTTGCATCGGCAATAATTTTACCCTGATTGAAAACAATAGCTCTTTCCGCATATTCCTGCATCAAATGCATATCATGCGTAATTAAAATA
>CAYFQU010000057.1:0-1867 GCA_964345335.1 uncultured Mageeibacillus sp. | reverse complement strand
CGCGTTTGCTTAAGATCAGTAAAAACTCCATAATCTCCGTATAGTGACGAAAATCCTGACCGGCGGTCGGTTCATCTAAAATTAAGATTTCCGGATCTAAAACCAGAATAGAAGCAATCGTCAAACGTTTTTTCTGTCCGAAGCTCAAAGCGGATACAGGCCAGTTACGGAAGGGGTATAGCCCACAGATTTGCAAGGCCTCTGCAGTTTTTTTCTGAATAACTTCTTCCGCCATATGTCTTGCCCGGAGACCCAGAGCGACCTCGTCTTTGATCATCGTTTGCGAAATCATCTGATTCGGGCTTTGTAAGACAAAACCGATTCGATCTGCTCTTTCTTTTATACTTAAATCCATTAAATTTTCAGTTTTTCCTTGATGATGAAAAGTTAAAGATCCGGTTTGCTGTTTTTCAAAACCGCAAATCACTTTGGAAAAAGTTGATTTGCCGGCACCGTTACGACCACAGATGGCTAATAATTCACCGGCATGAACTTTAGCGGAGATGCCGTGCAGAGCATGAAAACCGTTGGCATAGGTAAAGTCAATATTTTCGGCTTCCAGAACAATTGCCTTTTTCGCTGTGTTGAGTGGAGGCGGCATCGTTTTGAACCAAGCTTGAACTTGTGCTTTTTCCGCTTCTGATAAAGTTAAGGTATTGATATGGCTGGGTTTATGCTCGGGTCGAATTTGAATTCCTGCATATTTCAAAGCTGTGATATATAGCGGCTCACGAATCCCATTTTGTTTCAGTAAATTTTGGGCTAATAGAGTATCAGGTTTACCGTCAAAAATGATTTGACCTTCCGACATGAGCACAATACGATCCACAGGACGATGCAGAGCATCTTCCAGACGATGTTCGATTAAAACGGTGGCAGCTTTTAATTCTTTTTGTAATTGATCAATTAATTCAACAGCATTTTTACCGGTTGCCGGATCTAAATTGGCAAGCGGTTCATCAAGTAATAGAAGTTTAACATCATCCATTAAAACACCGCCGATTGCAACTCGCTGTTTTTGACCTCCTGATAATTCATCTGGAGCATGTTGTAAATGGTTTTCAATTTCAACCGTATGCGCTATTTCTCTGACTAGACGATGTAATTCAGACCGAGGAATGCAATCATTTTCCGGTGAAAAGGCTAAATCCTCTGCGACTGACATGCCGATAAATTGACTATCTGAATCTTGCAAAACAGTACCGACGACTTTGGAAATTTCAAAAATACTCTGCTCAGCAGCAGGCTTGCCATCGATCAATAGCTTGCCATCCATTTTCCCCTTATAAGAAAAAGGAATTAAACCGTTTATACAATTGGCGAGTGTTGATTTTCCGCAACCGGAAGGGCCGACAATCAGAATTTTTTCGCCCGGATAGATGGCGAGATTGATATGTTTTAAAGTCGGCTCAGCCTGTGCAAAATATTGAAAGCTGAAATCGAGAAATTCAATAATCGGTTGTGCCAAGACAAAGTCTCCTTTTAAATAAAAAAGAGGTGAAACAAAATCTGTTCCACCTCTAATCTCAAATGCAATTATTCTTTATTTAATGAACCTTGCTGCGGTCTTGCCTTAGCGTATGCCAGGCATAATAAAGTACCGACAACACCTGTTGCAATAATATTGCTGACGCTGGCTAAAGCACCTTGTAAAAAGACTTTATTGGACGGTTCTGAATAAATTAAAATATCAAGAACCGGAGCAATCACAATCCAGGCGACAATATGAGCAACAATTTGTCCGATATTAAAAGTAATAATATCTTTTTTACTGAAGACACCTTCATCCAAACGCATTTTCTGTATGATGAAACCCATGACCAAACCGACAAATCCGGAAGCAATGACCCAGCTCCACCAAATGCCC
>CAYFQU010000056.1:0-6962 GCA_964345335.1 uncultured Mageeibacillus sp. | reverse complement strand
GCGTCTTAACCGCTTGACCATAGGGCCATTGACTAAGTTAGTATAACGGATGGAAAGATTGTTTTCAAGTAAGTTTTTACAGATGATAAATAATTAATTCGATCGAGCATTTCGCACTTCCCAAAAATGCTTGATAATGTTAGAGTAAAAATGTTAATTCTATGTAATATGATTAATATTAAAAGGGGATAGGTTTACCTCAGTATTGCTTTATGAGTATATATGATTTTTTAGAGATGCTTGGCGGATTATGTTTATTTCTATATGGAATGCACATACTCGGAGATAGCTTAACAGCCGTTTCAGGTGGTAAGATGGAGCTGCTGTTACGTAAGCTCAGTTCTACTAAATATAAAGGTCTTTTACTTGGCATGGTAGCGACAGCGGTTGTTCAGTCATCATCTGCTACAACGGTTATGGTCGTAGCTCTTGTCAATTCCGGTGTCATGAAATTAAAGCAGGCAGTTCCTGTTATTATGGGTGCCAATGTCGGTACGACGATTACAGGTTGGATTCTCAGTTTGAGTGGGGTTTCCGGAGATAGCTTTTTTATACAATTACTGAAACCTTCGACTTTTACGCCAATTCTTTCTCTTGTCGGTATCATTTTTATTTTTACAGGCAAAACGGATAGCAAAAAAGCTACAGGAACAGCCCTTTTAGGTTTTGCAGTTTTAATGTTTGGTATGCAGACCATGTCGAATTCAGTATCACCGCTACAAAATGATCCGAATTTTCAAAATCTCTTCAAAATTTTTACAAATCCGTTCATTGGTGTTTTGGTAGGAGCATTACTAACTGCTGTTATACAATCCTCTTCTGCTATGACCGGTATTCTACAAGCTTTAAGTACAACCGGTGCACTTTCTTTTACTGCGGTTATGCCTTTGATTATGGGGCAAAATATAGGTACATGTATTACCGCATTATTGTCTTCTATCGGGGCAGGTAAAAATGCAAAAAGAGCTTCTATTATCCATTTAGCCTTCAATGTGATCGGAACGATTATTTTTGTTACTTTATTTTATACCATTCACTTTTTCAGACCTTTTTCATTTATGGAAAGTGCAGCGAATCAGGTATCAATAGCTATCATACATACTGTGTTTAATATCTTTACCGTGCTGCTTTTATTTCCGTTCTCTGATCAATTGGTCAAAATTTCACAGTTGATTATTCCGAAAAGCGAAACGAAAATCAAACAGGATGACTTGGCGAAGACTTTGCGTCTATTGGATCCTCGTTTTTTAGAACATCCTGCGGTCGCGGTTGAACAGGCTCACATGGTTATCAATAAAATGATGGAGACTTCTTTGAGCTCTTTACATAATGCGATCGATTTAATTTATAATTACGATGCTGAAGGTTATGCTCATGTGGAAATGCTTGAAAATCAAGTAGATCAATATGAAGATGCCTTAATGGAATATACGATGAAAATTGCTGCTAATATGTTAAATCAAGCAGATAATTCTAAATTGACAATTATGATGCATTCTTTGAATGATATTGAGCGTATTAGCGATCATGCTATTAACATTGCGGATCAGGCTAAGTATAAAGCCTCTGCTGATGATGGATTTTCTGATGAGGCGATGCTTGAATTGAAAGTTTATACAGATGCTATCTTAGAAATCATGGAAATTGCCCGAGAGGCTCTGGCAACTTTAGATTCAGTACGTGCTTTCGATATTCAACCGCTGGAGGATCGGATCGATGAAATTAATAAGGCTTTATCGGATACGCATATTGAACGTTTGAAAAACGGCATTTGCAAGGTCGAAAATGGTATTACAATTGTTGAAATATATACTTGCTTAGAACGTATTGCAGATCATTGTTTTAATATGAGTATTTGTATTATTCAGTTTAGTGAGCAACATTTCAGACAGCATGATTTTGAGGCTCGTTTAAATAAAAATGATCCCCAATATACGGAAAAATATACTGAATTTTCCCAAAAATATCAGATACCGAAATCTACCTTATAATTGCTGCTTTGGTTAAAATCATGCTTGACATTCAATTTGATTCTCTCTATGATATACAAGCTGATTACATCGAGGTGTAGCGCAGTTGGTAGCGCGCCTGCTTTGGGAGCAGGATGCCGGGGGTTCAAGTCCTCTCACCTCGACCAGACGTAAAGCACTGATACATAAACGTTTCAGTGCTTTTTTATTTTGTGAAAATTATGTCTAAAATGTATTTTGAAGTATATTATTTTGTTAGTTTAAGCTGAAAATAATGATCAATTCTATTTTTCTATATGACTGTAAATGCCATGCTCATCTGTGTCTGTTGATCATAAAATTTGTCGTGTGGAGCTTTTAACTGTAGTCTATTTTATTATCGCTTAAAAATAACGATTTAGTGATGGTAACTTTATCATTGATCGTTTATCTTTAAAGGAGAAAAATAACGAATCTGCAGGGAGAAAACAATGATGATTATTTATGGCATCAATGCTTGCCCGGACTGTGTAGGGGCAATTAAAAAACTGGAAGAACAGAACATCTCTTATGAATACAGGCTTTTAGGTGAGAAAGTTCTTTGGCTGCGAGAGTTTTTAAATATCAGAGATCATGAAGATATATTTAATGAAGCCAAAGAGCAAGGCTATATCGGGATACCGCTTTTTATAGCACAAGACGGATTTATGACTTTAGATTTGTCCGAGGCGATACAGCATGAAATGAAAACTCAATAAATGAAAACTTTTATCGGCTTTAAATTTTTTTACGGAATAGTAAATAGTAAATTTTTTTAGCTATTCTGAATGAGTTGACATAAAAAAGAAAAAGCCCTTGAGCATCAAGGACTTTTCAATGGTCGAGGTGAGAGGACTTGAACCTCCGGCCTCCTACTCCCGAAGCAGGCACGCTACCAACTGCGCTACACCTCGTTTTGTCTACTATGTTATGATACCGTTTAGAATCAAAATGTCAATATGTGTTATTGCCTTAAAATTCTGTAAAATTTCAATCTAAATTGAATTATTTATGATTAATATTATAATTGTATAAACATACAAACTTCAAAAATATATTGTTCGGAGAGGTGCTTATGGAACGTATATACAATTTTTCTGCAGGACCTGGAGTTTTACCGGAAGAGGTTTTACAACAAGCGAAAAAAGATATGTTGAATTATCAGGGCAAAGGCTTGTCCGTCATGGAAATGAGTCATCGTTCCCAAGATTTTTTGGAAATTTTCCAAAAAACAGAATCTACATTGCGCAAATTGATGCGTATTCCAGATCACTATAAAGTTTTATTTCTGCAAGGTGGCGCACATACCCAATTTGCAATGATTCCACTTAATTTAATGAACAAAAATAAAAAAGCGGACTTCGTGATTTCCGGTCATTGGGCAAAAAAAGCATATTCGGAAGCGAAAAAATATGGAGATGCCCAAATAGTAGCTTCTTCTGAAGATAAACTCTTTTCTTATATTCCTAAAATTAAAGCGGAGAATATAAGCCAAGATGCTGACTATGTACATATTTGCGTCAATAATACAATTTATGGCACAAGATTTAAGCCGGAAGCCTTACCTGAAACCGGTGAAGTTATCTTAGTCGGAGATATGTCTTCCAATATTTTATCCGAAGAATATGATGTTGAACGTTTCGGTTTGATCTATGCAGGGGCACAAAAAAACATGGGCCCCGCCGGTGTTACTCTTGTTATTATCCGTGAGGATTTAATTCAGCCCACAGCTGAGAATGTGCCGACGATGCTGCAATATAAAATTCATGCTGAGGCAAACTCTATGTACAATACACCGCCTTGTTATGCGATTTATGTTTGCGGATTGGTTTATCAATGGCTGGATCAGATGGGCGGAATCCCTGCAATACAAGAAATCAATCAAAGAAAAGCAAAAAAATTGTATGATTTTTTAGACAACAGTGATTTTTATCATGGTATCGCTGAAAAAAACAGCCGTTCTTTGATGAATGTGCCTTTTGTTTGTAATGATGCCAACTTGAATGATGCCTTTATCAAGGAAGCCAAAGAACATGGCTTGTTCAATTTAAAGGGACATCGTTCCATTGGCGGCATGCGGGCGAGTATTTATAATGCAATGCCGGAACAGGGTGTCGACGCTTTGATTGCATTCATGAAAGAATTTGCCTTACGTAATAAATAAAAATTTTTAATATTTTTAATAAATATCTGATAGGAAAATAATATGAAAGATTATATCGTTAAACCTGTAAATCATATTGAAGAAAAAGTATTGCAGCAAATGCCTCCGCATTTTTTAATTGATGGTATGCATAAAAATCCGGATGCTATCTTAGTACGCAGTAAAGCTTTGCACGATTATCCGCTGAATCCGGAGCTGAAATTTATCGGCCGAGCCGGTTCCGGAGTAAATAATATACCGCTTGAAAAATGTTCGGAAAACGGAATCGTTGTTTGTAATGCTCCCGGAGCCAATGCGAATGGCGTGAAAGAACTCGTTGCTTTAGCGATGATTATGGCTTCGCGTAATATCGTTGAAGCTTTGCAATGGACAAAGAACATTCCGGACAATGCCAATATTAAAACAGAAGTTGAAGCAGGGAAAAAAGTTTTTGTCGGACCGGAATTATATGGCAAAAAGGTAGCTGTCATCGGCTTGGGAGAAATCGGAGCTTTGGTGGCTAATATGTGCATAGATTTCGGTATGCAGGTTTACGGCTATGATCCTTTTCTGACGGTGCAGCATGCTTGGGGTTTAAGCAGTAAAATTGAATATTGTAATTCGTTGGAATACTTATTTAAGCAATGTGATTTTATCACCTTGCATGTTCCTTTGAATGATAATACCAGAAATATTGTGAATCAAAATCTCTTGCAAGTTGCCAAACCGGGATTATGTCTGATTAATTTAGCCAGAGATGGTTTGGTGGATAATGATGCTTTGCGGGAGGCGATCAGGCAAAATATCATTTCTCATTATGTGGTGGATTTTCCGGATCAAAAGACATTAAATATGCCTCGCACCATCAATATTCCGCATTTAGGAGCTTCTACACCGGAAAGTGAGTACAATGCCGCCAAAATGGTTTCCAATCAAATGATCGATTATCTTGTCAATGGGAATATTACTAATTCAGTGAATTTTCCGGATTTGGATTTCGGTGTTTGCCTTACAGAGCAGAGAATTGCGGTTTTACATCGCAATATTCCGCAGATGCTCAGTCAAATGACAAATTTACTGGCAGCGGAACATATCAATATTGCAAAGCTGGGGAATCAACATAAAAATGGTTGGGCTTATACCATTTTTGATGTCGATCATAAAATTCCGGATCATATTATTCAGGCGATTACGAATATAGACGGTGTTGTTAAAGTACGCAGAATTTCCAAACAGTCTTAAGAAGGTAGAAAAAATGGCGACAATAAAACCTTTTCGAGCAATTCGTCCGGCTAATGAATATGCCGCACAGGTAGCGGCTTTGCCATATGATGTTGTTGATCGCCAAGAGGCAAGAGTAATACTTGAAAATAATCCTCTTAGCTTCTTAGCAATCGACCGTGCCGATGCAACACTTGATGATACTGTTGATATTTATGACCCGACAGTGTATCAAACTGCTTATGAGCATTATCAAAGTTTTTTGAACAATCAGATTTTGCTGAAAGATCAAACGGAAAATTTATATTTATATGAATTGACGATGCAAGGCAGAACACAAACAGGCATTGTCTGCTGCGCGGCAGTGGATGATTATCTGAATGATACGATTAAAAAACATGAAAAAACTCGTCAGGATAAAGAAGAGGATCGGATTCGCCATGTAGATGTTTTAGATGCCAATACCGGACCTATTTTTTTAGCAAATAAATCTTCCGTCGCGGTAAAAGAAATCATGTTAAATATTAAAAAAAGAGAGCCTGATATTTCCTTTTTCTCTGGCGATCAAATCAGGCATCAGATTTGGACGATTTCCGATCAAAATCTGATCGCCAAAATTGTTAAAACATATGAAAATATAGAAGCTCTTTATATTGCTGACGGTCATCATCGCTGTGCTTCTGCAGTGGCTGTAGCTGAAAAACGCAGAAAAGAGTTTCCTAATGCTCCGTCAAATGCAGAATTTAATTATTTTTTAGCTGTTATTTTTGATCAAAGTGAATTGAAAATCTACGATTACAATCGCCTGATTCAAGATCTTAACGGTTATACAAAAAAAGACTTTTTAAAAAAAGTTTCAGAAAAATTTGAACTGATCTCTTTCGGAAAAGATTTTCAGGCTCCCAAGGAAAAAGCGACCTTTTCAATGTATCTGAATCATGAATGGTATTTGCTAAAGGCAAGGAGAGCAGTGAAGCGAATTGAGTTGGCTAATGATGTCATCGGGAATTTGGATGTTTCAATTTTGCAAAATGATCTTTTGCAGCCTATTCTCAATATACAGGATCCCAGAACAGATCAGCGCATAGATTTTGTCGGGGGAATTAGAGGCTATCAAGAATTGGAACGCAGAGTGGATTGCGGCGAAATGAAAATTGCTTTCAGGCTTTTTCCTACAACGATGGATGAGCTGTTTGCAGTGGCAGATCAAAATTTGTTGATGCCGCCGAAATCAACTTGGTTTGAACCGAAATTAAGAAGCGGTTTATTTATCCATGATTTGGAAACCAGAAAATTTAATGAGAGCAGATGAAAGTATAAATAATTGAGAGGTGAGTGATATGAGCACCCCGTTTTAGATTCGAATTTTTGTACCCAAAAACATGAGATGGAGTCCCAAGTTTACATGTACAATTTGTGCCTTATCCTGCATTTGACTTTGAAATTTAACTTTACAATTTAGATACGGTTTAAAAGGCGAATCTTAAAGGCGAATCTTAAAAAAATAGTGCTTGACAGTTATACAATCTACTTGTATAATCTTCCATGTTGTACAAAATGTATGGGCCATTAGCTCAGTTGGTTAGAGCCACCGGCTCATAACCGGTTTG
>CAYFQU010000055.1:4049-7086 GCA_964345335.1 uncultured Mageeibacillus sp. | reverse complement strand
CGGAGTTGATCAAATCAGCGCCCAGAATCAAAATCTGCTAAGCGGTGCAGCAGCTGTTCAAGAAGCAGCAGATCAGATTTTAGATGGCTTCCAAAGACTCTCTGCCGGCGGAGAATTGATCAAAGGATCTGAAGACATTAAAAACGGACTTTCGGCTATGCAGACCGGTGCAAGTCAACTCACTCCGGAACAGATTGATGGTGTCAAAGCGCAGCTGAATGCTTTACCGGACCAGATGGCCGGTTTTAAACAAAATATTACGGATTTGATGAACGGTTTAACTGCAATCAGCAATAATTTAGATGCTATGATTACCGGTTTGAATACACTTCAAGCAGCTTTATCCAGGGAAGCAATATTGGGTCAGTTAAAAATAGATGAAACGCAGATTGCGACCAATATGGAAGCTCAGCAGATTTTAGGATATGTAGAAACTGTTCGTTCGCAAGCAGAGGGTTTTCCGGCTTTGATTGACGGTTTAACCCAAATCAAGCAAGGGCTTGTCGCGATGCAGAATTCAGATGCTTTGGCGGCAATGGATAATGCCTTAAATAATTTATCTCAATTATCTCAACTGTCCGGACTTTTCGATTTATTAGATGGCATCAGTCAGTTAAACAGTCAATACGCTCTGTTTCACAGTGGACTGTATGAATATGTTCAAGGTTTCAATCAACTGAGCATGGGTTTCTATACTGAAAATGCACAAGACAAGAATTTTTATTCCGGTTTATCCGCATATTTACAGGGCGTTCAACAATATGTGGGCGGGGTCGGCACTCTCTCGAATAACGGTGCAACCTTGAAAAATGGATTATCTGAATATGTCAGCGGCATGGAACAATATGTATCCGGAGTCAAGAGTTGGGCAGACGGATTTAATACATTTGCTTCCGGTATCAATAAAGTCAATGACGGTGCGGCGGAATTAGCTGACGGCACCGGTCAATTATCCCAAGGTACACAGGAAATGGATCAAATGCTGAATCAAATGATCAATTCCTATTTAGCCGACTATGACCATGAGGTAGAAATACCCTCATTTGCCTCCGCCAAAAACGATACGCCGGAAACGGTACAATTTGTTTTTATGACAGAAGCGATCAATCAAGAGAAAACAGAAAAAGCAGATGAGCCGGAACAGGCAAAAGAGAGTTTCTGGGATCGCTTATTCAATTTATTTCGTTAAATGAACTGAAAACATTATAGTCAGCAGATGAAAAATTAAAACACATTGGCAGATCGCTTATAATGGCCTTCTGCCAATGTGTTTCTTGATTAGCTCGAGCTTTATGCAGAATCAAAGAGGTAGGAGCAATTGAGCAAAGTTGAAATAAATAACCAGAGCTACTGCATCTGCGATCGTCGTAATCAAAGGCGCCGCCATCAAAGCAGGATCCAGCTTGAGGGCTTTGGCAAGCAAAGGTAAAAAGCTTGCGATCAATTTGGCAATAATGATAATTGAATAAAGAGTTAGAGAAACGGTGAGTGCCAAGCGAAAGCTATAACCGTTGATATAGTAGATCCTTAATAAATTCGTCAAACTCAAGACTGCACCAACCAGCAAAGCGATACGTAATTCACGCCATAGGATTTTGCCGAGATCCCTAAAATGAACTTCATCCAAGGCAATGGCACGAATTAACAGACCGGAGCTTTGTGAACCGGCATTACCTCCCGTATCCGTCAACATCGGCATGAAGGTGACAAGAGCCGGAATGGCCACGAAGGCATGTTCATAATTTGCAACGATTTCTCCATTAATCATACCGGATATCATCAATAGCATCAGCCAAATGACTCTATGCTTTGCGCTATCCCAGACGGTATTTTCAAAATAAGATTTTTCGGTAGGCTGAACAGCTGCCATGATCGCCATATCTTCTGAAGTTTCCTGTGCCATGGTATCAATAGCATCATCGATGGTGATAATACCGACCAGACGACTTTCAGAATCAACAACCGGCAAGGCTAAAAGATCATATCTGCTCAATAATTTTGAAGCCCCTTCTTGATCATCTGTTGTTTTAGCATAAATGACATTCTCTGTCATTAAATCACCGATGATCTGATCATCCCGGGCAGTCAAAACATCACGAATCGAAATAACGCCGTGCAGAATTAAATCTTCTGACGTCACATAACAAGTGTAAATTGTTTCCGTTTTAGGATGCGCATGACGCAACTTATCAATCGCTTCTTTGACAGTCATTTTTGAAGTGAATCGGACATACTCCGTTGTCATCAGAGAACCTGCTGATTCTTCCGGATATTGTAATAATTTATTGATAATATTGCGTCTTTCAGGACTTGTATTCTGTAATAATCTTTTAGCGACATTGGCAGGAATTTCATCTAGCATATCTGCAAAGTCATCATCGTAAAGACCTTTGATAATTTCTTCGATTTCTTTGTCGGTATATGCTTCGAGCAATTGAATTTGAGTATCCTGATCCAAATAAGAAAAAACTTCCGCTCCTTCAGATTTCGGCAACATGCGAAATAAGAAAGAGGCGATGGAGGGTTCACTTTCATTGATGAAATCAGCGACATCGACCTCATTCATTTCCGAGAGTATTTCTGCAACTTTCCTAAAATTCTTTTGTTCAAGGAGTAAGATAAGTTCTTTGCGAATTTCCAGATAATTTGATAATGACATTTCCGTTTCCTAAGGAAAGACGGGGAATAACAGCATCAGAATCTTAGACTAAATACCAAAGATGGCAAAACACGAAACTTCAGTGCAATAGAAAAGGTTACTGCACCGAGGTATGTGATCGTCACTTAATAAGTTCAAACTGTGAGCTTCCACGTACAGTCCCCCTTTCTTTTTTATTCCAAAGGAAGAATAACACGATAGCTCCAGTTTTGCAATGAAGCAGCAAGAGTAACTTATTTAAAAATTAAAAAATTAGAATCTATAAAAATAGAATTTATAAATACAACTCATATCTTATATGATAAAAATTAGAGCACAATATCTCCATATCGTTCTTTTAATTTATCAAAGTGCTCCCTATTGATTAAAATTTTACCG
>CAYFQU010000055.1:0-4039 GCA_964345335.1 uncultured Mageeibacillus sp. | reverse complement strand
GTAATCTATTGGCCATCGCAGAGCGAGTCATGGAGCAAATAAACGGAAAATGATAAGTCTTTTATGCTTGCTGATAAAGAAACTGTCCTACAACGTCTCGTGCATGGAAGAGAGTGTGTAGCTCAGCGCGGTGCATATGAGCTTGAGTAACTTTAGCAAAAACAAGTAATGTCTTATAACATAGAGTCACATTTGTCTGAATCAGTTTTGCAAAATCTTTGATCGGCATCTTAAATAAAATACATCTTGAGTTTGCTACAACGTAAGAAGTATAGGATTCAATATCATTCAAATATTCTATAAAGCCGATAATATCAAGTGGCTCTAAGGAATCTATCGTATTGTCATTGCTCCAACCGATTTGATTAAGAACAGACATGTGGCCACTTAAAAGAAAATACATATCTTTAATATAATAAAAAAGCGGGTTTAGCGATAAATTATAAAGAGTTCATAAAGAGTATATTGAGTTTTCTTAAAATTATAAATCTGCTTGAGGATAGAAATTTGCTCCCATCTTAGAAGTGATTTTTCCTATATAATTCAAAAGTTCTCTGACAAAGGCTAATGATTTTCCATCAATATCACGGCCTTTATTATACTCGACCAGGTCAATTGATTTCACCTTATCTGTTGTTAGTATTTTTTCAAATAGATATAAAACTTCTGCTTGATTAAATCCTTGTGGAACAGCGGTCGATACCGCCGGAAAAATTTCTGGATCCATCACATCAAAATCAAAGGAAAAGTGAATATGCTCAAGATTAGCGAATTGCGCAAGTGCTTGCTCCATAACAGTTTTCAAACCTAAAGATTCACATTCTGTATAATAATAAGTCTTAATTCCTAACTTCTTTATAATCTCGATTTCACCCGGATCGACTGATCTTAAACCTATATAAACTATATTCTCCGGTTTAATTTTGGGTTTATGATCGCCTAATTTCGAAAAGTCAGCCAATCCTTCACCGAGTAAAAAAGAGATAGGCATACCGTGAATATGACCGCTAGGACTGCTTGACTCTGTATTAATATCACTATGCGCATCAATCCAAATCAAACCTATATTCTCATAGTTATGAGCGGTTGCGGATACGGTTCCGATAGCCATAGCATGGTCTCCGCCAAAGGCTAAAGGCACATAACCCTTTTTGATCATAGAATCTGCAAAATGAAATATCTTTTGATTTATATTAACCACTCTGCCGAGATTTTTTAAGTTATCTGTTGACTGTTTAAGTGCAGTATTCTCTTCCAAGATTGTCAATGAATGTTCTGTATCGTATTCATAAAGTCTTGAAATATCGTAGATGCTATCTTTCAGACCATTTACTACAATACCGGAATAATTATTAATGCAGTATAAATTTATATTTTGCATAAATATCCTTTCAGTTTGATAGACTTTTTATATTATAGCTGTTTATTCATGCAAAGCAATTTTTAAATCTGATACGGTTTTTAAAAAATAAAATTTGTTGAGCCTTCTGTATACTTGACGGTAATTTTCATTACTATATAGGTATGATAAACTTAACATTGAGGTGTAATATGGCAAAAAATATAAATGAAATGATTGAAGTTTTAAAAGAGCATGATCTTTTACTTAAAACTTCTCATATTAATCATAATTTTATCATTGAAGATATAACTTTTGACTCCCGGGAGATTGAAACCAATAGCCTTTTTTTATGCAAGGGAATTCATTTCAAAAAGCAATACCTACAAAACGCAATTCAAACGGGTGCTATCGCCTATGTTTCTGAAATCGATTATGAACTAGAAGCAGCGGCAATTATTGTTAAGGATATCAGGAAGGCGATGCTCACGATAGCTGCTTTTTTCTTTGATTATCCGGATCGCAAATTGACAACAATCGGAGTGACAGGGACGAAGGGAAAAACGACAACTGTTAAATTTTTAAAGTCGATTTTTGATTGCTATTTAGCAAAGCAACAAGCAAAACCATGTGGTATTCTTTCTTCGATCAGTATCTATGATGGAATTAGCGAGCAGGAAGCAAAATTAACTACGCCGGAAGCGATCCCGCTTTATCGTCATTTAGCAAATGCAGTTCAAGCCGGTTTGCGTTATATGATTATTGAAGTATCTTCACAAGCTTTAAAATTTGATCGGGTCAATACGATTGAATTTGATATGGGAGCTTTTTTGAATATCGGTCAAGATCATATCAGTGAAATAGAACATCCAGATATGGAAGATTATTTACATTCTAAATTAAAGCTGATCGAACAATCAAAAGCCTTTATTCTGAATTCAAAAACAGATTATTTCGAGCAAATTATGGCTAAGGTTAAAAAGCATACACAAAATTATGCTACATTTTCCTTAGATGATATAACGGATACAATTTACGCGAAAGATATTGAGCTTCAAGATTTGTCGATCGTTTTTACCGGAGTCTGTCACGGGCATGAAACACAATATACAATTCATGAGCCCGGTATCTATAATGTTGAGAATGCACTTTGTGCGATTTATATAGCAGAGTATTTTGGCGTGGATGAGAAATCTATTCAGGAAGGTTTAGCAAATGCCAAAGTTGAAGGTAGAAATTTTGTCCTGTTCTCTGATGATCAGAAAATTATCGTTTGGATCAGCTATGCTCATAATGGTTTGAGTTTTGAGAAAACGTATGAAACCATTCACTCAATTTACGGCAAGATCAAATTATTATCCATGTTCGGTGCCCCTGGAGATAAAGCGAAAACCAGACTTCACGATTTATCTGATATCGGCGCTAAAAATTCGGATGTTGTAATTTTTGTACCCGATGATCCCGGTTCAAGATCTTTCACTGATATAGCGGCAGAAATGACGCAGATAGCCAGTCAATATCCTTGCAGAATAGAAAACTATGCAACAAGAGAAAAGGGTATTCACAGAGCTTTTGAAATTGCTGAAAAAGAGGATGAAAAAATATTGTTATTTTTTGCCGGTAAAGGTGAGGATACAAGTGATTATGTGAACGGTGAATATATTACCATTGAAACAGATCTCTCCATCACCCAAAGATATTTAGCCGCCTATAATCAGAAAAATCAGAAAATCTAAGGCGTTATAACTTTAAAATTTTTGTGTGTTTTTATGTGTGCTTTTATAGAATAAGGAGTATATTTTAAGGAGAGTTTCTTGCTTGTATATTTTATGAGAGAGGTGAAAAACATGAAAAAATCGATTGAAAAATATACGGGATTAATCTTGGCTTTTTTTGATGTGCCTTTCCTTAAGTCACAATATTTTTATACTGGCAGACGAAAATGTTTGCGAGTCTAAAGAAAAGCAATCATGTACTGACATGACACTTGAAACAACAGAAGTTGCAGCTGAAGCAGAAACTAAAACCACAACAGTAGCTGAAACAGAGACCGAAACGACAACAGTGGTTGAAACAGAAACTGAAACGGGAGAAAAGTCGGAAAGTGGAGATTTATCGATTCAACCTCAGCTGAAAAATGCAGGAACAGAAGAAACAGAGATCATTGATAAAGAAAAAATAGCTACTATGACAGAGGCTATGTCAAGAGTAGTCAAGCAGCTTGTTCCGGTAGAGTCAGTCGGCAAACAGTGAAACATTTGCTTCATCAAGTACAGGAACAACCAATCAAAATCCAAAGACCAAGGTTAGGGGTGAAAGAAATCCACCTACAATGCGATGAAGACCATGTTTTTCTTCAAAAGACAAAAACCGGAAGAACGATCACAAAGCTTGTGACGATCCATGAAGAAGTGAAACAAGTGGGAAACAGTCAGCGTTACTATTTACCAAATAAATACCATCTCGTAGGAAGAAGTGATGAGAGTAATGCTGAATTTTGGCAACGAGTTGATACAAAAATTACAGAGTTATATGGACAAAGAGACAAGAGTAACCCTTTGAAGGTCTACTTACATGGAGATGGAGCTTTTTGGATCAAAGCCGGTACTGACTATGTGCCAAATAGCTACTTTATCTTAGACAAGTACCATTTTATGAAAGAGCTAAGCAAGGTAGCAGGCTACGAACCAACGTACAGTA
>CAYFQU010000054.1:0-7126 GCA_964345335.1 uncultured Mageeibacillus sp. | reverse complement strand
TCTCTTTTACGACTACGTTCTTTTCTTAACGTGATTTTATATTAACAGCAACTTATGAATATAAAATTATCAAAAAGTGAAGTATTGTGAAATTTTAAGAAATATAAAAGTCATATTATATATATTTCCTTTATTTCATTCATATTAAATGTTGTCTGAAACTTATTGACCCTTTTCAAGCTCACCCGTATAGGAATTGACCCCGCCTGCATCAAGCACAACATGATAACCCAAATCAGTCAGGCTGTTATAGGCTTGTTGAGATCGATTGCCGCTCCTGCAATAAACCATGATCACAGCATCTTTATCATCGATTTCATCAGTGACGGAAGAGATCTGATCAACCGGAATATTGATTGCACCTGTGACATGACCTTCTGCAAATTCCTCAGCTGATCTGACATCAATTAAGTAAGCGTTTTGTGTTTGAAGTGTAAAAATGTTTTCCGCCGTATCTAAATCAATTACAATATGTTTCGGTTTATCAACCTCTGTTGCCTCTTTTGCATTGATTTGTCCGGGATAGGACATCATCATTTTATCATCAAGTACAAACTCATAAACATGACCCGGTACCGCTTCGAGATCTAAATCGCCTGAATGAATATCCAGCAGCCCATTCTTTGCTGTCTTTTCATGATAATCTTCCAAAATCAAATATCTGTCAGCCGTTAAATTCAAGGCTTTCACATCCGCTTTACTATTTCCTTTGGAACAACTTGTTAATATGAATATACTAATCATAAACAAAGATAAAACTTTCATATATTTCATCGTATTAAACCCCTTTCGAAATTATTTCGCTTAAACAATGAACTTGTTTTTTATCTTGTTCATTATAACATAGGCGATAAACAGAGAAATTAAATCTTTTATTAAGAATGGAAAAGATCCGACCATAAAACCTTGCAGATAGCTCAAATTTAAAACTTTGGACAGCCAGATTACGCCGATCAAATGGCAGGACAGCAGACCTAATAAAGAAAAAAGAATAACTTGGTATATTTTTTTATTTTTACCAGTCTTGGTTTCTTCAACAGGATAATCATTCTCAGGGCCTATTGATTTTTCAGCTACCTTCCTATTTTTAGGCAAAGCCAAAAAAACAGTCATCGGGATAAAGCCCAATAAATAACCAGCACTGGGACTGACTAATTTACCTGGACCGCCTGTGAAACCGGAAAAAAACGGTAAGCCGATAAATCCTAAAAATAAATAAACACAAACAATAATCAGTGCATCTTTCAGATGAAAGTAATAAGCAATAATCGCTACCGCCAAAACCTGCAAAGTAACCGGAACACCACCCGGCAGAGGGATTATAATCTGCGAGCATACAATGAGCACCGCCAGCATTAAAGCTTGAATCGTAAGTTTTTTTGTGTAATTACCTTTAACTGAATTTTGCATGATGTAATGTCGCCTCCCCATGATCGATATCCATTATCGTGCCGTTTGAATCCTGCACAACCAATGCGAAATGTTCATTGATATCGATAACCTTTACTTTCATTTTCTGATCTCTGATTTGTATATTGACCTGTTTGCCTTGCAAAAAGTTTTTTTGTCTAAAAATTTCTACGGCTTCTGCCTGTTTGTCAATTTTTTGATAAATCTCCCACTGATTTAAAAATTCAGCAACGATACGATTGCGTAAAGCCGGCCTTTTTTCATCCGTCAAAAGATACCCTGCCGTATTTTTAATCTCTTCGGGAAAATCACCTTGCGGTGCATAGACATTAATGCCGACGCCGATAACAATAAATTTGATTTCCTGACTTTCAAAATCAATTTCGCCTTCACTTAAAATACCGGCAACTTTTTTACCGTTTAGGTAAAGATCATTGACCCATTTGATATTCGTTTCAACTTGCAATAGTTGGTCAACCGCCTTTGACAAACAGACTGCGGCCAAGGCAGGACTTTCTTTTTTCAATCTCTGATTTTGTTCCGGGCGAATCAAAAGGCTGAAATATACGCCTGATTCATAAGGAGAGAAAAAACTCCGACCAAGTCTACCTTTGCCTTTGCTCTGGGCATCAGCAATAATGACCGTCCCCGCCGGAGCCTGATTTCGAGCTTGGGCTTTCAAATAGGTATTTGTAGAATCAAGCGTCGTAAAATAATGCAAATCAAATCGATCGGGATGATTTAAATATAGCTTTATTTCCTCCGGATCAATTTTATCTTCTTGCTTATCCAGGCGATATCCTCTGCCCGTTATACTTTCAATCGGATATCCCTTCGCTTGCAGCTTTTTAATTTGCCGCCAAATCGTATTGCGACTTGTCTGTAAAGAACTTGCCAAATCACCGCCGGAAATCCAATCTGACGTTTCTAATAAAGCGTTTAATACTTCTTTTTCTAAATTTACTTTTTTCATGTGATTATTTCATTCACTTTCAAAGCATGATCAATAAAATTATCTTTCATTGATGCCGATTAATTGTCACAACGATATCATATTTATCGTGACAATTTAACATCTTTTTCCTAAAAAATTTGTTTGACAAAAAAAAGTTCTAATGATAAGATTATCAAGCACTTAAAAGAGTGGTCCGAAACGCTCGAGTGGCGGAATAGGCAGACGCAACGGACTTAAAATCCGTCGGGCATTCAAAAACCCGTGCCGGTTCGACCCCGGCCTCGAGCACCAGATGATTTCGATTCATTCTTTTAAGAACAGATATCGCGGAGTGGAGCAGTTGGTTAGCTTGTCGGGCTCATAACCCGGAGGTCGTAGGTTCGAATCCTGCCTCCGCAACCACATTGAGAACCTTGTCGATATATAGTCGGCAAGGTTTTTTATTTACAGCTTAATTTTCATATCGTGTCCGTTAATAGAGATTGTTTTCATTCGCTGACTTCAATACTCTCAATGCCCGATTTCATGATTATTTTTCTCAAAAATGGATTGACTAAAACATCCCTCTTTTTCATCTTTTGCCATAATTTAAAAATCAGAGGTTTAAGGTTGCTGCGATATGTTTTAAGAATTCTCCGAGGATTTTCAGATTGGATGAACGCCTTTGCCAAAGCTTCTCCGCTTTCAAAGGCATAGCTGATTCCTTCAAACGAGCTAACGCTGATCAAGCCTGCCGCTTCGCCGATTAAATAGATTCCCGGAATACCGGCTTGAAAATCTTGCAAGCGATGCGGTGAAGCTACCTGACAAGCTTCCCTTTTAACCAAGTCACCAAATTGATATTTTTGATGTTCCATAAATCTTTGTTTCTGTTCGAGAAACTTCTCACGGCAATGCTCTTTCGGGAAAGCGCCGCCAAAGAGTACATAATCATCTTTATGTAAAAGCCAGGAAACGCTGTCACTCGTTTTTTGATCAAATATACAATAGTAAACGGGTTGCTGCTCTGCCCGCTGCTGAAACCATTCTTGTATGGCTATATATTTATAAATTTTTCTCTGTGTTAAAAATTTTTGCCGAACCAAGGATTTCGCACCGTCCGCTCCGATCAAAAAGCGGCTGTGTATCGCCCGTCGATTGGACAGATTCAAAGCAAACAGCCGATTTTGTCTTTCAACAGACAGACATTTTGTACGCTCAATGTGAACATGCTGCGGAACCAAGGAGAGCAGCCATTGATCAAAAGCATAGCGGTTCATATTTAAATACATTCTCTGATAAGAACGCTCTAAATTTTGTGTCAAGTCTACCGTTTTGACCGAGAAAATTTGTGGGGTCGCCAAAATCTCATTCGGCAATACTAAGCTATATCTTGCCAATACTTTTTGTGCATCCGGTGCCAAAAGGCCGCCGCAGGGCTTGCTTTGTATTTCGTCCTGACCGTCAAGCAGAACAATTTTTAATGCAGGTTTCGCATTGGCCAAAATTCTGGCAAACGTCGATCCGGCAGGACCGGCTCCGATAATCGCAAGATCAAAAATTTCGTTATGGGAAATCATGTATCACTTTCCGCAAGGGGAATGACCGTAATCACACAAAAAACCTCAATCCCTTCCCCCTTGGCTACTTCTGTTAATGTTTCACCGGAAGTCGCTGTCAGCATAATATGTTTTTTATCCAATGCGACGATTTTAGAAATTGATTCTCTGATCGCATCGATAATCGGAAAAAACTTCGGTTTTTGGGCCTGTACGGTAAAGCTGATATGCGCCAATTCATAACCTGCGTCTGCTAAATCAGCTAAAGCGATTTCCAGATATGTCTTGCTGTCGGTAATGCCATGCTGCAAACATAATTCATCAGCAATACCGCCCAAAACAGCTTTACAGGTAATACCGGAAACAGCATTGGTTAAAGCATGCAGAAAAACGTCCGCATCGCTGTTACCCGCTAAACCCGGACAATTTTCAACTTGATAACCGCCTAAAATCAAAGGTTTTTCATCATGCTCCGCCACAAAGCGATGGCTATCCTGCCCTATTGCTTGTAAAGAGTAGAACTGTGCTTTCATCAAATTTCTCCCTTAGGTTGTCGGCAGCGAATGGTATGATAACCACCCGTTTTATCGATCGTCATAACTTCGGAAAAGATACCGGCTAAAAACTTAAAAGCGGAATCGGATCCCTGTTTTCTTTGAATCACAATATAAAAACAACCATCTTCGGCTAAACGTCCGGCTGCCTGTTTAAAAAGTTCATAATAGACTTTTTTGCCGGTACGAATCGGTGGGTTGAGTAAGATTAAATCAAATTTTTGATTTAACTCTGAAATCCCGTCTGCTTGCCTATATTCATATTTTAACCTGTGCAGTTGAGCATTTTTTTTTGCCAAAGCAACAGCTCGCTGATTAATATCCACCCCCTGCCAAACCTGTTTTGGAAAGAGCGTTCCTAAAACAACGGATACAACGCCGTAACCGCAACCGAAATCCAGGCAATGAATCGGTTTCAAATCATTTGCGAAGAAATCCTGAAGTACCGCTTTCAGCAAAAGATCCGTCCCACGGTCAACTTTGTCTTTCGAAAAAACACCATTATCCGTGAAAAAAGTAAACTGCTCATCTTTTAACTGATAAGAGATTTGTTTTATCTCATGGGATAAATCAGGATTCGCCGTATAATAATGTGATGGATGATTCTCTGTTTTTTTCATTGTTTTATCATAACAAAAAAACGACATTTACTCAGCATTTAATTTGTTTTTGCCAAATAATCTTTGACCATTTTATTTTTCATCAAAAGCAAAGTAATGGGCAGGCCGATACCGTAAATTACAATTGTCTGTGAAATCGTGATGCTTAGCATCGTGCTCAAAATGATCGGCAAAGTCGGCTGATCAATCAATAAATATGGCAAATAAAGTCCAACAATGGTGCCATTGAGCAAAACCGGCGGCAATAAAGCCAAGAAAATATTGGTTTTTTCCCTTTGTTTAAATCGCAAATCAGAGCTTTGCTCTTGCGCAAAATAATTTTGGCGTATTCTTTTACCAATGATAAAAGTTAAGAAAGCTGCCAGCAGAGTGGTAAAACTGCCGCCTAAAATATCAATTAAGCCCAAATTTTCAGGATTCATGACATTGGACAGCAAGCAGCCCAGAAACACACCGGGTACAGCAGCCGAAGTGAGCAGCGGCAAAACCGTCAATGCTTCAGCTAAGCGAAATTGCACCATGCCGAAAGTGAAATTTGCGAAGGGCAAGGTCAAAACAATGTACATGGCAGCTAAAATTCCTGCCAACGCAAGACGAAAAATCTTTTTATTCATATCTACCTCCAAGAATGAAAAACAGTCATTCGGAATTTATTAAAAGGGCAAAGTCTTAACCGCTGAACAGTGGACTTCCACCCTTTATTACTTATCTTATCTTATTTTTCTCAAGAAACAAACTCTCATTCAACCACTTCCATGCCGATGGTTAAATCCTGTCCGTTGATATTCCAACTTGCTACATGCTTCACGTCATCAACTAACGGAGAGATTTCTTTGGCCAGTACTTCTGCTTGAATAGTATCCTTATATTCTTCAATCAATGCACCCAGTTCCGCATTGTCTGCATAATATAAATGAATGCGATTGGCAACCTCAAAGCCGCTTTCACGACGCATATTCTGCACTTTGGATATAATCTCGCGTACATTTCCTTCAGCAATCAGTTCAGGCGTCAAATTTATATTCAGAGCAACCGTGATGCCGTTATCCGAAGCTGTCGCCATACCTTCAGACTGTTTAGATGAGATCAGCAATTCTTCTTCTTTGAATTGTTCCTGCTGACCGTCAATTTCAACCTCGATATAGCCTTTATTCTGCAGTTCAAGATATTTTTCTCTGCCGTTAAGTACAGCGAAAGCCTGATTGACCAAGGGCAATTTTTTACCGAAACGAGGTCCTAATAAACGCAATTGAGGTTTAAACTGATAATCCTGCAAAGCGGTCGCATCTGTCACCCATTCAATTTCCTTCACATTTAATTCATCTGCTACTAAAGGAATATAAGCATCGTCCAAGCGATTTTCCGAAACGATCGACATTTTGGATAACGGCTGACGAATTTTCATCTCTGAAAGGTTTCTGGCAGCTCTGCCTAAATTGACCAAATCCAAAACAATTTGCATCTGCTCTTCCAGATCCGGATCAATCCATTTTTCATCATATTCCGGAAAATCGGCTAAATGCACACTTTCCGGAGCATCTTTGAAGAAATTGACAACCAAGTTCTGATACATATTTTCCGCCATAAAGGGTACAAACGGAGCGGATAAACGAGTCATCGTTTCCAGAACTGTATATAAAGTCATATAAGCGTTGATTTTATCTTGTTTCATGCCACCGCCCCAATAACGATCGCGGGAACGACGTACATACCAGTTTGACAAATCATCAACAAAATCTTCCATGAGCCGGGCTGAACCGGTAATATCATACTTGGCAAGTTTTTCATCTACTGTTTTGACCAACGTATTCAATTTACTCAAAATCCAATGATCCATAACGCTGACTTTATCAAACTCAAGTTTATATTGGCTGGGATCAAATTGATCAATATCCGCATAGAGAACATAGAAAGCATAGGTATTCCAAATGCCGCTGATATATTTGCGTTTTACCTCATTGACCATTTTGGCGGAAAATCTGGAAGGCAGCCATGGCTGGCTGTTGCTGAAGAAATACCAACGCACGGCATCGGCACCTTCCGCCTCCA
>CAYFQU010000053.1:0-7316 GCA_964345335.1 uncultured Mageeibacillus sp. | reverse complement strand
GGTTCCCCTTTCTTTTTAGCAACAAAAAAATTGCCCCTTAAAGGCGACGCCAAAACAGTTTAACAGACTGAACAAAAAAATCAAGGGTTAAATAAGAATTGTTGCAAAATTCCTATTTACCTCGCCAAGTAATACGACCTTTGGTCAAATCATACGGTGTTAACTCAACCGTCACCTGATCGCCGGTTAAAATCTTGATGTAGTGTTGACGCAATTTACCTGATAAATGAGCAGTTACTTCATGTCCGTTTTCAAGTCTGACACGGAATAAAGTATTCGGTAAAGTTTCAACAACTTCTCCTTTGCATTCAATTAAATCTTCTTTTGGCATTCATTAAACTCCTTTTTTTGTTTCTTTTTATTTTACGACATCATTTTTATATTATAAGCTCATATTAAACATTGCAAGTATTTCTCTTCTTATTTTTTCAGCTGTTGGTAAAACGGCCTGTTCATATACTTTGCTGAACGGAACAGGAGAAAAAGCAGCGGCGATTCTTTTGATCGGTTTCTTCAACGCAAAGATCAAATCGGATCCGGCAATTTGGGCGGCTATCTCCGCTCCCATACCCAAAAATTCAACTGCTTCATGTACGATCAGCAAATGCTTTGTCTTCGCTACACTTTTTTCAATAGCAGTTGTATCAAGCGGCTGTAAAGAACGTAAATCCAGCACTTCCACTGCCGGTCCGCCTGCTTCCGCCAACTCATCGGCAACCTTCAGGCAATCCGCTAACATGCTGCCATATGTCACCAAAGTTAAATCTGCTCCGTTCCTTTTCATATCTGCTTTGCCAATTGGAATAGTATAAGGCTTTTCCGGCACTTCCCCTATTTGATTATAAATTGCTCTCGGCTCCAAATAGACAACCGGATTCGGATCCTGCACGGAGCTTTCCAATAAACCTTTCGCATCATAGGGAGTGGCAGGCATAACCACTTTTAAGCCCGGAATATGAGCAAAAATCGTCTCTAAAGATTGTGAATGTTGGGCTGCCGCTCCCAAGCCGGCACCAAATGCGGCTCTCAGCACCATCGGTATATGTAATTGTCCGCCTGACATATTTCTTAATTTAGCTGCCTGATTCATCAGGGGATCAAGACAGACACTGATAAAATCTGCAACCTGTAATTCGACGATCGGTTTCATGCCGAGCATGGCTGCACCGACCGCACAACCCATAAAAGCCGTTTCAGATATCGGGGTATCAATAATTCGCTCCGGACCAAAAATGTCAAAGAGATTTCCTGTGACATTATTTACTCCTTGATAACCCCCCACATCTTCACCCATCACAAATGCATTTGGATCGGTCAGCAGAGCTTGATATAAACCTTCTCGAATTGCTTCTCGATAAGTCAATTTGCGCATTTCACAAATCTCCGGATGCAGTCTCTTGATAGACATATGCCAATGCATCTGCCGCATTGACAGGTTCAGCCGCTTTTGCCTCTGACGCTTTTTCATCGATCAATTGTCTGACTGTTTTTTTCATTTGTTCTATTTCCGTATCCGTCAACAGATTTTGCGTAAGACAAAATTCAGAAAAATTTTTGATCGGACATTTTTTCGCCCACTCTTCAATTTCTTCTTCCGTGCGATATAAATTCTTATCAGATCTGGAATGACCTGAAAGCCGATAGGTATTAAGAACTAAAATCACCGGCTGAAAACGCAAAGCCATTTTTCTGGCTTTTTGCATGGCTTGATAAACGGCTAATACATCGTTGCCATCAACAGCTAAAGCCGGTAGATTAAAAGAAATTCCTTTTTGTGAAAAATCAATATTGGCATGTGATTTTTCAACGGCGGTGGACATACCGTATTGATTATTGACCGTAATAAATACAAGCGGTAACTTCCATAAAGAAGCTAAATTTAAAGATTCATAATAAGCTCCTTCATTCATCCCGCCATCACCGATATAACAGGCGCATATCGCTGTTTTTTGCTGTTTTTTCAAGGCAAAAGCAATGCCGCAGGCTAGCGGTGCGTTCGCAGCTACAATGCCGTTAGCATGCATCACGCCGCTTTTTAGATCAATCATATGCATGGAGCCGCCAAAACCTTTGCAGGTTCCGTCTTTTTTGCTGAGTAATTCACAAAACATGGCATAAGGATCGACTCCCTTGCCCAAGACTTCACAATGCCCACGATGGGTTACCAGGATTTTATCCTCGTTCTGCATTGCGGCAGTCGTACCGATTGAACTGGCTTCTTGTCCAATTGCCAAATGCATCGTTCCATGAATTAATTGATCAGCATAAAGCTCATCTACCTTTTGCTCGAAAAAACGTGCCAAATACATTCCATAGAGCAATTTCTGTGCTAAGGCTCGATCATTCATCAAAACGGAATCGATTTCTAAATAAGAAATTGATCCGTCGATATTGGTCATCTTTATTTTGTTCACTTAATTTCTCTTTCCGGTAAAGCAAAATATACTTGAAAAAATCTGTCGCTTACCAAGTTCTCGAAGCCAATTCCTCTAAAATGTCTTTATACTTAACTTTATCATGATCCGTTAAAGTTAATACTTCAACACCGTTTTCCGTAATCGCAAAAGTATTTTCATAATGTGCAGCAGCTTTTCCGTCTTTGGTAGCGATAGTCCATTCATCTTCCAGCAAAATAATTCTGGGACTGCCCTCGGTAATCATGGGTTCAAGGCACATAACCATACCCGGCTCCAGCCTGACACCTCTGCCCGGTCTGCCGTAATTTAATAAATTCGGATCTTCATGTAAGTCAGCTCCAATACCATGGCCGGTCAATTCTCGGATCACACCGAAACCGTTTTTCTCGGTATGTACTTGAACAGCATGGCTAATATCACCCAGACGATTTCCTTTTTTAATCTGCAGCATCCCTTGCCAAAAAGCCTCTTCTGCAACACGTACTAAATCCTGCCATTTTTGACGAACCCGGCCAACCAAATAGGTACGAGCCGAATCACCGTTATAACCTTGATATTTTGCTCCCAAATCGACAGAAACAATATCTCCGTCTTGCAAAATGCGATCTTTATTAGGAATACCGTGTACTACCTCATCATTGACGGATATACAGGCAGATCCCGGGAACGGAGGGTCTCCGTAATTTAAAAATCCCGGAACCGCATCACAGGATTTGATATGTTGATAGACAATTTGATCGATCTCATAGGTACTGATACCCGGTTCGATCGCTTTTTCCACTACTTCATAACAAGAAGCAGTAATTTCACAAGCTAATTTAATTTTTTCGATCTCTTCATGATTTTTTAAAATAATCATTGCTCATGTTCCTTTAGAACAAGTTCTTCCCATAATTGATCCAATTTGGTTAAAACTCCTTCATTGCAATTCACCGTCATCAATTTACCTTTCGCTTCATAATATTGGATTAACGGTTTTGTTTCTTTTTCATAAATTTGAAATCTTTTTTCAATGGTTTCTTTATTGTCATCCGGGCGGTGAATCAATTCTCCTCCGCACTGATCACAGATTCCTTCTTTTTTTGTTTTCGCCAAAACCAGATTATAAGTGGCGCCGCAATCCGGACAAACGACACGATTTTCCAAGCGTCTCACAACTACTTCCGGATCAATATCCAAGTATACACAAGCCGTTAAATGAATATTTAAATCATTTAAAATTCTGTCCAGTATCTCAGCCTGAACAAGATTACGTGGATAACCGTCCAGAATAAAATCTTCACTGACTTGCTTTAATTCATCTGAAATTAAATCAGCCGTTACTTCATCCGGAACCAATTGCCCCTTTTCAATATATTGCGAAGCAAGACGGCCTAATTCCGTTTTGCATTTGATATTTTTTCTGAATAAATCGCCGGTTGAAATATGACTGAATTCTCTATATTTATTTATATTCTGAGCTAATGTGCCTTTCCCTGCACCGGGTGCACCTAAAATAATTAATTGCATGATGAACTCCTAAAAAAGACAGACGAATGCCCTAACGGCACTCGTCTGTACAATATGTAAAATATACATAGTTTAATCTAAAAAGCCCTTATAGTGACGCATCATCAATTCATTTTCCAATTGTGTAATGATATCCATCGCCACTCCGACAACGATCAAGATGGAAGTTCCGCCTAACCAGATATTGCTCATCGATCCCGTTACTAAGCTCAAGAAACTTGGTAATAAAACGATGAAGATCAGGAAGATAGCTTCAAACCATAATAAGCGTCTTGATGTTTTGCGAATATAATTCGCTGTCGGTTTGCCTGCTCTGATACCGGGGATAAATCCACCATCTTTTTTCCATCGATTTGCTATTTCATCCGGATTGAATGAAATAGAGGAATAGAAGAAGGTAAAACCTAAGATCAGTAGCGAATAGATCACATAGTACAATGGATTACCTGAAAAGTTTAAGAAAAATTGAGCTACTTTTCCCTGGAATCCAAAAAGCGATACTAAGGTAGATGGCAGCATCAATACGGAAACCGCAAAGATTACCGGTAACACACCGCTCTGATTTACCTTGATCGGTAAATATGTGCTTTGACCGCCATACATTTTTCTTCCCACTACTTTTTTAGCATATTGCACCGGAATACGACGCTCGGAGGATTGAATGAAGACAACCAAAGTGATAATCGCAACAAATACAAATATGACTAATAAAACACCTAAAACCGCTAAAATGATATTCTTTTGACTCCATTGCATGAAGCTATAGTAAATCATCAAAATATTTTGCGGAAAACGACTGATAATACCAGTAAAGATAATCATTGAAATACCATTTCCGATACCACGATCATTAATCTGCTCTCCAAGCCACATAATAAATGCAGAACCTGCAGTAAAGCTTAAAATAACAACTAATGCGTTCAAGAAACCAGGTAATACTGTTGCTTCAGCTGTTCTTGTTGATGCCCAGTAAGCAGTCGACATAATTAAAGCTAAACCAACTGTCACATATCTGGTAATACGCTGAATTTTTTTACGTCCAAGTTCACCTTCCTGAGACAGTCTTTCTAAAGCCGGAATAGCGGCCGTCAACAATTGAATAATAATCGAAGCATTAATATATGGCTGTATACCTAAAACAAAAATAGGAACAGCCCTTACGGTTTGTCCGGTTAGGGTAACACCGGTAATCGTTTCCATAAAGTTACCGTATTGACCTAAACGATTAAAGAATTGTGTGAAAGCCTCAACACTGATTCCCGGAACCGGGATCGCCGTACCCAGTCTGTAAATTAACATGACCAGGACGGTAATTCCGATTCTTTTACGCAAATCATCTATTTTAAATGCATTACGGAGTGTTTCTAACATGCTGCCCATGTTATACCTCCTCTACTGTGCCACCAGCATTTTCAATTTTTTCTTTGGCAGATGCCGTGAAAGCATTTGCACGAACGGTTAATTTTTTATTTAATTCACCGCGGCCCAAAATTTTAATACCGTCATGCACTTTAGGTATCGTCAGCACACCGGAATCATGAATCAATTTTTCATCGACAACAGTACCGTCTTCAAATTTATTCAATGACTCAACATTGATTTCATGATAATGTTTGGCAAATATTTTATTATTGAAACCACGTTTCGGCAAACGTCTGTATAAGGGCATTTGTCCGCCTTCAAATTGCGGTCTGACTCCCCCGCCGGAACGAGCATTTTGTCCCTTATGACCACGACCTGCAGTTTTACCGTTTCCGCTGCCTTTGCCGCGACCTTTACGATAATTTTTCTGATGTGCGCCGGGAGCAGAGTATAATTCGTTTAATTGCATTTTAAACCTCCTTACGCTTTCTTGACTTCAACTAAATGTTCGACAATATGAATCATTCCTTTAGTTGGAGCATTGTCTTCTTTTTCTACCGTTTGACCGATTTTTTTCAAACCCAAAGCCGTTAAAGTGGCTTTTTGTTTTGCATCGCAACCCGGTCTACCACGTTTTAAAGTAATTTTTAACTTACCCATAAAAATCCTCCAAACTAAATTTCATCAACTGATTTGCCACGTTTTTTAGCGACCATCTTAGGTGATAATAATGATTTTAAGCCTTCTAAGGTAGCATTTGCCACATTATTCGGATTATTTGTGCCGATTGATTTGGTTTTAACGTCTTGAATGCCTGCCAATTCGCAAATAGCACGAACCGGACCACCGGCGATAACACCGCTACCTTCCGCAGCCGGTTTTAAATAAACCTTACCGGCTCCATATTCGCCCATCACTTCATGCGGAATTGTATTACCCGCGAGGCATATCTCGATCATGTTACGTTTTGCTTCTTCTCTGCCCTTGCGGATCGCATCAGGAATCTCAGCTGCTTTTCCCAAACCTTTACCTACTCTGCCCTTGCCGTCACCGACAATAACCAAAGCGGTAAATCTCATGTTACGGCCGCCTTTAACGGTTTTGGCAACACGACCGATATGGATCACACGATCTTGAATTCCATCATCTTCACGACGTTGATTTCCTCGAGGATTATTACGGCGTTCACCACGTTCATTGCCTTGAGGGTTGTTTTTTAAATTTGCATTTCTTCTATCTTCATTACTCATTTCAATAACTCCTCTATTAGAACTTTAATCCGGCTTCTCTGGCGCCTTCAGCTAAAGCTGCAATTCTTCCATGATAAAGATATCCGCTGCGATCGAAAACAACATCTTCAACATTTTTATCTAAAGCTCTCTTGGCAATCAATTCGCCGACTAATTTAGCGGCTTCACAATTTTCGGTACTCTTTACCTGACCTTTGATTTCGGCATCAAGAGATGAAGCAGAAACGAGAGTATTTCCCGTTACATCGTCTATGATTTGAGCGTAAATATGTGAAAGGCTTCTAAACACACAAAGTCTGGGACGTTCAGAAGTACCGCTGATTTTTTTGCGGACTCTCGCATGTTTACGTTGACGAATTGCATTTTTATCTATTTTATTTATCATCGTCTACTTTCCTTTCTTATTAAGCACCGGTCTTGCCTTCTTTGAGACGTAAGACTTCATAATCGTATTTAATACCTTTGCCTTTATAAGCGTCAGGTATACGTTTCGCACGAATCTTAGCTGCTGTTTCACCAACTAATTGTTTGTCGGCCCCTTTAACAATAATCTTATTTTGGCCTTCAACTTCTAAAGTAATTCCTTCCGGAGCAACGATTTCTACCGGATGAGATAAACCTAAGTTCAAAACTAATTTATTACCTTGCATTTGAGCACGATAGCCAACGCCTGTCACTTCCAAAGTTTTCTTAAAGTTTTCTTTGACACCGACAACCATATTATTGATCAAAGATCTTGTTAAGCCGTGTAATGAACGACTTTCTTTCGAATCATTAT
>CAYFQU010000052.1:3528-7339 GCA_964345335.1 uncultured Mageeibacillus sp. | reverse complement strand
TGCAAAAGTCGATTTACCTATTGATTTTACAAGTTTTTTTGTTTTTTTGCTACTATTCCCACTCAATCGTTGCGGGGGGTTTGCTGGTGATGTCGTAGACGATGCGATTGATATGTGGTACTTCATTGATGATGCGAGTGGAGATTTTATCAAGAATTTCATAAGGAATTCTTGACCAATCGGCGGTCATGAAGTCCGTCGTATTGACAGAACGCAGGGCGAGCGTGTAATCATAGGTTCTGAAATCGCCCATGACGCCGACCGATCGGAGATTGGTCAATACGGCAAAGTATTGATTCATTTCCTGATAGTCGGATTTTTCTAATTCTTCACGGAAAATATGATCGGCATCGCGCAAGATTTCTAATTTTTCTTTGGTCACTTCGCCGATAATCCGAATTCCTAATCCCGGACCCGGGAACGGCTGACGATTGACTAAATAATCCGGTAAACCGAGTTCCGTACCGAGTTTGCGAACTTCGTCTTTAAAGAGCATTCGCAGCGGTTCGATCAGTCCTTTAAATTCAATGAAATCCGGTAAGCCGCCGACATTATGATGTGATTTGATCACGGCGGAATCACCTAAGCCGGACTCAATAACATCAGGATAAATCGTCCCCTGTGCCAGGTAGTCTACGGATTTAATTTCCTTGCCGACTTCTTCAAAAACACGAATGAATTCATCACCGATCGCCTTACGTTTGGCTTCCGGATCCGTAATGCCGGCAAGTCTGGCTAAAAAGCGGTCTTCGGCATTGATCCGAATGAAATGCATACCCGAATCTTTGAAGATTTCTTCTACCTGATCGCCTTCGTTTTTTCTCATTAAGCCATGATCGACAAAAATACAGGTCAAATTCGAACCGATCGCTTTGGAGATCAAAGCTGCGACAACTGATGAGTCCACACCGCCTGATAGAGCCAACAGCACTTTACCGTCACCGACTTTTTCTCGGACATCCTGAATGGCTTGTTGTGCATAGGCAGCCATGGTCCAATCTCTCGCTTCACCACAAATATTGACGATGAAATTTTTCAGCATCTTTTTGCCTTCGAGAGAATGATTGACTTCGGGATGATATTGCATAGCATAGATTTTTTTCTCTGTATTTTGCATCGCCGCGACCGGACAGTTCTCTGTCTTGGCAATGATTTCAAAACCCTGCGGTACTTCCGTAACCCGGTCGGCATGACTCATCCAAACTTGGGTCGGATTGGAAATATCGGCAAAGAGTTCCACATCTTCAACTTGCAAAGCGGTTTTGCCGAATTCACGCCGTTCAGCGACGGTCACTTTTCCGCCCAAAGCATGGGCGATAAATTGCATACCATAACAAAGTCCTAAAATAGGAATATTTAGCTCAAAAATCTCGGAATCAATACGCGGCGCTTTTTCATCGTAAACAGAATTGGGACCTCCGGTAAAAATAATGCCTTGCGGCTTTAATTCTTTTGCCTTCTCCAGGGCTTTTGTATAAGGTACAACTTCACAATATACATTCAACTCACGCACACGTCTGGCAATTAAGAGATTATATTGTCCTCCGAAATCTACGACTAAAATCATGCTCATCTCTCCTTCATTTTTTCTTTTTTTGTGATTTTATCACGCTCTTTGGCATTAAGAAAGCCTTTTTATCAATTATTTTCATATTATAAAAAGGCTTTCTATTTATAGGCTCTGATCATCGATCGAGTCGAGAAATTTTTGAATTTCCGGTACGACTTTGGCTATGGTTCCTTCTTCAAAAGGATTGTCTAAATTAGCAATTTTTAAGAGTTCCGTAAACGGTTTACTGCCGCCTGCCTGGCAAAGTCTGATATAGTCCGCCCATGCTTTGGCGTGATCAGCCTGATCTTTCACCCAGAACTGAAAGGCACAGACCTGAGCTAAAGTATAGTCAATATAGTAGAACGGGCTGGTAAAAATATGTAATTGTCTGGTCCATTTACCGCCTCTTTCCAAATAATCAAATCCATCAAAGTCCATATGGGGCTGATATTTTTTTTCTATTTCTCTCCATTTCGCTTTGCGTTCATCCGGTGTAGCTTCCGGGTTCGCATAGACAAAATGTTGAAATTCATCAACCGCAACACCGTAAGGAATAAATTCCAAAGCGCCGCTCAAATGGCTGAATTTAAATTTTTCAGTTTGATCTTCAAAGAAAAGTTTCATCCATGGCCAGGTTAAAAATTCCATACTCATCGAATGGATTTCTGCCGATTCCATGGTCGGCACCGTGTAGACGGAAGGCGTTAAATCTCTGCTTTCATAGCCTTGGAAGGCATGTCCCGCTTCATGGGTCATCACTTCCACATCACCTTGTGTGCCGTTGAAATTGGCAAAAATAAATGGTGCTTTATAATCCGGAATTTCCGTGCAGTATCCGCCGGCTTCTTTTCCGGGTTTAGAAAGTAAATCCATTAATTCATAATTCAACATGAAATTGAAAAATTCATCCGTTTCCGGAGATAATTCATGATACATTGTTTTGGCATGATTGATAATCCAATCCGCATCACCTTGCGGCACCGGATTTCCGGTATTGAAAGCTAAAGTTTCGTCATAATGTTTGAGTTCGGCTAAGCCAAGACGTGCACATTGTCTTTCTTTAAGCTTGCTGACAATCGGCACTAGCTCTTGATAAACCTGATCACGGTATTTTTTTACATCATCAGCATTATAATCTGTCCTGGACATGCGATAATAGGCTAATTCGACAAAATTCTCATAGCCTAATTTGCGGGCAATTCTCGTCCTGACTTTGACCAAATCATCATAAATACGATCGAGTTCATCTTCATGTTCTGCATAATATCCGTAATAGGCTTCCGTTGCGGCCTTTCTTCTGGCTCGATCGGAAGATTGGCTAAATGGGGTTAATTGAGATAATGTATATTTTTCCCCCTCAAAGTCAACTTGGGCAGACGCGATTAATTTACTGTACTGTTTACTTAATTTATTTTCTTCTATTAAATCTTCAATAATTTCTTTGGAAAATGTCTTGGCCTGCGTTTCCAGCAAATTGAAGAAATGTTTGCCTAATTTCTCTTCCAATTCGGAGCGAAATTCCGAACCTAACATCATACGATTAAATTGATCAATGAATTCTTCAAAAGCAGGAGCATTTTCATTAAAAAACTCTATTTCCTGATCATAAAATTCATCGCGAGTATCAATACTATGGCGAATATAGGCCAAATTATACATGGTCATAAATTTGCTCTTTAAGGTTTCAACTCGATAAAAAATAATCAATTGTTGAGCTGCATTTTCCGTCTTGCTAAACCTGGTCAGCAGATCCAACATTTTATCTTTTAAATCGTTCATATTCGGTCTTTGATAAGGAATATCTTTAAATTTTTTCATAAGTACCTCGCCTTTTCTCATCATCAGATTTATTATATATCAAAAAAGAGCCGCTTAGCGAAAACGTATTTCATTTTGCCGAATCCTTAAAGTTTCATGTAGAATTTCGTTTTTCTGTCAGAATATAAACAAAATATCTGCTGACAACTGTTTCTAAAATTCGATGCCCTTTCTGGCTTGTAATTTCTCTGTATCATAAGGATGTTTTCTGGCTAAAATTTCAGAATAATAATCCGCAAGTTCAATGATTTCCGGTGCCGGATCTCGGCCGGTCAGAACGACTTCCAACGTTTGCGGTTTATTTCGTAAAAACTCAACAACTTTTTGTGTTTCTATCATTTGCAGATTCATGGTAGGAATAATCTCATCCATAATCAGCAAATCGTAGTTGCCTTTTTGAACTTTTTCCACAATTTCTGAAAAGTACTGTTCACACTGTAT
>CAYFQU010000052.1:3178-3518 GCA_964345335.1 uncultured Mageeibacillus sp. | reverse complement strand
TTCAGTTCGTGTTTTTTCCGTATCAGACATGACAAAAATAAATTTTTCAATCGGCCGGCTTTGAAAAACTTCAATTTGCTCTATCGTTTTTAAAATATTCATTTCTGAGCTTTTTCCGTCCTTTAAAAATTGCGTATAGAGTACCTGCAAGCCACTGCCGGCGGCTCTCACTGCAAGGCCCACACTTGCTGTCGTTTTACCTTTGCCATCACCCGCATAAATATGTATTTTACCTGTTTCTTTTTGCATCTTAATCTCTTCTCTTTGCTTAGAGAAACAGGATGCTAATACTAACATCCTGTTCTCTGCATTACATATAAATTAATCTAAGGAAGCTCTT
>CAYFQU010000052.1:0-3168 GCA_964345335.1 uncultured Mageeibacillus sp. | reverse complement strand
TGTATAAATATTATTTATCACGAACAACCTGTTGTGGTACCGCAGTCGAGGCAGACCATACAAGTACCGTTGCGTACCATTCTGACGCTGGAACAATTCGGGCAGGTTGTCCCGTCATAAACTTTTTCGCCTGTTTTCGCCGCTTCAACAGCATCTTCGTGTACATATTCTTCAAATCCGACCTGTGTAATCATCGGGGAACTGTTTCCCTCTGCTTTATGGCTCGGCGTCGAACCGAAGCCAAAACTGCCATTACGATTCATCTCGGCAATCTGTTCCTGAGTAGGTTTGACCTGTATTCTGGTATAGTCACCGATTTCGAGTTCAATGATTTTGCTGATCAAATCAGAGATGGATGTACAATATTTAATATTCGGATGTCTGGAAACAAAACCATAGGGTTCATATTTCTGACCGCGCAGCATTTTGGCGATATTATGAGCCGAAATTTTATATTGCAGCATGACGGAAATTGTTTTGGACAGCGAATTCAATAAGCCCATAATGGTCGTCCCTTCTCTGTCTGTCGTGATATAAATTTCCGATATATCGCCTTCTTCATTACGATTGACTGTCGTATAAATTTTAACATCCTCAATTTTAGCCGGATGTGTTCTGCCGGAACGGATACCAACCAGTTTTTCCCTTTTGGAAGCGAGAGGATGCGGCATTGCATAATCGTCAGAATTTATATTTGCTTCAGGTGAGGGCTTACTGCGAACCTCATCCTCCAAAATTTTAACTTCAGTTTCAAGCTCTTTGGCATGATGAAGCAATTGTTGGTAGGTCATTTGATCAAGCGGTAATTCGGCAGCCTGATCAGCATCTAAATGGATATTCAGCGGTTGGGCAAATTTCGATCCGTCACGATATAAAGTAATACCTTTAATGCCTAATTTCCAGGATTCTAAAGCGACATCTTTGAAATCTTTTTCGGTGGCTGTTCCAGGTAAATTAACCGTTTTGGAAATGGCTCCAGAAATCAACGGGGTTAAAGCTGCTACCATCTTTACGTGCCCCATATAGTGAATAAAACGTTTCCCCGTACCACATTGGTTTGCCGTGTCGAAAACGGGCAAATGTTCTTCTTTAATATGCGGAGCGTCTTCTATTTTTCCGTCAATAATACGACCATTTTCTTTCCTTAAAATATAGTCGACAATATCCTTGATTTCCTGTTCAGAATAGCCGAGGCTTTCAAGACCCGCTTCAAGCATCGGATTGACCAATTCCATAAAGCCGCCACCCACTAATTTTTTATAGGTAACATGTGAGAAGAACGGTTCAATACTAGTTGAGGAACAATCCATTGCAAAGGAAATCGTGCCGGTCGGAGCAATGACAGAAACTTGAGCATTGCGATACCCATGAACCTCGCCGAATGCTTCCGCCTCTTGCCAGGCTGTTTTCAATTCTTCGGATAATTTATCGAAACCTAAGGTTTTTAATAAATCATGATCGACTACCGGCAATTGATAATTCAAACCTTCCGGTGCATCTTGTCTGGCTCCGGCTGCTCTGGAATGATTGCGGATAACACGCATCATGTATGATTTGTTGATGTCATATTTGGCAAATGCCCCCGACTTTTTTGCCATTAAAGCAGAGATGCGATAGCTGCGACCGGTCATCAAGCCGACCAAAGCCGCACCTAAAGTTCTGGCCTCGTCGGAGTCATATGGATAGCCAAGGCTCATCAAAAGTGATGCTAAATTGGCGATGCCCAGACCTGTGGTTCGGAACATAAAGGTTTTTCTGGCAATCTCTTCCGTCGGAAATTGGCCACCGATAATAGAAGCTTCAAGTACCAATTGGCATAATTCAATCACATGTTTATAGGCTTCCAGGTCAAATTTTTTGTTTGTTCTGTCATAAAAACGCAAAACATTGATGGAAGCTAAATTACAGCTGGTATCGTCCAAGAAGGCATATTCGCCACACGGATTGGTGGAATTGATCCGATTATATTTTTCGCCGAACTTGCCGTCCTCACCAGCCGGACAAGTATGCCAGGCGTTGAACGTATCGTCGAATTGCGGAGCCGGATCAGCACAGCGCCAAGCGGATTTGTTGAAAAGATCCCAAAGTTTCTTGACAGAAACTTCGCGATTAACAGAGTTGTCAACACGGCCTTTTAAGGTGATGGTCGCATCCGGATGGCGTTCCAAATCAGCTACTTTTTCCATAAATTCATCACTGAAACGTACGGAGTTATTGCTGTTTTGACCGGAAACAGTGGCATAGGCTTCACCGTCAATATCACCGTCATAACCCATTTTATTCAAAGCGATAACTTTATCTTCTTCACGCGCTTTCCAGCTCATAAACTCTTCTATTTCAGGATGATCGATATCAAGGCAAACCATCTTGGCCGCACGGCGCGTTGTACCGCCGGATTTAATAGCACCGGCATTACGGTCTAAGCCGCGTAAAAAGCTCATTAAGCCGGAAGATTGCCCACCGCCCGAAAGGCTTTCGCCTTCGGCTCGTATTTTGGAGAAATTGCTGCCTGTACCGGATCCGCCTTTGAATAGTTTAGTTTCCGTTACATAATGCTCAGAAATGGAATGTCTGCCTAATAATTTATCTTCAATGGAGAGAATAAAACATGCCGACGCTTGGGTTCTGGTATAAGTATCTTCGCTCATAACCACCTGTCCCTTCGCCGGGTCATAATAAAATAATTCGCTTTGTCCGCCTTTAATGCCATAAGCTTTCTCCAGGCCGGTATTGAACCATTGCGGAGAATTTGGAGCGAACATCTGTGCCAATAGCGCATAAACTAATTCATCATAAAGAATCGTTGCCTGATCCTGATCAATCATGCCTTCGTCCAATAATTGCGTAACCCAGAATATGACCATTCGATGAGCTACCTGCCGCATGCTCACTTCATGACCTTCCGGCGTATTTAAACCTGCTTTTCTGAAATATTTGGAAGCGATAATATCACAGGCCTGCTGTGAATAATGAGCCGGAAATTCTAACCCCCTCATATCCGTTAGAGTTTTACCCGTTTTATAATCTAATAGCAAAACATCTCTTTGTTCCCAAGTAAAAAGATCATAAACCGTCTTCTCAGATTGACCTTCCAACTCTTTGGTGAACCTTCTTTGAATCATGCTGTCTAATTCCGGGATTTTGGCTGCAGCTTTATTGCCTTCAAGC
>CAYFQU010000051.1:0-7358 GCA_964345335.1 uncultured Mageeibacillus sp. | reverse complement strand
ATAGAAATCCATTTAAATTCTATGCATTTTCACTATTTATGATGTTTTTCCGGAGAAACAAATGCTTGCAAGTCTTTTCTTTTCTCCGTATAATACTTTGATGTAGCTATAAATATAAAAGGAACTATATATAGGAGATTCTCATGGGAGCTTTAAAAATTATCATTGGTGTTTTAACCGTTATTGTTGCAATTGTTTTAGTGTTTTTAGTGATTTCTCAAGAGGGCAATTCACAAGGTTTAGGTCGCTCTATTCAGGGTGGTTCTGATACATTTTTCGGCAGCGGTCAGACCAGATCCAAAGAAGTCATTAAGAAAAGATTAACCGCTATTGTGGCTGTCGTTTTCTCAATTTTAGCAATTGTTCTTTATCTCATCACCAAGTAGATTGTAAAAATTTAGATTTCAAAAGAGCTTATCGATTATTGAATCGATAAGCTCTTTTTTATTGAAACATTGCAATGGATTATTCAACAAAGGGAATATATTTTTCATAACCTTCTTCTTTCATTTTTTCCAACGGTATAAATCTTAAAGCGGCACTGTTGATGCAAAAACGCAGTCCCCCTCTTTCCTGAGGCCCATCTTGAAAAACATGGCCCAAATGGGAATCAGCCTCTTTACTTCTGACTTCAACGCGTTGGCGATCAAGGCTGAAATCATCTAAATACTGAACAGCTTGTGCATCAATCGGTTTGGAAAAAGCCGGCCAGCCGCAGCCTGAATTGAATTTATCAGTGGAGCTGAACAAAGCTTCCCCACTGACAATATCAACATATATACCTTTTTCAAAATGATTGTCATATTCATTGTCAAAAGGTCTTTCTGTTTCTGAAAGCTGTGTCACTCTATACTGCAAAGGTGTCAGTTTTTGTTGCAGCTGCTCATCAGTATGGTCTTTCCTGAACCGCGGAATTTCTTTTTGAAATGGCGGCAATTCTTTACTGCTTAAAGGAAGCGCTGCCATTTTTAAGTTGATATGACAATATCCCGTCGGATGATTCAGCAAATAATCCTGATGTTCTTTTTCTGCCGGATAAAAATTCCGTAACGGCAGAACTTCTATCACAATTCCTTTGTTGTAGTCTTTGCGTCTGGCATCAATATAATCACAAATTAATTCAAAATCTCTTTTATTTTGATAATAAATTCCCGGACGATATTGTGTTCCGCTGTCATTCCCCTGTTTATCTTTAGAAGTCGGATCAACAATACGAAAATAATGTGCTAAAATCTGCAGCAAAGAGATTTTCTTTTCATCGAAAACGACAAGGCAAGTTTCAACGGCATTCGTCTGCCCGGTACAAACCTCCTGATAACTCGGGTTTTCTATATTGCTGTTGGCATAGCCGACTTTTGTTTCGATCACACCGCCGATTTTTTGAAAATAAGCTTCAACGCCCCAAAAACAACCTGCTGCCAAATAGATATGTTTTGTCATGTTTTTTCCTTTTAACGTATACCGTTATTGGCAGGGGTATTATTTTTCTGACTTGCCAACGGTGAGATGGAACCGCGCATCGCTTCAAACAGATCCTGATCTTTAAGTGACACGCTGATTGAATTTGCAAATTGTGCATTGGTTTTAGTTTTCAAGAGAAGATTGATCATCGTTTCCGTTACCGCAACAGATTCAGAATTGGCAAATGCTTTGCGCATCGCCCATACCGTATTGAGTTCTTCTTTGGTCATCAGCAGCTCTTCACGCCTTGTGCTGGAACGGTTCAAATCAATCGCAGGGAAAACACGTTTTTCTGCTAATTTACGATCAAGGCATACTTCCATATTGCCCGTACCCTTGAATTCCTCAAAGATAACTTCATCCATGCGTGATCCGGTTTCAACTAAAGCCGTTGCAATGATCGTCAAGCTGCCGCCGTTCTCAATATTTCTGGCTGCGCCGAAAAAGCGTTTCGGTCCATGCAGAGCTCCCGGATCCAAACCACCGGATAAAGTTCTGCCTGTCGGATTGATCGTCAGGTTATAAGCTCTGGACATTCTCGTAATGCTGTCTAACAGAATGACGACATCATAGCCCAGCTCCACCAAGCGCATCGCTCTTTCCAAAACCAGCTCTGTTACCTTGACATGATTTTCAGGAGTCTTATCAAAAGTTGAATAAACAACTTCGCCTTTGATGGAGCGCTGCATATCCGTAACTTCTTCAGGACGCTCATCAATCAAGAGAACAAATAATTTTGAATCCGGATTATTGATGCTGATCGCATTGGCTACTTTCTGCAAGAGAATTGTTTTACCTGCTTTGGGCGGAGAAACAATCATACCTCTTTGTCCTTTACCGATGGGCGAAATCAGATCAATCATTCTGGTTGCAAGTTCTTTTGGCTGTGTTTCCAATTTATATTTTTCATTCGGATAAATCGGTGTTAAACGATCAAAATTAGGTCTTTTCAACATTTTATCAGGAGTCATTCCGTTGACTTTATTAATATAAGTTAACGCACGGTAACGGTCAGAATCTCGCTGTACTTTAGCCGGGCCTTCCACTTCATCCCCGTTCCTCAAGGTGAAACGGCGAATAAATTGCGGTGGAATATAGACATCATGATTGCTTTGCAAATAATTCTCAACACGCAAAAAGCCGTAGTTATCCGGCATAATTTCCAAGATGCCCTTCACTATCTCCAGCTCTTCTTTCGGTTTATTTTCCGTTTTCTCAGCACTGCCTTCTGCATGCTCTACTTTTTTCTGTTCAGCTTCTATTTTACCTTCGGAATCCGCATTGGCTTTTATTTCAATAATCTTTTTTTCAGTCGCTTTGCTTTTACGAATCTTACTATTTTTCGTGTTGTCTTCTTGAGAAGTTTCTGCATCTTCTGTAATGGTTTTTGCCTCAGTTTCCTGTACTTGATCGGAAGATGCTTCTCCCTGCTTTTTTGAGGATTTTGTTCTCTTCTTGATAGTTTTTTCTTTTTGCGAAGAAGATTTTTCTTTTATTTTTTCGGTTTCCTGATCTTGAGTCGTTTGATCCTCAACATCAATCTCATTTGTCGGCTGGGAATTCTTGGTCTTTGTATCTGTTGTTTTTTTAGAAGAGGTAGATTTTGCAGTTTGTCTTTTACTTGACTTCGCCTTCTCGGTCGTAGTTTTCTTTGTGGTAGACTTCGTTGTTTTCGGTTCAGTTTCCTTTTTCTCTGCAGTGACAGTTTTCTTTTCTTCGGCTTTGGGTTTATCCTCTGCCGCTTCAGCCTTTTTGGAAGTCGCTTTCTTTTTTGGAGTTTCAGCTTTACTTTCCGGATCCTGTTTTTCCGATTCATCTGTTTGAACACCCTCCGGATTATTCTGATTGATGCTGTTTTTTTCAGCATGTTCCAGAACTTCCAGAATTTGTGCTTTTGTCATACGATTTGTTTGTGTTTTTGTAAGTAATCCGGACAGATGAGCAATTTCGATAAGATCACTCTTGGTTTTGCCCTTGAGCATAGATGACGACATAAAATTCTCCTTGCGTCGCAATATTTATTAATCCTAAACCTGAATTGATTAAAGGATGATATCCTTTTTAGAACAGATTGATGTTATACCTTTTCAGAAAAAAGGTCAAGAAAAATACTTTGTTTATGAATATTTTTGATGCAACAGATAAAAAGCTTTATTTGAATTAGAAAATGCAATCAATGAATAAGCAAATTATCCATTGAGTGCATCAAATTTATCCATAATATTAAGTGCTAAACCGGTACCTACCGCAACACAGGTAACAGGATTTTCAGCGATCATGATCTCCACACCGACCTTTGCTTCGAGCATACGATCAATGCCATAGAGCAAGGAACCGCCGCCCGTCATCATAATTCCACGCTGTGAAATATCCGCCATCAATTCCGGAGGTGTTCTTTCCAATACACTGTGCACACCGTCAAAGATTTGATTGACCGGTTCTTCTAAAGCTTCCAGCATTTCGGTAGATGTAACCGTCAATGTCGCAGGCATGCCCGTAATCAAGTTACGACCGCGTATTTCCATGCTCAACTCTTCTTCTCTCGGATAGGCGCTGCCGATGTTAATTTTTAAATCTTCCGCAGTCTGTTCACCAATTAAAATATTATGTTTGCGGCGTATATATTTAATGATTGCCTGATCGAAAGCATTGCCGGCAATTTTCAATGATTCATGAACAACCGGCTGACACATAGAAATCACGGCAATATCTGTTGTACCCCCGCCGATATCGACAACCATTGAGCCGCTTGCTTCCGTAATATCAATACCCGAACCGATTGCCGCAGCGATTGGTTCGCGGATTAGATAAACATCCTTTGCTCCGGCATGACGACAAGCGTCTTCAACCGCTTTTTGTTCAACCTGCGTCACAATCGTCGGCACACATACGACAATTGTCGGCCTGAAATATCTCGCTAAAAATCCGGTAGAAACTCTACTGATAAATGCTTTTAACATGACTTCCGTCACTTTAAAATCTGAAATGACACCATCTTTTAAGGGACGAACCGCTTCTACATTTTCTGGGGTTCTGCCCAACATTAAACTTGCACTTTCACCGACTGCAAGCACTTTTCCTGTACGTGAATTGATCGCTACTACTGATGGTTCCTGTAAAACGACACCTTTTCCTCGGACATAAATAAGAACACTTGATGTACCAAGGTCTATGCCCATATTCATTCCTAAGCCCATGAAATGATTACCTCAAAATCTATATAAAAAACGAATTATTAAACTCAAAAATGGACGTAATGACTTGATCTTCCGCTCCATTAGTGAATAAATCATACATGATTAAAGGCAAATTCGCAAACGAATTACAGCTCATTTCATCAAATATTTCTTTAAGAAATGTTTAGCAAAATGTTACCGTTTCACTACTTTGCAGAAGTAGAAGATGCTTTTTGTTTGGCTCGCGCTCGCGTCAGAAGCAACATTGCGATTAGTAATAGCAGAGGATAAATTGCCGAAGTTAACATACCTGTTTTCAAAGCCAATTCAGTATCACTCAAATCTGTAAACGAGGCTAAAATCGATGTCCATTCATTATTTTCTATTTTATCTCCTACTAAACCGACAAGCCCTGACCCCAGTACACCGCCTATACTGCCTGCCAAAAACAAAACGGAAAACATTCCGGCATCTGAATTTGGAAATAATTCTCTGGCTAAACTCAAGGTACTCGGCCAGAAAATGCCAATTGCAAAACCGCTGACGCCTATCGCCAAGAGTGAACCTATTGCCGAAGGAGAAAAAACAATAATAATTGTACATATAAAGCAAACAATCGCCGCAAAGGATAGTATTTTTTGCAAATTAATCTTTTTCTTGGATGAACCGATAATCGTTCTGCTAACAGCCATTGTTAAGAGAAAGAAAGCTAAACCGAAAACATCTCCTACCGCTTTGGGCACTGCTAAAGCGACTTCAGCAAAATAGGACGACCATTGGCTAATCACCATTTCTACAGAGGCTCCCGCAAAAATACAAATCAATAATACATAAAACAAGACATTACGCATCAATTTGCTTAATGGGGTATGCTCGCCCTCTTCACTTCTCAAAGTTTTAATAGGAACTTTCATAAAGAAGAAAAAGCAGAGCAAAGGCAACAGAGCAATCATTAAGGTCAAGGTTCGCCAAGCTTGTGTACCGAATATTTGAAAGATCAAAGTTGCCGTCAAAATGATTGCAGCAGAAGCCCAGCAATAAAACGAATGCAGTAAACTCATACTGGCAGATTTATTATCACTGGGCAAAGCTTCTAAAATCGGACTTAAGATAATATCCAGCATTCCGGCACCTAAACCGTTAAAAACAATTGCGATTAACAATCCCATATAAGGAACAGGTAAAACATAAGGCAGGAAAACCAAAAAGCATAGACCTACGAAGACTGACATCAAGGCTCCCATCGCTAAATATCGATAAGAAATTCTTTCAACAATCTTCACTGAAACAACTCCTAAGAGCAATTGGATGATAAAATTCAGAGTAATTAAAAAGGTGATTTGTGCTAAGGAAATCTGCCATGTTTTTTGGAATGTCAAAAATAATAAAGGCGTGAAATTATTAATAATACCGATACAGGCAATTCCTAAATAGCTAACTAATCTTGTATGTTTATAAGTCAGTTTTGGGGAAGAAGTTTCTTTTTGCATAGTTATTACCTGCCTTTTCTTTTTATTAAGTAAATCTATTGGATTCTATATTGATGCATCTCTTTTGATTATTAAACTATCGTGGTTTCAATCAATCGGTTCCAAGAAAAAATTACCGAGCATTTGTTCCGAATCAGTAACATTCATAAAAGTTTTCGGTGCATGTTCTCTGAGATAGCGCCTGATCAAGCGTACATCTGTACGGTTAACAACCATATAAAGCATATATTGTTCTTTACCGCTATAGCAACCTTGAACTTTTAAGACGGTAATACCGTGTTTGGTCAATTTCATTAAATCATTGGCCAAAGGCTGTACGTCCTCTGTAATAATAAAGCATGTTTTCCTTTGAAAACGCAAATGTCCATAATTTAGTATCATCGTACTGACAAATTGAAAAATAATTGAGTACAAGGCAGCTTCCAGACTAAACATGAAAGCTGAAATTAATAAAATAATGATATTAAAAATCAAAACGTAATTAAAAATTGAAATATTATATTTATTGGAGAACGACATCGAGATAAAATCAATCCCACCCGTGCTGGCATCTGCATTATAGATGAGCAGGTAACCTGCTCCGTTGATCGCCGCCCCTATAACGGCCGACAAAAACAAATCATCCGTCAGGTGAAATACTGGTATGAGATCCATCAAAAAGCTTGAAGACACAATCGATACAATAGACAACCATAAGAAATTTTTGCCGATATTATAGTAGGCAAAAATAGCCGGGATGATATTAAACAGTAGATTCAGAACAAAAAAAGGAATTTCGATTTGATACTTCGCCCAGATCAATCGCTGAATTAATTTCGATAGACCGACAAATCCGGCAGGCAATAAACCGACATTTTCGACAAACAGATTGATCGCAAAAGCTCCCATAGCCGATCCGATCAATACACTGAAAAAACGCTGAATTAAATTTTGCTGAGTAAATTTTGAATATTTAATTTTATAATCCGTAGATAAATTTGACTGCTTTGTTTCATTTCTGACCTGTTTATCCAAATTTATATTCTCCCCATTGAACGATAATAGAAAAACCGCCGAGTTTTCGACGGTTTATATTATAGTTCTATCATAGCATAAAAGATACGAAGTTTTATGATTATTTATTCATCACCATTAAGAACTCCGCCTAATGCAGCCATTGTAATATAATTATAGGGTCGGGAGTTTGACAGTTCCGTAGCACCCTAAAATCTGAAAACCCAATAGCAGAGCC
>CAYFQU010000050.1:0-8226 GCA_964345335.1 uncultured Mageeibacillus sp. | reverse complement strand
CGTTACGGCCTCTTCGCTACACTTCCATAGCTATCCTTATAGCTGCTATAGAATTATAGCGAAGTCAATAAAATTAAGCAATTTTGTCTTCAGAAAGTGGAGTATATAATTCATCTGAAAACGGCAATGCTTTTTTACATTTCAATTCAGGCTTAGGGATCAATACGAATAAATCAGCTTCCCGATATTCGCTCTTTTTCTTCTCTTCCGAAGCAATTGCCTGTAAATACTGTTCATAGGCTCTTTTTTCTTTCAGTTTCAACCATGCGACTCGTTGACTTTGATGTGCTGCATGTAATTCATGCTCATGAATAATTTTTTCTTCATGAATCAATCGAAGATAAACCGAGAGCCCAAGAATAGTCAAAGCTAAATATAATAAAACCGACATAAAAACCTCCGAACATTTGTTCTATTCATAATTTAACATTTGTTCGGTTTTAAGTCAATAAAAAGAAATTTTGTTCGGTTTACAGTTTTATTACAATTGATTACAGATTTTTCAAATCTATAATTAGATTTGAATAGCTTACTGTTTTAGCTATAAAATTTTAAATATCTTCCGTTCGATAGGAAATCGTCAGTTCCTGCAGATTTGTTTTTAAGGTCGTATACTCCACGCCCGCCGCATTCATCATACGCTTAGACGCTTTCACACCATCCGTTTCAGAATATTTGTCGGAAATATAAACCACACGGCGAATACCGGATTGTATAATGGCTTTACAGCATTCATTACAGGGAAAAAGCGGCACATAGATCGTGCAATTTTTAAGCGATATGCCAGGATTGTTCAAAATCGCATTCAACTCCGCATGGCATACATAAGGGTATTTTGTATCGAGCAGGTCACCTTCTCTGCCCCAGGGAAAATCATCATCATCAACTCCTGATGGCATACCGTTATAACCGACAGAAACAATTTTCTTGTCCGGATTGACAACACAAGCTCCGACTTGTGTATTTGGATCTTTACTGCGTTTTGCGGAAAGAATCGCAACCCCCATAAAATATTCATCCCAGGAAATATAATTATCTCTTTTCTTCATAGCAGCCTCTTTATAAAATAGTTCAGATAGGTTTTAATACAATTATATCTTATCAATATTTTTTTATATACATAAAAAATAAAAAAGCCTTCTAAATCATATTTGATAGAAGACTTTTAGATTTGGTCGGAGTGACAAGACTTGAACTTGCGACCTCACGCACCCCAAGCGTGCACTCTAGCCACCTGAGCTACACCCCGATATCAAAGTTATTCTAATCAATTTCACTGTGTAAAGTCAAACAATCTTTGAGGAATATCTTTTATGTATCGGCGAATACTGCTGTATCTGCATTTGATGTGATTGGAATAAACCATGCCGCCAAACCAAATGGATTTTTATGTTTTTCTCGATTTTCTATTGTATATCAACGATAATTTTCAAAAAATTTTATAAAAATTGCGTAAAATATTGATATATCAGGCATTACAAGATTTTTTGGTTGACAAATAGGTCTGAAACAAAGCATAATACCTATGCATTTTAAATAAGGAGGCTTTTTATGAATAAAACTGAATTAGTTGCTGCAGTTGCAGAAAAAACATTATTAAGCAAAAAGGATAGCCAAAAAGCGGTTGATGCTTTATTTGAAACAATTACAGAAGAACTTGTCAAAGACGAAAAAGTTACTTTAGTCGGTTTCGGTACATTTGAAGTACGTCAGCGTGCTGCGCGTCAAGGCAGAAATCCTGCAACAGGAGAAACAATTACCATTCCTGCTTCAAAATCACCTGCATTCAAAGCTGGTAAAGGCTTAAAAGATAGAGTTAACGGCTAAGTATTTGGTTCATGAATGTTTGTAGGCTATCGACTGATAGCCTTTTTTAATTTTTGAGTTTATTTTTTGAAGCATCCCCAAAATCTTGAGCAGCATGCCCTGCCAACAATAATTCCTGCGCCTCTTTCAATAATTTGTTTAAAGATACACGATTGCTTGATGAATGACTGTTTTCATCATAAAAATACATCCTTTTGAGACCCTTTTTTCTTTGTTCTTGTTCTTTTAATTCCAATTTACGGAAAACATAGCGCAGACTATAACAAATTTTTTCCGTACTGCTTTGGTATTTTTCGGCAATCAGCGGATACAAATCATTGGATAAGGATAATAACAATGACTCATCATCAATCATCAGCAATAGAATATCAAATAAAAATTTTGTTCCGATCAAACTATGATCAAATTGATATTTATGTAATAAATAATCGGCAATCGCTTCGATACGGTTATATCTCTCTGTATGGTAGTTGATTTTTTCTTCCATCACATTCATGGTAATATGATTGATTTTCTTATAAACACTGGGAAAGCCTTTTCTGGCATCTACAATATAATGCATATTGCCCCGTAAATCAGGAAAGCCAAGATAGCCTTGTTTTCTCATTTCCAGCTCAAATTTACTGAATAATTCTTTGTTATTGCTGCAAATAGAAAAATGTAATTCCGGTGTTTCATGATATTTTTTGAGATTGTTTTGCATAGACTTTACCTCCATAAGAATTAAAATGGATGGTAAATAAAAGAATTTGATATAGTTCATTATAAGGTAAACCAGAACTTATGCAAGTAGGGATATTCGCTCAAGGGCACGTAGATGGTCAACCGACACTCAAAGCAGATTTTAGGATAGGAATTTAATCTGACAATTAAACGCTTACTGTCTTATACGGGCAGCTGAATGCCTCAAAGTTTGAGACAATAAGCGATTTAACCTGACAATTAAACGCTGATGGCCTTACATTCCTTGAAGTTTTATTTATTCAGAATGATGACCGGTTTCTCCGGCTGTTTCTTCGACCACAGGTACCAGTGTTTCCGAATCAGGAAGGGTTGCGACCTTTTCCTGATTGACAATAATTTTCGTATGCGGCAAATAGCTGAAGGTATAGTCTGAATGATCCTCAATAGGTGCATGATTGATGCTCAGAAGATACGTTTGGCCATCGATCATCAATTGGTTTTTATTGATCAAAATATCTTCTGTATTCACCTGAATGGTTTTAACATTATTTTGTATGGCATTGATTGTATCAAGCATTCTCGGGAATGTATCATAGATAATTACAAAAAACAGAATAATGACAATGACTGCCGGCAATAAAAAGAAAATTCCTTTTTTATTTTGCCGGGTCAAATTGATTTGTAAACGATGAATCGTTAAAATTGCTAAACAAATTGCAATTGCCAAGCTTGCAATTAAAGTAATCAGAAAAAATATCGTCATCTGTTCAACCCTTTTACCAAAATATTTCTATCAATACCGCTTTAGTTTAACATATTTTGCAATTCCTGCTGATTGAGAATTGTAATATTCAAAGCTTGTGCTTTATCCAGCTTACTGCCGGCATTTTCACCTGCCACAACATAATCCGTTTTGCCGGAAACAGATGAACTGACTTTCCCGCCATGCTTTTCGATCAATTCTTTGGCTTCAGCCCGGCTCAGCTTAGGTAAAGTCCCAGTCAAAACGAACGTTTTCCCCGCAATAGCCGTGTCTTCAACCGTTTCATTTTGATAAGTTAAATTCAAACCTGCCTCTTTAAACTTTGTAATAATTTCGGGTACATGATCTTGGGAAAAAAATTCTACAATTCGTTCCGCTGCCTGAGGTCCGACATCCGGAACAGTTTGTAAAGCATTGAGATCAGCCTGCATCAACAGATCGATATTCGGAAAGTATTGTACGATATTTTTAGCTGTCTGCGGTCCGATATGATGTATGCCAAGACCTGTTAAAAAGCGATCGAAAGATTGCTTCTTCGAATTTTCAATGGATTGTAATAGATTATCCACTCGTTTTGTACGTCCGATGTCGCCTTCTGCAATCAATATATCTCTCTTTTCTTTGAGATCATAGATATCCGTTAAGTGGCGGACATATCCTTTTTCCCATAATGCCTGTACAGAGCTTTCTCCCAAACCGATAATATCCATCGCGTCTTTCGAAGCGAAATAGGAAATTTTACGCGTCATCTGAGCGGGGCAATCGATACCTGTACAATATAAATTAGCTCCGTCATCTAAAAATTCTGTCGGCGCACCACATATCGGACAATGTTTCGGTAAATTAAATTTTTCAGGACTGCCAACTCTTTTACTGTAATCGACCGCGATAACGGCCGGGATAATATCACCGCCTTTATGCACAGTAACCGTATCCCCTTCACGAATATCTAAAGTATTGATATATTCCTGATTGTGCAAAGTCGCCCTAGAAACCGTGGTTTGAGCAATCACCACCGGTTCCAGAATTGCCATCGGCGTAATTCTGCCGGTTCTGCCCACCTGTACGGTCAATTTTCTGACAATTGTTTGCTGCTGTTCCGGCGGATATTTATAGGCCACAGCCCAGCGGGGAACTTTGGAAGTATTTCCCAATGCTTCACGCATAGCCAAGGAATCTACTTTAATCACAGCGCCGTCGATCCCATAATCTAAAGCGGATCTTTTTTCATGAATAGCATCAATCGCCGCAAAAATCTCCTGATCGGTTTGACATAAATAATAATCCGGACTGACCGGAAAACCTAATCCGCTCAAATAATCCAGAGTTTCGTGATGGGTTGTGACAGGACAATTCTCCCAATATTGGACATTAAAGATGAAAATACTCAAATCTCTTTGCCTGACGATTTCAGGATCAAGTTGTCTTAAGGTTCCGGCTGCGGCATTTCTCGGATTGGCAAAGATTTTACCGTTAAGAGCTTCCTGTTCCGCATTGATTTCTGCAAATCTTTTATGACTCATATAAATTTCGCCGCGGATCAACAAGTCGGAAATCGGTTCACTTAAAACCTGCGGGACAGTTTTTATTTGGCGGACATTTTCCGTAACTATCTCGCCTGCATTGACACCGTCACCTCTGGTCAGAGCTTGTTGCAATACGCCCTGCACATATTGCAGGCTGATCGACAATCCGTCAATTTTCTGTTCTACGATAAACTGAACGTCAGGATATTCTCTGCGTACATTATTCAGGAATGTTTGCACTTCTTCCTTAGAAAAAACATCGGTTAAGCTGAGCATAGGAACACGGTGCGGTGCAGAAACAAATTGTGTTGAAACTTTGCCTCCCACATGTTCCGTAGGCGAATGCGTCTGCTTGAACTGCGGATAAGCTGTTTCTAAATTTTTCAAGCGATGAATCAACAGATCATATTCCGCATCGCTGACCAGAGGGCTGTCCTGATCATAGTAAGCCTGATTCAGGCGTTCAATATGAGCAGCCAACCGTCTCATTTCAGCTGCGACTGCTGCTTCAAAAGGCTGTTCAACTGTCGAATTTTCAGCTGCTTGCCCGGCTTTATTTTCAGCTTTATTTTGAACCTGATCATCGAAAAAATTTTCAGAAGAAATCGCTGAATGATCGCCGGCTAATGCATGCTCTTTTTTATTGTTTTCCATAAAATCCCCATTCCTGATGTCCTTAAATAAGTTTAACAAATATCCTATTTTAAGTTAAGCGGCAGCCACAGGGAATGCCGGTACGATTACCAGTCAAGTACAAAGCTACAGATCATCAGGACGCAATCATAGGAAACTCTGTTTCATAAAAAGATAAAGGTTCTGACAAATGATGCTAGAAAATATTTATATTTTTAATCTGACAATAAATTCACTGCCTTGATGTAATTGGCTTTTAGCTTCTACTTCGCCATGATAGAGCAATGCGATATGTTTAACGATCGACAAGCCGAGTCCGGTTCCGCCCAAGGATCGGGATCTGCTCTTATCGACCCGGTAGAAACGCTCAAAGATACGTTTTGCTTCTTTTTCCGTAAAGCCCTCGCCTGTATCCGCTACCTTGATTTCAACCAATTCATTCTTTCTGCGGGCGGAAATAAATACTTTGCCTTTTTCTCGATTATACTTGATCGCATTGTCAATTAAGTTGACAAATACCTGCTTAATCCGATCACGATTGGCATAGACTGGCAGGAAAACAGGCTCCTCATCCGGCAATAAAGAAACTTGATGTTGCGTGGCAAGTTCATCAAATTGCACACAGCATTCATCGATCAGCTCCACCAAATCAAAATTTTCCAGTTCTTCATCTTCCGCTAAATGTTCAATATCCGATAAGCGTAAAATATCATTGATCAAGCGCGTCAATCGATCAGCTTCCAGATCGATGATATCTAAAAAGTGATCCGCTTTTTCGCGGGCAGTATCAGGATCAATCTTTCTAAGTGTTTCGATAAAGCCCCGTATTGACGTCAAAGGGGTTTTTAATTCATGGGTGACATTTGCCACAAAATCACTGCGCATCTTTCTGATTTCATATTCTGCCTGCATATCATGAAATAAAACAATGCAATGCTTCATATCAACCGGTGACAAAATCACCTGAAAAGGATTTCTGCTCGCTTCAATCTGTAAAATAAATTCTTTGCGCAATGTTTTCTGTTCTTTAATCACCGCTGAACATAAACCGTCTAAAGCTTCTTCATGGGTCAACAAAACAAAAGGATAGGGATGTCTTTCAGGGTTAATATGACGATTGAACATTTTTTGTGCATATTGATTAATAAAGACAACATCCAGCTCATCATTGACGACGACCAGCGGTTCCTCTAATGAATTAACCATGCTCTGAAGCCAGAAGTGTCCCGCTTGCATCTCCTGATATGATGTTTCAACATTTTGTATGGCCGGATTAAAGATTTGTGCCAAACAGTATAAGTCACGATCCGCATAACGATCTTCCGGTAAGCGCTGTGTTAAATCACCTTGCTTTAGTTTTGTCAAAGAAACATCAAAAGCAGTAAACATTTTTGGGTTGCCATCTCACCGTTGGAAGCTACTTCATTAGCTCTATCGGTCAATTGATCTTTAAAACCAACAACAGATTCAAAACCATCTCTTGTGCCTGATGCTGTGTCACGGCTATAAACATTAATTTGTCCACTTAATCCATCTGTAGATGCGGCAGGTTCTGTAGCATTGTTTCCACAAGCTGCTACCGCTGAAATCAACATAATGAAAGAAATAATGAGAATTCCTATTTTTTTCATTTACTATTTTTCTCCTAAAATAATTCATACAAAATATCTTTTCTAAAGACAGACTTAGCTTAGCCGAACTTTGTTAGCCCCTGATGAGTTTTATGTAAAATATCTTTCCTGTTATCATATAAATAGTTCGCAGTCCAAAACAATACGTTTCAATACCTGATCTGCATATCGTTATTTGTATCACGTCGATAAATCTTTTGGCAACTGTACAAGCAGTTCCTATTTTGATGGTATTGCCATTGTCCTGCGGGATTACAATTTATAAAAACACTCTAAAATGTTACTATGAAACAAAACAAAGGACTCACAGGGACTCACGATGGAAAGAATTGATAAAATACTGGCTAAATCCGGTTACGGCAGCCGTAAAGAAATTAAACAGATGATCAAGGCCGGTCGTATTACCGTCAGAGATCAAATTGTACAGGAAGTCGGTCAAAAAGTTTCTGAAGAAGATCTGTCTTTTTTATTTCTTGACGGTAAAGCGGTACAATTATTTGACACTTTGATTTTCATGCTGCATAAACCGGCAGGCTACATCACCGCTTTAGATGATCACCGCCACGCCACAATTGCCGAATTGATCCCGGATAAATGGCAAAATAAAGGTTTGTTCCCAGTCGGCAGATTGGATAAAGACACCGAAGGGCTGTTGCTTTTAACCAATGACGGACAATTGGATCATCGTATTTGTTCTCCGAAATGGGAAATCAAGAAAACGTATCGTCTGATCACCCAAGGCAAACCTTTCGCTCAAACGGATATTGATTTCTTTAAAAAAGGTTTTACGACAAGGGACGGCAGCGTCTTTCTGCCGGCTGAATTGGAAATTCTCGATGAGCATGATGCCCTGTTGACGGTGCAGGAAGGACAATATCATCAGGTAAAACGCATGGCAAAAGCCACCGGCAGAGAAGTCAAATATTTGAAGCGTATCCAAATCGCGAATTTGATTTTGGATAAGACTTTACTGCCGGGCGAAATGCGCATGCTCACCGAAGAAGAAAAGGCAGAGCTTTATGCTTGTTGCGGTTTGGCGGATAAACAGAACGACTGAGACTAAATTCATGTGCAATTTCAGCTGTTTTTTTAGGAGTCATCATGGATCGTATTCCAAAAGAGCAAGTTCAGTGTTTCCCAGTCAGCATCATCCTGATCCTTT
>CAYFQU010000049.1:0-8276 GCA_964345335.1 uncultured Mageeibacillus sp. | reverse complement strand
TATATTTGGATGTACCAATAGGAACCCTGGTTTTTGATGCGGAAACAGATGAATTATTAGCAGATTTAGCACATGAAAAACAAGAGATTTTAGTTGCTAAAGGAGGACAGGGCGGCCTTGGCAATAACCATTTCAAAACGGCGGTCAGACAGGCTCCGCGTTTTGCGAGAGCCGGCGCTAAAGGCGAGAGCAGAACATTACGCTTGGAATTAAAGCTCATTGCTGATGTAGGTTTGATCGGCTTGCCGAATGTCGGGAAATCAACCTTATTGTCGAGCGTTACGGCGGCAAAGCCGAAAATTGCCGATTATCCTTTTACTACTTTGCAGCCACAATTAGGTGTGGTGAATTATGATACGATTTCTTTCGTTATGGCTGATCTGCCGGGTTTAATCGAAGGAGCTTCGGAAGGTATCGGTTTAGGTCATGACTTTTTGAGGCATATTGAACGAACGAGAATGTTCTTACAAGTATTGGATCCGACCTTGGGATCGGCGGCGGATATTATGACTCAATTTGAACTAATTGAAGAAGAATTGCGTCAGTATCAGGCGGATTTAGTTGATCGCTTACGCTTGGTGGTGATCAATAAAATCGATATTGCGGATGCGAAAATTGTTTCCGAAGTCAAATCTGAACTGGAAGAAAGAGGCTTTGAAGTATATTTGATTTCTGCTGCTGCTCGAAAAAATGTTGATCAGTTAATCGCCAAAACGGCTCAATATATTTCACAATTACCTCCGGTCACGATTTTTAAGCCGGAAAATACCGAACATACGGAACATGTTTTCAAAGCACAGGAAAAATTTGAAATCGAATTTGACGGTGAGTTCTATATTGTGAAAGGCGAATGGATTGAGCGGGTGATCCGTTCGATCAACTTTGCGGACAATGAATCATTTTTTTATTTTCAGCGTTTAATTAAACGCAAAGGTTTGGAAGAAGCATTGCATAATGCCGGTTTGGTTGATGGAGATTGGGTCAAAATCGGTGATATGGAATTTCAATGGTTAAGTGAGTAAAGGACAGCCGGATTTTGGACTGTAACATTTATATCCTTTTCGTTGATTAAGAGGCTCCCGGTTGAAGTTTTCAAGGCATGATGTTAGAATTCTTTTTATAAAAAGCAAATGAATTGCTCAGTTTAACAGGCGAAAAATTTGCAAATAAGTAAGGAAGGAACAATTGATTATGCTTTCATATGTATGTGATGTTTGTGGTTATATTTACGATCCAGCAGAGGGTGATCCGGATAATGGTGTAGAGCCGGGTACAGCTTTTGAAGATATTCCGGAGGATTGGGTTTGCCCTTTATGTGGAGCAGGTAAAGAAGATTTTTCACCGGCAGAATAGAGCGAAATCTAAATTTCGAAAAATAAAAAATGATCAGGAGGTTATCTTCACAGGTAATCTCCTTTTTGATTGCTATATAGACTCATTTATGGATTCATTATTTATATCTTGTTCCAGCAAAATGGAGAAAATCTCAGCGTATTTTGTTTCGGCGTGCTCAAGCCATGACCGGCAAATTATTTGAGCCATTTTTTCAGTCGGTACGGTGAGATTGACGGCGAAGACGATTTCAGATTTGTTTTGTTGCGCCAGATGCACTTGGAATTTTTCCTCGCTGTTCATTTCATAATGAGCTGTTAACTGTCGCTCTTTGGCTTTTTCCTGGCTGATCTGCAATAGAAAATCTGTAATCTGCTGCGGCAGGGTATGTTTCAGAGCTGCTAAGACGGAAGCCCCTTGCTCTGTGATATTGAGTCGGCTGACCGGTTTGCCGTCAGCGGTTGTTTCCGCTTCTTTTTTATTCAAGGCATCATGCACTAAATGTTGCTTTAGTAGCGTATCAAGAGCGGCTGCAGCCGTGAAATAATCTAAATATAAAGAATTGACCGAGCAATCCAAAATGAATTCCCTGGTGGAATTAGGCAAATTTTCGATGATAGCCAGTAAAATTAACCTCGCCTGTGAATCGTCTTTGTTTTTCAGCATGATCTATTTTATTCCTTTAAAACTCTCTGTGCTATTTTTACATATTATATATTTTTATCAATTGTAAATTGACCGGTATATAATTCGAAATACTTGCCTTTCAGACGAATTAATTCTTGATGTGAACCTTGTTCAATGATTTTTCCGTCTTCCATGACTAAGATGCGATCTGCGTTTTTAACCGTTGACAGACGATGAGCGATGATCAAAGCCGTACGGTTTTCCAACACTTTTTCAATTGCAAATTGAATTTGTTTTTCCGTTTCCGTATCGATCGAAGAAGTGGCTTCGTCCAGGACAAAGATGGCAGGATCGGCGATAATCGCCCGGGCAAAAGAAATCAATTGCTTTTCGCCTGTGGAAAGTCGATTTCCTCCTTCGCCGGCCGGTGTATCATAACCCTGTTCCAATTTTTGAATAAAGGCATCGGCATGGACGAGCTCAGCCGCTTTTTTTACCTCGGTGAATGAAGCATTCAGATTGCCGTAGCGGATATTATCAGCAATTGTACCGCTAAACAGATAAGGCGTCTGCAAAACATATCCTAAATTTTGATATAAAAAAGCTTGGGGTAATTTTTGAATATCGATACCATCAAGCAAAATGCGCCCGGTTTGAGGTTCATAAAATCGGCAAGCCAAATTGACTAAAGTTGTTTTCCCGGCTCCAGTTTCGCCCACGATCGCAACGGTTTCACCTGCTTTGATCGTTAAGTTTAAACTTTCTAAGATCGGTTCATCTTTATTGTAATAAAAAGAAACATTTTCAAAGGTGATTTCGCCGTGCAGCTGAGGCCATGGTTCTTCGCCGGATCCGTCTGTTGCTCCGTATTTTTTCAGAACATCGGGATGATCGGTGATTTCAACCGGCTCATTCAGCAAAGTGATGACACGCTCTGCAGCAGCCTGGGCGGATTGTACTTCGCGGAATACACTGGCGACCTGACTGATCGGATCCCAGAGGCGCAAAGCATAGCTGAACAAGGCATATAGAGCACCGATTTCAATCAAATTTTGTTTGAAAAATTCTCCTCCAACAGTCAAAATTAAAGCGGCAACAACAATGCCGATGATGGACACAATCGGCAAGAAGTACGCGGCAAGATAGCTGGCTTGCAAAGAGCGGACTTTCATTTTTTCCGCTGTGGCAAAAAATTCAATTTCATTTTCTTTTTCTCGGAGCAGCGTTTTAGTAGTTTTAGCACCGGTGATGCCTTCTGTAAATTCGCCGGTGATTTCTGAATTTAAACGCCTGATTTCGCGCTGTATTTTTAATAATCTCTTCTGGAAAAATCTGGTGATCAGAATGATGATCGGGATTGCGACAATAGCGATCAGGGCTAATTTAGCATTTAAAAATAACATAGCGATTAAGATGACAATGATTGTGAAACCGCCCCAGACCAAATCGATTAAACCGAAGGAAACAACTTCACATAATCTCGTGACATCATTAATAATCCGGGATAGAATCCAGCCGACAGGCATGCGATCATAAAAGCTGAAAGAGAGATTTTGCAAATGCTCAAAACCTTTCTTGCGTATATTGTAAGACAACTCGGTTTCGAATCTGCCTACAGCCCTTAAATAAAATCTGGTATTGAAAGCGATCAAGGCAATAATAATTAAATAAATAACAGAATAGAGCAGCAGACCGTCTGTGACATTTTTCATAATAAAATAATCGATGGCGAAACTGATCAAAAGGGGTGAAATATTCTCAAAAACAGCTAAAAAGATTAGAGATATGACCAAACTCCAAAAGACTTTTTTAGGAGGCGCTGCTAATTTGATGAATTTTACCCAAGTTTTAAAATCAATTTTCTGTACGGTAGAATCTTCTTTTTTATTTGTAAATTTTTTTGGCATATGCTTTCTTTCAATTATATATTTTGCATCCAGTCATGCTGTATTTGATAAACTCTTTGATATAGTCCGGGCTCATGGATTAAAGTCTGATGCGTTCCGCTCTGGGTCATTTCTCCGTCTTCCAAAACAAAGATCTGATCGGCTTCAGCTAAGCTGGAAATACGATGCGAAACGATAATCGTTGTGGTTCCATCCGGTCGATTTTGCAGAGAATTTCTGATTTCGCGATCGGTTTCCGTATCTACGGCAGATAAAGAATCATCAAAAATCAAGACGGGGCAATCCCGAATTAAAGTTCTGGCGATGGCCAGGCGTTGCTTTTGCCCTCCGGATAAAGTGACGCCTCTTTCACCGACAATTGTATTATACCCTTCTTTGAATTCTTTAATATCGCGATCTAAATGAGCAATTCTTGAATAATACTTAATTTGCTGCTCGCTGGCTTCCGGTTTTGGCAAACGAATATTTTCACCGATTGAACGGGAATAGATATAAGATTCCTGTAAAATCAAACCGACTTGTCTGCGCAAAGCATAACGATTGATTTCACTTACCGGGATATTGTCAAAACTAAGAATGCCCTGATCCGGTTCATATAATTTTTGTAAGAGCAATAAAAGACTTGATTTTCCGGAGCCTGTAGGGCCTAAAATTCCGATTGTCTGTCCGGCTTTGATTTCCAGATTAATATTTTTAAGGACCGGTTCGGAACCGTCCGGGTATTGAAAAGTAACATTCTCAAATTTAATATTACCATGAATTTGTGGTTCGGCTAATCCCTCGTCGGTAGGTTCCGGTTCACTATCCCAAATTTCCCGCAGACGGCCGAATGAAATTTGAGCTCTGCCGATATCTGCCAAAGCTCTTGCCAGAATTCTTAAATGCATTAAAAGGCGGTCTGCATAAGAGATAAAAATCAATAAGACGCCAAGGCTCAAACCATGCTGAATCACGCGATATGAACCGATGATGACAATGAAAGCTAATTCTAAATTGGAAAGTAAATCGGATAAAAACCAGAAATCGCTCATGATGGCATATTGCTTAATGCCGTAATCGTATAATTGGCGATGCGTTTTCTCCAATTGCTCCAATTCATATTCCTTTCTGCCGAAAGCTTTGATGATTCGCATGCCGGATAAATTTTCCTGTAATCTGGTGGATAAAGCGCCTTCCGTTTCATCCCATTCCTCGAAGCCGGCTCTTCTTTTTTTGAAATAGCGAATGGAGGCGATAAAAAGAATAGGTGTAACAGACAGAGCGATAATACTCAAAGGCCAATCCAAACTGAGCATAACAGAAACGGAGATGACAATCATGGTGAAACAACTGATGATTTGCAGAAGTTGATTTTGCAAGAAACGACGGATAATTTCCACATCGCTGGTACAGCGCTGCACTAAATCACCTGTTTCCGCCTTGCTATGCCAGGCAAACGGTAATTTTTGCAAATGTGAAAATAACGTTTTACGCATTCTTTCTGTTCCTCTTTCAGCTGTTTTGCTGAGATGAACATCTGCGATAAATTCACATAATCCCCTGATGACGGTGACTGATAATAAAGCGAGCCCGATCAGCCAAAGGTTTTGGAAAAAATAATCTCTGCCTCCAAAACGATCAAATAATTCTGAAATAGCAGTTGGCACGACCACCTCTTTGCCGAGCAAAACCTGATCCACCGTAAATCCGATAATTAAAGGTAAAATCATATGGCAGATTGCAGCAATCATAGTAGCAATAATTGCCGAAATTAAATAGAATTTTTCGGTTTTATAAAATGATAGAAAATATTTAAGATTTGACTTTTTATTCATTTTTATCCTTGTATATTTTAAAAAATTGACTTTTTCCTCAATGTTTAATTCTATATAAAAAAGGTCTTCTTTACCATAGTCCTTTTGAGGTAGAAACATAAAAAGCGAGGCGAAAGCGAATTTTAATCTAAAACTTGTCCTGATGAATATTTGTTTAGATTTACAAAATTTCATTATAAGATTGTATTTAGAAGTATATGCTGATAATATAATTGCTTAATTATTAAGAAAATGAAGCAAAAAGTATTTTTAATACATTTTGAATAAGGAATCATTATGGATAAGAAGAATTCAGGCATATTTTATAAACAACCATGGTTTGCCGCAATCGCTATTGTGCTTGTTTTTGTGATGGGTTTATCTGCTGCTGTTAATGCATTATGGCAAAACACAATTGGCAGTATCAATAAAGTGGCTCCCCAAAGTTCTCCTAGTCTACAGGAAATGGATCAAGAAAATCTTTTAAATGAAATAGAAGAAGAAGTTTTAGAGCATCCGATTCCTTATGATAAAGATGTGACCAATATTTTATTGTTAGGCATCGATTCCAGAGATAAGAAAAAAATAGATGAACGCTCTGACGCGATGATGATTTTGACCGTGAATAAAGGCCAGAGGAAATTGAAATTAACTTCTTTACAAAGAGATATGCTGGTTCCTATGCCGGGCATGGATATGATGGATAAATTGAATCATGCCAATGTTTATGGCGGACCGGAATATGTGATGAAAACAATAGAGGGTATCTTACGTATCAAACTTGACCGTTATGTCGTTGTCAATATGAAAGGTATGGAGGATATTGTCGATGTTGTCGGTGGCATTACATTGAATATTACAGAGGAACAGCTACCCTTTGTCAATAAAAATATCCAAAGTACAAACTCTGTTTTTACGGATACACCAAAAGTCGCTGAAATCAGTAAGACGGGTAAACAGGAAGTAAACGGCCGTCAGGCGGTTGCCTACGCCAGAAATCGTTCTACCCTCGGTGGGGACTATGACAGAATGCGCTATCAAAGAGATGTGATTCAGGCGATATTGGATAAATTCCTGGAATTGAGAATCACAGACAAATTAAAAACGATGAATGAGGGTCTGCAATATATCACGACAAATTTGACAGAAAATGAAATGCTCGGTATGCTGCAATCCGTTTTGCCGATTATGGATCAAAAGATTGAAACGTTGCAGATACCGATTGAAGGTTATCATACACATTATAGCGGCAATGCCTGGTTGAATTTATGTGATTTCAATGGGATGATACCTCTTTTACACGAATTTATTTATGGCAAACAATTCCCCTTTGACCCGGTTCCGGAAATTCCGGGAGCTCCGAACAGCAGTGAAACGATAGAAGAACAGCCGATTGACGATTGGGTTACAGATACCGGCAGCAACGGATCTTTCGTTGAAGAACCGTATGTAGAAGATCCATATGTTGAAGAGCCATCTGTAGAAGAACCGAGCGTAGAGGATCCGAGCTTTGAGCCGAACGAAGATCCGTCGGATATTTATATTCCTTCCGAACCTTCTGAAATAACGAGCGATATAACTGAACCGGTGGAGATCCCAGAGGAATCAAGTGTTGTGCCAACTGAGCCGGAACCAATCATAACGGATACGGATCCGGTTGAAGAATCTATGCCTTAAAAATCAATCATGATAAGGATTCAAAAAATTGTTTGATATTTTAATTACAGGTTTCTTTCTTTATCAAATATTGACGGGTTGGAGCAGAGGATTGATACGTATGATCTTGAGAATACTGATCACATTTATCTCTATCCTCTTGCCATATCCGCTCATCAAAGCAATTAAAACAGGTCAAAGTAAAGGTTTGCTCTTAATTGTTCTCTATTTTCTGATCTTTTTTTTATTACATAAATTGCTGACCAGGCTGCTTTTACGTTTTTCAGGAAAATTTAATCAGATACCGATTTTAGGTTTCGTCAATCGTCTGCTGGGTAGTTTTGCAGGTCTTTGCTTTGCTTTTCTCATCACATACTATGCTGTTTATTTATTAAATATAGTTTCCATATTCTCATTTGATGTTAAGTTATTTATTGAGCAGTCCAAACTGATTCCCCTTTTTAACAATATTTTTTAAAATTTCAAAATTTGTCACATTTGTTTAGGATTTGTTCCTTGACAAAGAAATGTGATAAATTTATAGTGTTTTTAGCACTCGAGGCAATGGAGTGCTAACAGAATTTTTATAAAAATATTTTAGATAAATAAGGAGGTCAACATGAATATTAAACCTTTGGGAGATCGTGTTGTAATAAAAATGTTAGAAGCTGAAGAAACGACAAAGAGCGGTATTGTTTTACCGGGCAGTGCTCAGGAAAAACCACAAGTCGCTGAAATCGTTGCTGTAGGACCGGGTGGTGTTGTTGACGGTAAAGACATTATCATGGAAGTAGAAGTCGGTGATCATGTTTTAATCAGCAAATTTTCCGGAACAGAATTTAAATTTGATGATCAGGAATACACGATTTTAAAACAAAGTGATATTTTAGCAATCGTTGATTAAAAATAAAAATATTTAGATAGAGAAATTCTCCAGGAGGAATATTATGGCAAAGAAAAT
>CAYFQU010000048.1:0-8404 GCA_964345335.1 uncultured Mageeibacillus sp. | reverse complement strand
ACAGTACGCCTCTTTTATGCTGTAAGGTATTATTGACGCCATTTGCCGTAAATTCACCTTTGATATTCCAGCCCGGACCGCCTGTACCATTCCCTAAGGGGCATCCGCCCTGAATCATAAATCCTTTAATCACACGATGAAAAATCAAACCGTCATAGAAATGATCTTTCATTAATTTTACAAAATTATCGACTGTTTCCGGTGCATATTCCGGTAATAATTCAATCATAATTTCTCCACCGTTTTCCATCGTAATTTTAGCTTTATTCTGTGTATCCATATATTCTCCGTTTTCTTTCATTTTTTATAATTCTTTATTTATACTCTTTTTGTACTCTTTTAAAAAGTTTTTATTTTCTATATTCGGATAAGAAGGAATGCCTTAAGTCCCATAAATCTTGCGATAAATCAACATAATAGGATTGCGGATTTTCAAAACGTTTAATGGAATCCCAAAGTGTTGCTAATTGTTCTTGGCAGAAAGCACGAATTTCCTCTAAAGATTTTTCTGGATAGACGAGCTGACCTTTACGGAAAATAGGTTTCAAAATTTTCTCCGCTCTGAAATTGGTTAAAACTTTTCGTTTCCAGGTATGATGCGGATCAAAAATTTCCAAATCCTGTGTATCATCAATTTTTTCTCCCTCCAGGGTGATTAAATCAGCCAGTGCATTGCCTGTCGTGCGATCATAGAAACGCCATAATTCTTTCGATCCCGGATTGGTAATTTTTTCCGGATTATCAGAAATTTTCATGCGAGGCAGCATCTTGCCGTTTTCATCCTCAATAGCGGATAGTTTATAAACACCGCCGAAGACCGGTTCCTCTCTGGAAGTAATCAACCGTTCGCCAACGCCTAAATTATCAATTTTAGCCCCTTGCAAAATTAAATCCCTGATCAAATATTCATCAATCGAATTGCTGACCGTAATACGACAATCCTGCAATCCTGCTTTGTCCAGCATTTCTCTGGCTTTAATGGTCAAATAGGTTAAATCGCCGGAGTCAATACGAATGGCTTTCAGACGCTTGCCCATCGGCTCGAGCACTTCTTTGGCAATTTTAATAGCATTGGGCATACCGGATTTTAAAGTATTATAAGTATCCACCAATAATTGTGTATCGTCGGGATAGCTTTCAGCATAAGCTTTAAAAGCTTCATATTCCGAAGGATAACTTTGCACCCAACTATGCGCCATCGTGCCTAAGGCCGGGATATTGAACTGCTGTGCGGCAATGGTACAGGATGTTCCCGCCACACCTGCTATATAAGCAGCTCTTGCCCCTAAAACGGAAGCATCATAGCCTTGAGCTCTTCTCGCCCCGAACTCCATCACAGGTCTGGAACCGGCTGCCCGGACAATCCTGGATGATTTAGTAGCGATTAAACTCTGATGATTGATCGTGACAAGCAACATTGTTTCAATCATTTGAGCCTGCATGATCGGACCGATCACTTTGACAATCGGTTCACCCGGGAAAATCGGCATCCCTTCGGGAATGGCCCAGACATCACAGGTAAACTCAAAATTTCTTAAATAGTCAATAAATTCCGGTTCAAAAACATTGAGGTTTGTCAAATACTCTAAATCTTCTTCTTCAAAACGCAGGTCAACTAAATAATCGATCATCTGTTGTAATCCGGCACTGACCGCATAACCGCCGGCTTCCGGAACTGTTCTGAAAAACATATCAAAACAAGCGATTCGGTCTTGCATATTATTTTTTAAATAACCGTTCATCATGGTCAATTCATAATAATCAGTTAACATGGTCATATTTGTTCTGAAATTCCAATTGTGTATCATACTCGCTCCTCTTTATTCTCTATGACTGAAAACAATGCTTTTTGATCATCATTTTTAAATAATTTTTCTTTATAAAACACTTTTTGCAAGCACAGCCCTTGAGCCGGCATCGTTTTGCCAAGCAATTTGCGATCCCCATTTTCTATCAGTCTTTTTAATTGATTGACCTCTATTTTACCACTTCCGACATAGAAAAGCGTGCCGGCAATAATTCGTACCATATGATATAAAAAACCGTCACCGATAACATCGATTTTTAATAAATTCTCATCGATTGGCACAGCAGAAACGCGATATAAAGTACGTATGGTATCATGCACCGGTGAGCCTTGATCCATGAAGCAGGCAAAATCCTGCCGGCCGGTCATTATTTGGGCGGCTTTTTGCATTTGCTCAATATTTAGCTGATCGACAATATGAGCAACTTGCCTTCGCTCTAAAACAGGTTTCACCGTATTCATATACATGAGATAGGTATAATGTTTGCCTAAAGAATCAAAGCGGGCATGAAAGTCAGACCCAACATCTGTGGCCTGCAAAACTGCTGCACTGTCCGGCAAGCGACTGTTGAAGGCTAAATGTATTCTGTCTGTCGGAATGTCTGATTCGGTAAAAAAATTGGCAACCATGCCCCTGGCATGCACACCCGCATCTGTACGGCTGGAACCGTTCATATAAATTTTCTCACCGGTTAACTTTAGCCAAGCCCGTTCCAAAGTATCCTGTACTGAATTTGCATTTTTCTGGTATTGCCAGCCATGGAAACAAGATCCGTCATAGCTGATTTTAACGGCGATATTTCTTCTATTCATTTGACTTATTGCTTGATGATACCGTCTTTCAAACAATCTTCGGCAAAGAGTGCCGCCCCGAGCATACCTGCCTTATTGCCCAAAACCGCCAAAACAATTTGCGGATCCGGCACGTCACCATAAATAAAAGCTTCCTGCAGGGCTTTATCAACAGTTAAATCGAGTAAAATCTGACCTTCTTGGCTGATCCCGCCGCCGATAATAATAATTTCCGGCATATAGGCATTGATCACATTGGCAATTCCTTTGGCCAAATAATCCGTATAGGTGTCAACCACTTGCTCCGCTACGGAACAGCCGTTTTTCCTTGCCAAAAAAGCCGTTCTGCCGGATACTGTGCCATGTTCTGCCGCTTCTTTTGCTAAAAGTGAATCGGGATTCGCAGCAATGGCCTCTTTGGTTTGACGAATTAAGGCTGTTGCGGATACATAGGCTTCAAAGCAGCCTTTACGACCACAAGTACAGGGCTCTCCATCTATTTGCATCAGTACATGTCCAAATTCACAACCGGTTTCATTAAAACCGCTGTAAACACGATTATTGATAATGACTCCTGCTCCCATACCGGTACCTAAAGTCAATACGACACAGTCACCTGCACCATGTCCCGCTCCCAAACGACTTTCGCCTAGAGCCGCCAAGTTGGCATCATTCCCGAAGAAACTGGGACAATTAAAATGTTTTTTCAGTTCTTCACGGAGCGGATAATTACGAAACGGTAAATTGCCTGCGAATGCATACACACCCGTCTTATTGAGAATTGTTCCGGGAACACCGATGCCTATGGCTATTAAATCATCTTTACTGAGCCGATTTTCAGCCAATAAATCGCAGCTCGCTTCAATCATATGATCGACGATTTGTTGTTGTGTCTCTTGTTGATCCTGCGTGCGAATTGAGGTGAAATCAAGTAGACGATAATCTTCCGTCACTAAACCGATTTTGATACTTGTTCCCCCGACATCAATGCCTAAATATACTGACATGTTATCCTCCGTTTTTTTATTTTATTATAACAAATCCGTAAAACGAAAATGTGCTAAAAATACAATACCACAACAAGCTAAGAAAATTATTGTAAAGTATAAATCATGCTTTGTATATTTTAATTCTTTTAGCTTCGTTCTGCCTATACCGCCGCGATAACAGCGAGCCTCCATCGCTTCCGCCAGCTCGCCCGCCCTGCGGAAACAGCTGATAAATAAAGGTACGATAATTGCCACATAACCTTTAAATTTATTAAAAAGCCCCCCTGTATCATAATTGGCACCGCGCGAACTCTGGGCTTTGATAATTTTATCCGTTTCCTCCAGGAGGGTCGGTACAAAGCGCAAAGCGATCGACATCATCATCGCGATATCATGAGCCGGAAATTTGATCACTTCCAGCGGCTTTAAAAGTCTTTCGATCGCATCCGATAATTGCAAAGTTGTTGTGGTCAAAGTCAAAAACAAAGTCGTATCCAATACCAATAATATTAAACGGAAAGATAATAATATGGCATTTTTCAAACCTGCATCCGTTATTTTTATAAAATAAAATTCAAAAATGATATTACCCTGTCCGCTGAATAAATTGATGATAAAAGCAAAGATGACCAGGAATATAATAGAGCGTATCCCCGAAAAAATTTCTTTCAGCGGAACTTGAGAGATGAACATCAAAACAGCTGAAAAGAAAATAACCACAAGCATCGGGAAAGTCGTGCTCGGCAATAAAATGGTCACCATCAAAACGATCAACAAGATCAATTTCGTGCGCGGATCGAGGCGATGTAGAATAGAATTGCCGGGATAGTATTTTCCTAAAAGCAAACGATCATTCATCCTGCTCACCTGTCTCACCGAACATATACTTTAAAATATTATGTTCCACCTCTGCTGCCGTAAAAGCCTGTAAAGGAAGTCCGGTCTGCGCGGCCAGTTTTTTAGAAAATTGATAAATGGCAGGTTCTCTTAAACCGGCATCCTGCAATAATTTTTCATTCGAAAAAACCTTTTCTACAGTATCAAAAGCGACTAATTCACCTCTATTTAAAACCATGACCCGATCCGATATTTCAGCAGCCAAATTCATATCATGCGTGACTAAAACAATCGTTTTTCCAAGTTTGCGCAAAGCAGCTATATACGAAAAAATTTCTTTTTGTCCCGCTGGATCAAGCCCTGCTGCCGGTTCATCCAACACATAAATATCACTATCCATGGAAATCACACCGGCAATTGCCACACGCCTCTGCTGACCACCGGATAATTCAAAGGGTGACTTGTCTAAAATCGATTCATCAATATTAACGATTTGTATTGCTTTTTTTATGTTTTTTTCAATCAGCTCTTTAGAGAATTTAAATTGTTTAGGGCCAAAAGCAATATCCTCATAAACGGTATTTTCAAATAACTGATGCTCCGGATATTGAAATAACAGACCGACATGTTTGCGGATTTCTCTGATATCGCTATCTTTTGCTGTCAGATAATCCAAAACTCTGACTGTTCCCGTTTGGGGTTGTGTCAAGCCGTTAAAATGACTGATCAAAGTAGATTTTCCCGATCCGGAATGGCCGATCAAACTGACTAATTCTCCTTGATATATTGCAAAAGAAAGATTTTTCAGAGCCTGTACTTCCTGTGATGTATTTCTTTGATAGGAAAAGCTTAAATCTTTCACCTCGATAATCGGTTTCTGACGGTCAATATCATCATATTGTTTTCTTTCAGCAGAGATGTTCTGATTGTTTCCAGCAATCTCAAAAGCAAATGGTGTTTTGAGCTTCCGTTCTTTTTGCTTTTCAGTCAAATAAGAGATGACCTCTTCTTCTGTGAAGATATCATTCTGAATACCTTTCGCTAAAAACAAATCCTGTTTTTTAAAGTGTTTATTGAGCTTTTTATAAACATCTAAATATTGCGGAAATTCAAGTCCGGCACGTTTGATCAAATCGTCTTGACTAAAGATCTCGCGCGGTGTTCCTTCTGCCATTAATTTGCCGTGGTCCATGACAAAAATGTAATCCGCCAGAATCGCATGCTGAACGTCATGCGTAATATTGATGATAGTTAAAGCAAAAACATCCCGCAGAGCCTGTACCAAATTCATCAAATCTAAACTGGTCTGTGCATCAAGCATGGATGTCGCTTCATCCAAAATAATACATTGCGGCTGCATGGCTAAAATACCCGCAATTGCCAATTTTTGTTTTTGCCCGCCGGATAATTGGCTTGGTGATTTAAGAGCATATTCCTTTAAGCCGACTTTTGCTAATGCCTGATCAACTCTCAATCTGATTTCACGGGAAGGAACTCCTAAATTTTCCGGACCGAAAGCCACATCCTCTTCCACAGTTGTGCCGACAATTTGATTATCCGGATTCTGAAAAACCATGCCGCAGGATTGCCTGATTTCCCAAATCAAATCCTCCGATCCTGTACTTTTACCGAATACGAAAACATCACCCGAATCAGGCAATAATAAACCATTGATCAATTTTGCCAAAGTGGATTTCCCAGAACCGTTACGTCCCAAAATTGCAATATGATTGCCTTGCTTGATCATCAGGTTAAGCTGATCGACGGCTCTGTTTTTTTCTTTTTGCTGTTCAGCATGAGCATAAGAAAAGGAGACATTTTGGATCCTAACAGCTTCTTTTGACGATTTTCTATTCAAATTCAAAATAACTCCTTTAAAAAGGCATCCTCTATGGGATGCCTTTGAAACATAATACTATTAAATATAAATTAAGTAAAATTGAACGATTAAACCAATTCCAAAATTACCATTTCAACAGCGACGCCGCGTCTGGGCCCGATTTTGATAATTCTGGTATAGCCACCGTTTCTGTCAACATACTTCGGAGCTATCTCATTAAATAAATAATTAACGGTATTGACTCTTTTGCCGTCTTCTGCATGAAATTCATTCAATTGAGAAATCAATTTACGTCTTGCATTTAAACGAGAAGGATGATCTACCTGGACCATTTCCATCTTCACTTCACGTTCAACAATATCATATTTATTTCCGTTTTTAGAGGTTGCGGTTTGCAACATCTTTTTACCTTTGCTGTCAAGTTTTGCAGCAGATATTTCCTTTTCAGCTGTATCAAAATTTTTATGTTCTTTTACAGCTAAAGTGATACATTTTTCTGCCATGCGTTGAACTTCTGCAGCTCTGGTTGAAGTTGTGGTAATTTTGCCGTTTACAAGCAAGGCTGTGGTCAAACCTTTCAACATTGAGCGGCGTACATCCGATGCACGACCGAGCTTTCTATTTTTAGCCATTTTTTATTCCTCCATTGCCTCTCATTAAGCTTCGTCATTGGTGAGTGATAAACCCATATCTTCTAATTTGATGATAATTTCTTCTAAGGATTTGCGTCCTAAATTTCTGATTTTCATCATATCAGATTCAGATTTTGCTACTAAATCGCCAACAGTATTAACTCCGGCACGTTTTAGGCAATTATAGGTACGAACGGAAAAGTCTAAATCTTCGATTAAAACTTCATAGACCTGATTTTCAGGTTCTTCCACGACTTCAACTTCTTCCGCCTCTTCTTCCACTGCAGTTTCCAAATCGGAGAATAAAGCAAAATGTTGAATTAAGTGTTGTGAAGCAAGGTCTAAAGCATCTTCCGTTTCAATTGTACCATCAGTCCAAATTTCAAGAGTTAATTTATCATAGTCCGTGACTTGTCCGACACGTGTATCATCGACGCGATAATTTACTTTGCGAACAGGATTAAAAATTGAATCCACAGGAATCACACCGATCGGTTGATTCGGCATTTTGTTGAATTCAGCACTGCGATAACCAACACCTTGATCAATGGTTAATTCCATGAATAATTTTCCTTCACCGTTCAACGTAGCAATGACTAAATCCGGATTTAAAATTTCGACTTCATCATCAGAAATGATATCACCGGCTGTAACAACACCTGTATACCCTTCTTCTGTACTGATCATCACAGTTTTCGGACCGTCTGTATGTAATCTGGCTCTTATCTCTTTCACATTCAAAATGATTTCGGTCATGTCCTCAATTACACCGGGAACGGTGGAGAATTCATGATATACATTTTCAACGCGTATTGCGGTTACGGCATAACCCGGTAAGGATGACAGCAATACTCTTCTTAAAGCATTGCCGATTGTTGTACCATAACCACGTTCCAGAGGCTCAACAGTATATTTACCATATGAATTATTTTCATTCTTCTGTACACATTCGATAACCGGTTGTCTTTCTTCTATCATTAAGGCCTCCTTAAAGTTTCCTATATCATTGAGCATATCTTATAAGGTGTTACTTATTACCTAGAATAGAGCTCGACGATCAATGTTTCTTCAACTTCGAAATCAATATCCGAACGTGAAGGAAGTCCAACAACCTTTGCTTCCAAAGTGTCCCAGTTCATGGATAACCATTCTGGGATAGCAGCTTTTTCTATTTCCTTAAAAGGTTCTAATTTTTTAGATGAGTCCTTCAGAGTGATCACGTCACCTACACGCAAAGTAGCTGACGGAACATTCAGGCGTTTGCCGTTCACTAAAAAATGTGAATGGGAAACATATTGTCTGGCCTGTGCTCTGGTATCTGCTAAACGCAATCTGAAAATGACATTATCCAAACGTAATTCTAATAATTGTAATAAGTTTTCACCCGGAACACCATTCATACGTGAAGCACGGTCAAATAAATTTCTAAATTGTTTTTCTAAAACACCGTAAATAAATTTAACTTTTTGTTTTTCACGTAATTGGCGACCATATTCGCTTTCTTTAC
>CAYFQU010000047.1:0-8771 GCA_964345335.1 uncultured Mageeibacillus sp. | reverse complement strand
CATGTATTGAACTGTCCGCAAAAAATGACCGACTGATGCCGATCAGTCTGATCTTTTTCTTAGTATTTATTATAGGGCTGCCTAGCTTCATTTTTATTGTTAAATATAGATACAAAAAATATTTTGAGCCGGATAACATCTGATTGCAAGATGATCCGATTCGACAGTGGAGAAAAAATTTATGATTTTATATTTTTCCGGTACGGGCAACAGTGAATTTATTGCAAAGTATCTTGCTCATCATTTGCATGATGAGCTCGTATCAATCAATCAAGCCACAAAGACAGGGGAACGGAAAACATATATATCTGCTGCACCATATGTTTTTGTCGCTCCTACTTATGCCTGGCGTCTGCCGCGAATTGTTGAAAAATTTATAGAGGAACATCATTTTAAGGGACAAAAAACAGTTTACTTTATCTTGACCTGTGGGAATGAAACGGGTAATGCCGTACATTATATTAAAAAACTCTGTGCAAAAAAATCCTGGCAATTAGCAGGCTTTGCTGATTTGATCATGCCGGAAAATTATACGGCCCTGTTTACCTGTCCTGAACCGGCAGAAGCAACCGAAATTGTTGCCAAAACTATCCCTTATATCACTCAATTAGCCTTGCATATTCAGCAATGTCAACCTTTTGCACCTTTTAAGGCCAAAATGAAATTTTTAAGTTTGATCAATCCATTTTTTTATTTTTTCATTGTGCACAGCAGAAAATTTAGAGTAAATGAGCAATGTATTTCCTGTGCGCAATGCACTCAAGTTTGCTGCTTAAACAATATTGTTTTGTCAGAGAAAGACAGGAAGCCTGTGTTTGGTAAAAATTGTACGCATTGTATGGCCTGTATGAACCATTGTCCGGTCAATGCGATTGATTATGGCAGAAAGACCGCAGGGAAAAGACGCTATGTCTTTAAAAGAGATATTGATCTTTCGGCGATTGAGCCTATAAATGATGACAAATTTTATATATAATCATTAAAGATCATGATAGATAACTGAAGGTTTGAATCGTATATGAAGCTGACATTCGAAGAATATTTAAATACTTTAAAAGACAAAAGAGTTGCCGTAATAGGGATTGGCATCAGCAATGAGCCTTTATTGGAAATTTTATTGTCACATCAGATTAATGTCACCGCTTTTGACAAATTACCTGAGAATTCGGAACGGGCTGTTTCTTTGAAGAAGAAATTTGCAGATTTGCATTATGATATTCATTGGAATCTGGGTTCGCATTATCTGGAGCATTTAAAGGATTTTGATTTGATTTTCAGAACCCCGGGCATGATGCCTTATGAAGATCATCTGCTGAAAGAGAAGGAAAAAGGGGCTCAAATAACTTCTGAAATTGATTTGTTTATGGAATTCTGTCCGGCAAAAATATACGGCATAACCGGCAGTGATGGGAAATCAACGACTACCAGCATGGTATATGCTATGCTGAAAGCACAGGGATATGAAGTTTTCTTAGGCGGCAATATCGGCAATCCATTATTAGCTCAATTGCCTTCTATTAAAGCTTCCGATCGGGTTGTTTTGGAATTATCCAGTTTTCAGTTAATTGATTTACATACAAGTCCCGCTGTTTCCGTTGTCACGAATGTCAGTCCGAATCATTTAAATGTGCATCAGAATTATCAGGAATATATTGAAGCCAAAAAGCAAATTTACCGCCATCAGGGAATTTCCGATCGGGTTGTACTGAATGGCTATTGTGACTATTTTGCGAAAGATTGGAGCTCTATCAAATCCGATATCTTTTGGTTTAATCAAAGATTTAAAGATTGCCGGCATAAAGTTTTTATCCATAAAAATCATCAATTAGGCTATTGCGAAAGAAACAGCGATCTGTTCATTCCGATCTGTGATGAACAGGATTTGCATATATTCGGTTCGTTTAATATACAGAATGCTTTAGCGGCGATGGCTGCCGTGACGGGCGAGGTCAGCGATCGAGCCATGCAGGAAGCGATTGAGTCCTTCAGGGGTTTGGAGCATCGGATCGAGTTTGTCAGAGAAATTGACGGCGTAAATTATTATAACAGTTCGATAGACAGCTCGCCTGAGCGCAGCAAACATTCTATTTCCGCTTTTATCGAAAGGCAATTACCGGTCGTTTTAATCATGGGTGGCAAAGATAAAAATTGTGATTATCAAGGCTTAGGTAAATATATTGCGGCAGCCGGTTCTTCGGTGATTCTCTGCGGAGAGAATGCGGCGTTGATCGAAAGGCAGATCAAAGAAGAAGCTCATATGGTCGGTAAGAGTTTTAAAGAAATGCAAATTATTCATTGTGCTGATTATGCAGAAGCCGTTTATCAGGCGAAATTGATCAGCCGACCCGGAGATTCCGTATTGCTCAGCCCTGCCGGAACATCCTTTGATCATTTCAATAATTTTATGGAGCGAGGTAAAAAATTTAAGGAAATTGTATTGAATTTATAGCGTTAGGTTTATAATAGATTTGTAATAACGATGAGATGAGGGAAAAATGTTGAAAAAATCTGATAAAAAATTCATTATACGCCTTTTATTATTTATTATTTTAGGGATTATTGTCGTTGTTAAGATCGATTATTTCGGGACTTTTCTCTCCAATCTTCTGCGTTTCTTAGCTCCTTTGTTTATTGGCATTGCTTTAGCTCTGTTTGTCAATCGTCCCATTGAATTTTTGAAAAAACAATTTCGTAAAATTTCTTATTTCAATAATGAAAAAGCGAAGATTCCCGCGACAATCATTTCTTATCTGATCATGATCGGCATCATCATCAGTTTATTTGTGATCATGATTCCGCAATTGATCGATAGCTTCAGCGAATTTATTTCTAAATTTGACATTTATTCAAGAACATTTAACAATACGGCAAATCAGATTACCGATTGGCTGACCCAATATAATATTGATGCGCAAATCATTTCCAATATAAGCGATAAAAGTTTAGAGTTTGTAGGGTCTGTCATACAAACTTTACCGGCTATCTTAAGTAAAGCTGTCTCCAGCTTTCTTTCAGCAACAGCTGCTTTTCTCTTAGGGATCATTATTTCCATTTATATTATGTTCGATAAAAAAAGGATTAAAAGGCAATTCATTCGTACTGCTGCTGCTTTAATCCGTCCGCAAAATCATTCGCGATTTCGTCATATAGCCAATGTCGTGCAAAGTACTTTTTCCACTTATATTTATACACAGATTACCGAAAGTATTATTTTAGGCATTATGTTTTTTGCCGGAACAACGATTTTTAAATTTCCCTATGCCTTAATCATCAGTGTGCTGAACGGTTTATCTGTTCTCATCCCGATTCTTGGTGCTTGGCTTGGTGCTGTCTTCGGCGGGTTAATAGTTCTTTTTACGAAAACTGAAATGATTGTCGGCTATATCATTCTGGTTTTTGTACTGCAGACGATTGAAAGCAATATTATTTATCCGCGCCGAGTGAATGATTCCGTCGGTTTGCCGCAGGTCTGGGTCTTGGTCGCGATCACTTTGGGCGGAGGTTTATTTGGAATTGTAGGAGCCTTATTGGCAGTACCGGTAGCTTCTATCTGCTATGCATTGCTATCTGAAAGTGTTGCTAAAAAAGAGATGGAAAGACGGCTTGAGAGAAATAAGAGTTTTATTAAAAAAAGTGAAAAGATACAGGACGATACCGCTCTCGCAGATGAGGATTCAATAGAGCATAAGCCCTGATTGGTGAATTTATACAAATTATTTTTCCAAATTTGCCAATATATTTTATTTCTATAAAATATGGTCTTTCAGGATCAATCTTGATCCAATAATGATTGATCCGGGAGGTAATAATGAAAAAATTTAAATTTACAAAAAAATTAATGATGGCTGTTCTCGGCAGTCTGTTAGCATTTATTTTTATCACACAGCCTGTTTTAGCCGTAGAAAAATGGGAAAATGACTATTTTGCCTACGGTGCAGGACTGAGTCCGGAGCAGCTGGAAGAAACGGAGCGTTTAATCGGCGTACCTAAAAATAAAGAGTTAAAAACGATTGTTGTAAAGGGTGCGGATTATGAAAAATATACCGGAGTCTCTATTCCGGACGGTAATTTGATTTCATCCGCTGTTATTTCCAAAGCCGCAGAGGGCAGCGGAGTTCATGTCTATATCAATACACCGGAAAATATTACGGATATCAAAGATCATCAATATATGAACGCCGCCTTAACCTCCGGCATTGAAGATGTGACGATCGTTGTCGGATCACCGGTTCCGGTTACAGGTGAAAGTGCGCTGATCGGAGTTTATAAGGCTCTGGAAGATGCCGGTTATCAATTGGATGAACAGGCTACCAAAACAGCGACGGATGAATTGATCATTGTCAATGAAATCAATCAGAACAATAAGGAAAATCAAGAGTTTAACTCGGAAGATTTCAGTGAAGCGATTGCCGAAATCAAAAAACAAATTTCGGAAATAGCCGATAAGGATTCTCTGACGATCGAAAATATCACTGTGATTATCGATAATGTATTAAATGAATATAATATCAATATCAGTGAAGCGGATAAGGAAAAATTAGCTTCCTGGCTTGATGAATTTAAAGCGTTGGATATTGATTGGGGAGCAGTTGGCAAAGAGTTGAGCAAAGTAGGCAACTTCATTTCTGAAAAAGGTGGAGAGATTTTTGAGTGGGGGCAAGAATCAGGCTTTTTTGCCAAATTATGGCAGGCGATTCGTGATTTCTTCGATTCCTTATTTAGTTGAACATTGAGATGAAACGGCTTAGCAGATGACTTATCTGTTAAGCCAAATTTTTTAATCGAGTTATAGTTTGATCTGACTATCTTAAACAATAAAGCCTGTTGAACTATATACTTAGTGTATAAACGGTGTTATAATAAAACCTGTTTTTTTTTGGAATTTCCGGCGACTGACGGTTTTGAGTTGAATTGACAACGTGAAACCGGAAATTTGAAAAAACCGAACCGTCTGGGTACACAAATCTTTCTTGGATTAGTGTACCCTTTTTTAATTTACAGCAAAATAATTGCTTATGGAGGTATTATGAAAAAAGTTGGTATCGTGATGGGCAGTGACAGTGATATGCCGATTATCAATAAAGCGAAAGTGATATTAGATCAATTCGGCGTCGATTATACTGTCAATATTTATTCAGCTCATCGCACGCCGGATCAGGCTATTGAATATGCCCGAACAGCGCAAGCAAAAAATTATGGTGTGCTGATTGCAGCAGCCGGAATGGCGGCCCATTTGGCAGGAGTTTTAGCTGCCAATACAATTCTGCCGGTGATCGGCATCCCTTGTAAATCTTCTGTGTTGGAAGGCATGGATGCATTGCTGTCGACCGTACAGATGCCGGGCGGTATCCCGGTAGCAACGGTAGGAATTGATAACGGAAAAAATGCCGCTCTTTTAGCGCTTCAGATTTTGGCCTTGGAAGATGCGGATTTGGCTGCAAAATTGACAAAATATCGTCAAGATGCGAGCAAAGCTGTTTTAGAAAAAAATGCAAATTTATAATCGGGAGGATTTTATGCAAGAAAAATTGATTTATACCGGCAAAACAAAAGATGTATATGCTTTGGACAACGGTCATTATTTATTGAGATTTAAAGATGATGTAACGGGTAAAGACGGTGTTTTCGATCCGGGAGAAAATGCAGTCGGTTTATCGATTGCAGGTGTTGGCGATATCAATCTCAAAATGACGACTTTTTTCTTTGATATTTTGAAAGAAAAAGGTATTAAAACACATTATGTTTCTGCCAATCCTGAAAATACAAGTATGGAAGTATTGCCAGCCAGTCCTTTCGGCAAAGGGTTGGAAGTAATTTGTCGCTATAAAGCGGTGGGCAGCTTCTATCGCAGATATTCCGATTATGTCAGCTTAGGTCAGGATTTGAATGCCTATGTCGAAATGACCTTCAAAAATGACGAAAAAGGTGATCCGTTAGTGACGAAAGACGGTTTGATCGAGCTGAACGTGATGACAGCGGAGCAATATGATTTTGTTAAAGAGCAAACACAGATCATCACAAAAATTGTTGCTGATGAATTGAAAAAGAAAAATTTAGAGTTATATGACATTAAATTTGAATTCGGCTATGATCAGGATGGCAACGTGATGCTGATCGATGAGATCTCATCCGGGAATATGCGTGCCTATTACAATGGTGAATATGTTGAGCCTTTGGAATTAAATAAAATTTTCTTTGCATAGGAAGGTCATAATGGGAGGATATTTCGGAGTAGTCTCTAATAGAAACATAGTTGAAGATGTCTTTTTCGGTACGGATTATCATTCGCATTTAGGTTCTTATCGTGCCGGTATTGTGATCCATAATGAAAAAGCCGGTTTTTTGAGAAAAATCCATAATATTGAAACGGATCCGTTTCGCAGTAAATTTTTGGATATATTAGATACGATGTCGGGAAATAGTGGACTGGGCTGTATTTCAGATGCCGGTCCTTCTCCTTTGATCATCGCATCCAGACTAGGGGTCTATGCGATCTGTTTAGTCGGCTCCATCAATAATAAGGATGCTTTGGTTGATGAGCTTCTGGAAAATCCGGCTTTCCATTTTGATGCTCTGAACGGCGGGCGCATCAATGAAGTGGAAGTGGTCGCTTCTTTAATCAATCAGAAAGACAGTTTTAAAGAAGGGATTCTCTATGCACATTCTAAAATAGAAGGATCTTGTAATTTATTGATTTTGACAAATGACGGAACACTGATCGCTTCACGGGATAAACTGGGCAGAATACCGCTTTTAGTCGGCAAAAATGAACATGGCTATGCCTTTTCTTTTGAATCTTTTGCTTTCTATAAAACCGGCTATGAGATGATTAAAGAATTAGGTCCGACTGAGATTGTGGAAGCCAGATGGGATTCGTTGAAAGTTCTTTCTGAGCCGACGAAGCCGATGAAAATCTGTGCTTTCCTCTGGAACTATTTCGGTTATGCCACTTCTTCTTATGAAGGCAGAAATGTCGAGATGATGCGAAATGCGAATGGGAAGATCATGGCACAGCATGAAAAAGATCAAGAGCTTTTCAATAGTTTGGATTATGTTTGCGGTGTGCCTGATTCCGGCTTAGCTCATGCTTTAGGCTATGCGAAACAGAGCAATGTAGAATATGCGCGTTGCTTTATCAAGTATACCCCGTCTTGGTCTAGGAGCTTTTTGCCAGACAATCATGATACCCGAAAGCATATTGCCAAAATGAAGCAAATACCGGTCAAGGAATTAATCGAGAATAAAAACTTATTATTTGTCGATGATTCTATTGTGCGCGGCACACAATTTAAAGAAACGGTAGATTTTTTAAAGGAAAACGGAGCGAATGAAGTACATATGCGTTCCGCATGTCCGCCTATGATGTATCCCTGTAAATATTTGAATTTTTCCAGGACAACTGATGCGATGGAATTGATCACAAGAGTGATTATTTCTGAATTAGAAGGTGAAGAAGGTTTCTCACATATTGATGACTATATTGACGGAGAAACGGAGCGCGGTAAAAACTTGCGAGATGAGATGGCCAAACGATTTAACTTTGCCAGTATGGATTTTCAAACGGTCGAAGGTATTATTGAGGCAATCGGCATAGACCCGGAATGTTTATGCACCTATTGCTGGAATGGAGAAGGATAAATGCATCAACAATCAAGTTCAAAAAGCTATAAAGAAGCTGGAGTAGACATTGAGGCCGGCTATGAAGTAGTGGAAAGAATTAAAAAACATATCAATCGGACTTTGAAACAGGGAGAGAGCTTTGACGGGATGGGCTTCGGCGGTCTTCTGCCGTTGGATCGTTTTCAACTGGAAAACCCTTGTATCGTTTCAGCGACGGATGGCGTCGGCACAAAACTGAAATTGGCATTTCTCTTAGATAAACATGATACGGTCGGCATTGATTGTGTGGCGATGTGTGTGAATGATCTGATTTGCTGCGGTGCTAAGCCGATCAATTTCTTGGATTATATTGCCTGCGGCAAAAATGATCCGGAAAAAATTGAACAAATTGTCAAGGGCATTGTAGAGGGCTGTATTCAATCAGATGTTCCTTTAGTAGGCGGAGAAACGGCGGAAATGCCCGGCTTTTATCCGGAGGATGAATATGATCTGGCAGGCTTTGCCAACGGCTTGGTCGATCGGCATAAAGTTTTGGATAAAAATACCGTCAAAAAAGATGATCTGATCATCGGAATTGCCAGTTCCGGCGTTCATTCCAACGGCTTTTCTTTGGTACGAAAAGTTTTTGATATAAAAAATGTCGATGTGCTAAAGCAAAAATATGCTTTGTTAAATGATCAAACTTTGGGCGAAGTGTTGCTCACACCGACTAAAATTTATGTGCGAGCTGTCCTGCCGTTAATTGAGCAAAATTTGGTAAAATCCATCGCTCATATCACAGGCGGTGGTTTTTATGAAAATATTCCCAGAGCTTTGCCGAATCATCTCAATGCTTTGATTGAAAAGGACAGTTTCGAGATATTGCCGATCTTCAAATTGATTCAAGAACAGGCAGGAATCAGTGAGAAAGATATGTTCAATACCTTCAATATGGGCATTGGTATGGTCTTAATCGTGGACCGGGAGAATGCTTCAAAGGTATTGTCCGTTTTGGAGGAACATCAGGAAAAGGCTTATATCATCGGCAAGATTATTGAAGGAAACGGGTCAATAGAAATAGAGTAATTATGCAAAGATTAGCGGTTTTAATTTCCGGTTCAGGAAGTAATTTACAAGCCATTTTAGATGCTGCTCAAACGGGCGACTTAAAA
>CAYFQU010000046.1:0-8976 GCA_964345335.1 uncultured Mageeibacillus sp. | reverse complement strand
ATATATTCATCATCCAAATGATTTTCTGCTAATAAAACACGGTATTCATATAGAGGATAGCCTTCCGGGCTGTACGCGCCGTTTTCATAACGCTGTACCCAAGTAGGATGTAATTTATAGGAAACCATTTCTGCAGGTTGATCGCCTTTTTTCTCAAAATTAAATTCTAAAATGACGCCTCTTTCAGTCCAAATATCAAGCCCTGTTTCAACTCTTTGATTAGAGATAAAATTGCCCATGGAGTAAAGAATGAATTTATCCTTATATTTTTCAATCGGCTGTATCACATGCGGATGGTTACCGATCACCAAATCAGCCCCCCAATCGATCATATCGTGATATAAATCTATTTGTTCCTGATTAGGCAATAAATCATATTCTATACCCATATGCGGAAAAACAACCACTATATCCGACATCGTCTTCGCTTTTTGAATATCCTGCTCAATTTTTGCAGGATCGAGCCAACTGAGCATTTTTTGCTCTTCTTCTGTTAATGCTCCTTCCATTCCGTTAAAAGCATAGGAATAACTTAGGAAAGAGAATTTGATACCGTTAAGATCTTTGACGACAATAAAATCCCGATCCGGTAAATTGACTCCAAAAACATCAATTCCCTGCTCCTTGAGAAAGTCGACCGTCGACAAAATACCCGGTCCATTACTGTCCGCCATATGATTATTGGCAAAAGACATCAAATCATAGCCTGCATATTTCAAGGCTTCCGCCAATTCCGGCGGAGCATTAAACAAAGGATATCCTGACAAGGGTAAATCCGGCCGCATCGTTCCTTCAAAATTTCCGATCGCCAAATCAACATGATCAGTTATACTTCTGGTTTCGTCATAGTGCTCCTTGAAATCATAAGAATCTGTTTCCGGGTCGTAGGCACTCATATAAACAATGTTATGCATTAAATGATCACCGTTAGCCGTAAAGGTCGCCTTTTTGATTTCCTGAGAATCGGAATTGTCCGTATCGGGCTGAGCGGCTTCTGAATTTGTCCCCGTTTGATTTGCCGCATGTGCTGAATCTTTATTAACTAAAACATCACCTGTATCAGGATCAATTGAACCGATTTGAATAGGCTCATCCGCATTGTGCAAATCTTGCTTTTGCATAAGCAAAGGCTGATCGACGGAATCTGTCTTGGCTTTCTTTTCCGCCGTACATCCGACACTGAGCAAAAAGATTGCGAATAATAAAATATACAATAAAATATGTTTTTTTCTCATCCATATACCTCTTTATGCTTTCGCTTATGTTGACAATCGTAATATTTTGTTCGATGATTATTATTTTTTATTATGAATATGATTTAATGTTTGCTCAAGTCTTTCTCTGATTTTTTGTAAAAATTCTTCGCTATTTAATTCTGTAAGTGCAGGATTATCGGCAAGCATGACCAAATCTTTTGTCATAAAACCGTCCTCGATTGTTGCCAAAGAAGCTTCACATAATAAATTTCCAAATTTTTCCAATTCTGGCAATTGATCCAACTCACCTCTTTTTGCCAAAGCACCTCCCCAGGCAAAAATTGTGGCGATCGGATTGGTTGAAGTCTTTTCACCTTCCAAATAACGATAATAATGTCTGGTCACCGTACCATGCGCCGCTTCAAATTCAAAAGTGCCGTCTGGTGCCATCAGCACGGAGCTCATCATCGCCAAACTGCCGAAAGCTGTGGACACCATGTCACTCATTACATCGCCATCATAATTTTTGCAGGCCCAAATATAGCCACCTTCAGAACGAATTACTCTGGCTACGGCGTCATCGATCAAAGTATAGAAATAAGTCAAGCCGGCCGCTTTGAACTTATCCGCATAATGTTCATCATAAACTTTTTGGAAAATTTCTTTGAACTGGCCGTCATAAGTTTTAGAAATTGTATCTTTCGTTGAAAACCATAAATCCTGATGCATTTGTAAAGCATATTCAAAGCAATTATGAGCGAATTTTTCAATAGACGGATCGAGATTATGCACACCTTGCAGAATTCCCGGTTCATGAAAATGATGAATCAGTTTTTTTGACGCAGTACCCTCTTCAGGTTCAAATGTCAGGTAGGCATCACCCTTTTCCTCAATACGCAGCTCTACATTTTTATAAATATCACCATAGGCATGTCTGGCAATCGTAATCGGTTTTTTCCATGTTCTGACAAAAGGCTGAATGGAACTCACCATAATCGGAGTTCTGAAAATCGTTCCGTCTAAAATTCCGCGAATGGTTGCATTGGGACTGGGATGTAATTTTTTCAGATGATATTCCTCTTTGCGCTGCAGATTGGAGGTAATGGTCGCACATTTCACACCGACACCATAGCGGCGGCAGGCATGAGCCGCATCGACTGTCACTTGATCATCTGTCTGATCTCTATTGACTAATGACAGATCATAATATTCCGTTTTTAAATCAACAAATGGCAAAATCAATTCATCTTTAATCATTTGCCACAGGATTCTAGTCATCTCATCACCGTCCATCTCAACTAAAGGTGTTTTCATTAAAATCTTCTGCATAATTCATCCTCTTTTTCCATAAATTTATAGTCTAGATTATAGCATAGTTTCTAAATTTAGATTTTTTCAAATAGTGATCCCCATCACAGACAAAGTATTTTATTCCTTTACAATAGAGTCAGAAGTAAAAAAGATTTATGAAAGGATGTTTATATGGCAATTAAGAAAACAGAACAGATGAAAAAGGCTTGGCAGGGTTTTAATTTAGGTGACTGGGCCGAAGAAATCAATACAAGAGATTTTATTCAAAAGAACTATGAACCTTATACCGGAACAGATTCTTTTTTAGAAGACGCTACTGAAAATACCTTATCTTTATGGAATCAAGTCAATAATATGATTCAGGATGAAGTTAAAAATAAAACGATTTCCGTTGATACAACTCGTTTCAGCGGCATCAACAATTTTGAAGCGGGTTATATTGATCGCGATAAAGAAGTGATCGTAGGCTTGCAAACCGATGAGCCGCTAAAAAGAATGATGAATCCTTATGGTGGTTTCCGCATGGTTAAGAATTCTCTCGCCGCTTATGACCTAGAGCTTGATCCGGAAATGGAAAAGCATTTTACGGAATATCGTAAAACTCACAACGACGGTGTTTTTGACGCTTATACCGAAGAAACCAGAAAAGCCAGAACCGTCGGTCTTTTAACGGGCTTGCCAGATGCTTATGGGCGCGGCCGTATTATCGGTGATTATCGCCGCATTGCTTTATACGGAATTGATGCTTTGATTGAAGAGCGCATGAAAGACAAGAAAAACGTTACGGGTAATGCAACAGAAGAAACCATCCGCAAGCGTGAAGAAATGTCCGAACAAATTCGTGCTTTACATGAAATGAAAGCGATGGCTGCCAAATACGGTTTTGATATCGGTCGCCCTGCAATGAATGCACAAGAAGCTGTACAATGGTTATATTTCGGCTACTTGGCGGCAATTAAAGAAAACAACGGTGCCGCCATGAGCTTAGGTCGCAATACCGCTTTCCTTGATGTCTATATGCAGCGTGATTTAAACAACGGTACATTGACCGAAAAAGCCGCTCAGGAATTGATCGATCAATTTGTCATTAAATTAAGAATGGTTCGTCATTTACGCACACCGGAATATGATGAATTATTTGCCGGTGATCCTACCTGGGTAACCGAAAGCATCGGCGGTATGGGCGAAGACGGCAGAACTTTAGTAACCAAAACCGCTTTCCGCTTTTTGCATACGTTAACCAATTTAGATACTTCTCCGGAGCCAAATATGACTGTTTTATGGTCCAATGATCTACCGAGAGGATTTAAAGATTATTGCGCCAAGATGAGTATTCAAACCGACTCCATTCAATATGAAAACGATGATTTATTGCGTCCTATTTATGGTGACGATGCAGCCATCGCCTGCTGTGTTTCCGCCATGCAAGTTGGTAAACAGATGCAATTTTTTGGTGCCAGAGCCAATTTAGCCAAAGCTTTACTCTATGCTTTAAACGGTGGTATCGATGAAGTAAAAAGAGATAAGAACGGTAATTTAATTCAAGTGCTCGAAGGTATTGAAAAGAATACGGAAGAAACTTTGACTTATGACACCGTTTGGGAAAATTATAAAAAAGTGATGGATCAGCTAGCGAATATTTATGTGAATACCATGAATACCATTCATTATATGCATGATAAATATGCTTATGAAGCAGGTCAAATGGCTTTACATGATCCGGATGTACATCGTTTCATGGCCTTCGGCATTGCCGGCATTTCCATTGTCGCCGATTCGCTGTCCGCTATTAAATATGCGACAGTGAAACCGATTCGTGATAAAAACGGTTTAACCGTTGATTTCGAAATTGAAGGCGATTTCCCGCAATTCGGTAATGATGACGATCGCGTCGATTCAATTGCCAAAGATGTCGCTCAATATTTCATGGATGCCTTGCGCAAGACACCAACCTATCGTCATGCCGAACATACTTTATCCTTATTAACCATCACGTCTAATGTGACCTATGGTAAGAAAACGGGATCCACACCCGACGGTCGTAAAAAAGGTGAACCTTTTGCTCCGGGTGCCAACCCTATGCACGGCAGAGATAAATCCGGTGCTTTGGCTTCCTTAAATTCGGTGGCAAAACTGCCTTATGAACATTGCTGCCAAGACGGAATTTCCAATACTTTCTCCGTCATCCCCTCTTCTCTCGGCAAAAATCAGGAAGAAAGGATCAGCAATTTAGTGAATATTTTGGACGGTTACTTTAAACAAAATGCCTTCCACATCAATGTCAATGTTTTGGAAAGAGCTCTGCTGATCGATGCGATGGATCACCCGGAGAAATATCCGAATCTGACCATCCGGGTTTCCGGTTATGCAGTTCGGTTCAATCAATTGAACAGGGAACAACAAAAAGACGTTATTTCCAGAACTTTCCACGAATCTTTATAATTCATTCGCAATATTGTGTATAAAAGTGTAGATTTTATCTACACTTTTATTTTTATAGGAGAAATGATGGCAGAAAAAATGATGAACAATGAAATAATCGGCCGTTTACATTCTTTGGAAACGATGGGATTAGTTGACGGTCCCGGTATCCGTACGATTTTTTTCCTGCAAGGCTGTCCCCTGCGTTGCCGCTATTGTCATAACCCCGATACACAGGACTTTGAAGGCGGTCAGGAAATCACCCCACAGGATGTTTTGAAATATGCCAAACGCTATTTACCTTATCAGGGAGAAGACGGCGGCGTCACCTTCTCCGGTGGCGAACCGTTAGCGCAAGGTGAATTTTTAGCCGCTTCTTTACAATTGCTCAAAGAAAATAATATCAATACTTGTGTTGATACTTCCGGCTTTGGTCAAAAAAAATATTATCCCGCTATTTTCCCGTATGTTGATACATTGCTTTTGGATATAAAAGCTTTTAACGATGCTTCTTTTCAGGAAATGTGCTTTGTCAGTCAGAAACCATTGATCGATTTTATGGAAAATCTTGAAAGTTATGGTTTTCATGGTCAAATTTGGATTCGACATGTCATGGTTCCGGGTTATACAGATTCCAAAAAAGCGATGGATGATTTGGTAAAAACGGTAAGCCCAATACAACATTTAATTGAACGTTTAGAAATTTTGCCTTACCATACGGCAGGGATCGCAAAATACGAGGAGTTAAATCGCCCTTATTTATTGGAAAATGTCGAACCGATGAATGCTGAACAGGCAAAAGAACTGGAAAAATACGCCAATATTCAATTGATTAAACAAATCAGTGAATCCAGAATTTTTAAGCAAGAATTGCAAGACTTGGGGCAAGAAAAGTCTGATTTTGCTAAAAATGATCCTGTATATCAAACAAGTTTGAAACAACCTGTTATGCAAGCTCAAAAAGCAGAGAGTGAACAGATTGCAAATTCACCTGCTGCCATTTCAGCTGCCGACAATGCAGAAAGTGTAAAGACTCCGCTGTCCAAAGAAGAGCAAGAGGACCTACAAATTAAAGAAAACTTCGGGAAATTACCTTTATTAAAGCATTTGAACAAGCATGTTTTGAAGGATATGCAGGACCGCTTAATCATCATGCATTTAAAAAAAGATGATATTTTATTTAAGACTGGAGACAAGCCGAATTATATGTATATCGTTTGTTCCGGAGCGGTAAAAATCTATACGCATTTACCCAATAATAAGGAGCAAATACTTTATATTTACCGTCAGAATGATTTCGTCGGCGGTCATAATTTATTGGAGAATAAATCCTATTGGTATATCGGTCAGGCAATTGCCGAGACAACTGTTGTAGCCATTCCCAAAATTATATTTGAGGCTTATTTAATTGAGAAAAAAGTTATTCTGAAGCAAATTCTGAGCCAAAGCTTCAGCCGTATTCGCTGGGCAGAAGATTTAATCAATCGTTTAGCAACAATGAATTCTTCCGTTAAAACAGCAGGTCTGCTCCTGCATTTAGCCGATACGATCGGAACAAAAAATGAAGACGGCAGCATTCTGATTCCGGTTGAGATCGAACGTGGAGAATTAAGTAATTTCTCCGGTTTGACCAGAGAATCGTTGAGCAGAAAATTAGGCGAATTTGAAGAATTGGGTTATCTCAAAATCGAAAATGAAAAAATCACGATACTAAATCCCAAAGCATTAGCCACTTATTTGGATTAAGCGACTAAACTTATTTCAATTTCACCGAGCAAAATTGGAGCAATCATTTTCTGTTTAATGAGTGCTCCAATCATTTCTCTCAGGCAGATATTTCCAATATCTTTTAGGCATATTGCTTTGCATCAGTTTAAGATTTTCCCTTTCTTCAATTTTTACCGCCTGATAAAATGTTGTCCAACATTTTTCAAAGAATTGATCTTTCGCTGAACTTTCAAGATTACTTACAAAATCCATGTCCTTAACATCATAATAACGACTTTCAGCTGCATCATAGATACTCAATTTACGCCGATTCTTATCTAAGATCATAAACCTTTCCTGAGGCATCCTTTGCTGAAAATATTGTGTCAACAGATCCAAAATATCATTCTTTGGCTCTATTTCGGCAAAAAAGTAATCATTTTTAGTTTGCCTAAAGCGTAAAAGTCCCTTATATGAATGGCATTCACCCAGCACATTTTTCTCGATCCGATTGAATTTCACCGCCTCTCTTTGAGCACTATAAAGAAAATCTTCTCCGTAAAGAAATTTACCTTTAATCACTCTGGCAATCACCGTATTTTTCTCCGGATCTTCGGAGCGAAATACGGTTTTAACGCTATTCAAAAACAGTACACCGAAATTTTTTCGTATAGACTTTTTAACCTTTTCAGCATATATAGGATTTGTCTCAATCATTCTCTGATCATCTAAAAAAGACAGCTCAGCATTATCCGCCTGAAAAGTGCTTTTTTCAATATCATGATACGCGATATAAATGGCGGTAAAAAGCCCGTCCAAAGTATGCTCAAACTGAAAAATCATCATCGAAGAAGGAAATTTGCCGTTGTCCGTTCCCTTCCTGCCTCCTCACCGTCCATTTCAAATCTTCCAAAGAAGAGAACTTCATCCCTCGATATTTGCCGTCGACTGTAATAAAATGAATGGCTTTTCCGAGCGAAATTTTCAGCATGATCAGCTCGTCAAATGTTAAGTTGGAAAACTTTCGAGCCTGCATAATCCGCCAGACTGATTTTTTACCGAAACCCGGCACACGCAGCAATTCTTCATAACTTGCCCGATTGATTTCCAAAGGAAATAAATGAATATTCTCCACTGCCCAATTAGTTTTCGGGTCGAGTGATAAATCAAGAAAAGGATTATTTTCAGGTATAATCTCCTTCGCTTTAAACCCATAAAAACGCATCAACCAATCCGCCTGATAAATTCGATGCTCGCGTAATAAAGGTACTTTTTTCACATTTTCCGTGAATTGAGATTTTACCACAGGCACAAATCCGGAATAAAAAACCCGCTTTAATTGATAATCTTCATATAAAAATTCCGCTCTTTTAATAATCGTCAAATCGTCTTCCCGGCTCGCTCCGACAATCATTTGCGTAGACTGTCCCGCCGGGAGAAAGGACGGTATTTTTCTATATTTTTTCCTGTCTTCCTTAAATTTAAGAATTGATTGCGATGCAAAACGCATCGGTTTTAAGATATTTTCATAAGATTTTTGCGGAGCCAGAACCTGTAAAGCCTGTTTTGTCGGCAGTTCAATGTTGATACTCATTCGATCAATAAGAGAGCCTAACTTTGTGATGAGTTCCGGAGAAGTACCGGGAATCGCTTTCATATGAATATAGCCGTTAAAATGTTCTTCATGCCGTAAAATTTCTGCAACTTCAATCAATTTCAACATGGTTTCATCGGGACTTTTGATAATCCCGCTCGACAAAAACAATCCTTCGATATAATTTCTTTTATAAAAATTAAGCACCAAATCTACAATTTCACGCGGCGTAAATTCCGCCCGCTCAATCGGATTTTCACGGCGATTCACACAGTATTCACAGGAATAAATACATTTATTGGTCAAAAGAATTTTTAACAGTGAAATGCAGCGTCCGTCTTCAGACCAGCTATGACAAATACCGGATACTGCACCAGAACCAAGTCCATGCTTATTTTGCCTTTGTGAACCGCTTGAAGAGCAGGATACATCATATTTTGCTGCATCCGTCAAAATTCTCAGTTTTTCTTTTAGCTCCATACTTCACCTTTACACAAAAAGAACATTTGTTTGTTTTTATTTTAACAAACAAATGGCATCAGGTAAAGATGTTTAAAAGGAAAATTAGCAGAAGATCAGATAATAAAATCAATACTTCTCAGAATATATTCCCTAAAATTTTCCAAATACTAATCAATAAACTTGATAGTTTTTAATCTTCCGGTAAAAGAACATCAAAACCTCCAAGCAGTATAGCTGTATTTTCCACATTTCGGACACTTCAAATATCTTTTAGTTGGCGAACGC
>CAYFQU010000045.1:0-9016 GCA_964345335.1 uncultured Mageeibacillus sp. | reverse complement strand
TCTGAAGGAACAAATCGACTGTATCTAAAATGACATCCTTTCTATTATGAAAGGATGTCTATAGATTATTGTTTTACTTCTGCTAAGATCGTTTGATATAGCTCAATATATTCGGAAGCCGATTTCCGCCATGAGAAATCCTGTTTCATCGCTTGTCTGATCAATTGACTCCAGGAATCCGGATAATTCTCATATACATCAAGTGCATTTTTAATCGTAAATAATAATTCATGTGCATTAATATTGCCAAATGAAAATCCGGTCCCGCTGCCATCAAACTTATTATAAGGAATGACCGTATCTTTCAAACCACCGGTTTCTCTGACGACCGGCAAAGTACCATAGCGCATGGCGACTAATTGCCCTAAGCCACAAGGTTCAAACATAGACGGCATCAGGAACATATCCGCCGCTGCATAAATTCTTCTGGACAACTCCTCATCAAACATAATTAAAGATCTAACCTTATCAGGATGATACCACTCTAAATCATGGAAGGCGTTTTCATAAAATTCATCACCGGTGCCGAGAATGACCAGTTGAATATTTTCGGTCAATAATTCTTCGGCAATATGCATCAATAAATCCAAACCTTTTTGTGCGGTTAACCTGGTAATCATGGCGAGCATCGGTATATCAGGGTTCTGATCTAAACCGATTTCATCTTGCAAAGCTAATTTACAGGCAGCTTTACCTTTTTTAAAGGTACGGATTGTATAATTATTAGCTAATTGTGAATCATTCGCCGGATCATAAGATTCAAAATCGATACCGTTTAAGATTCCTTTTACTTTCCAAGCCTTATCCGCCAATAAGTGATTTAAGCCTTCGCCGTAATAATCCGTCATAATTTCTTTGGCATATGTCGGAGATACAGTTGTCACACGATTACTGTATAAAATACCCGATTTCATGAAATTCGGAACGCCGTCTTTAAGCACTCCTTCTTCTGTCATATAGCGATCCTGTAATTCCAATAAATCTTGAATTCGTTCTTTGCCGTGAATTCCTTGGAATTTCAAATTATGAATCGTAAACAGGCATTGCACATTTGTATGATATCCATGAGCTTTATAATGTGCTTCGAGCAGCACAGGAATCATGCCGCATTGCCAATCATTTAAGTGTAAAATATCCGGTTCAAATTTCATGGGATCGCCCAGGGCTTCCAGAACGGCTCTTTGGAAAAAACTAAAGCGCTCAATATCAAATGAATAATCCAAATAAAGTGATTCATGACCGAAATAATACTCATTGTCAATAAAATAGACCGGAACATCGTCGACATTCATGGTGAACAGTCCACTATACATCGTTCTCCAGCCAAGTTTATTCATCGACCAACGCAGGAATTGCAACTGATCGCCATAGCGATCCTTGATCTGTTTGTAAAGCGGCATGATAACACGTGCATCTTGACCCGCTTTGCGTATTTCTTTCGGCAATGCACCGACTACATCGCCTAAGCCGCCCGTTTTGGCAAGCGGTGACATTTCCGATGATACAAATAATATATTCATACAATCACTCCTTTTCCTATCACAACCGGATATTCAGACGACCCATGCAAGCGAACACCGGCACGAATCACTGTATCCTTATCGATAATCACATTATTCAACTCGGCTCCTTCCATGACCTGTGAATCCTGCATAATAATACAATTGTTCACTTTAGCATGTCGAGAAATGCCTACTCCTCTGAAAACAATGCTGTTCGTAACCTCGCCATAAATATCACAACCATCCGAAATTAAGCTGTTGGAAATTTTATTATCTGCAAAATATCGTGCCGGCGCTTCATTTTTTACTTTTGTATATACTTTGTTTTCATTTTTATAAATTTTTTTCAAAATATCGATGTTGAGTAATTCCATTGATGCCGAGAAATAAGTCGTCAGCGAATTAATGCGCAGAGTCAAACCATCATGCTTAAATCCTTTGATGGTTAATTCTCGATACTTACCGAGAATATATTCAACATTAAAATTCATTTCGCCGCGGGCAATTGTCTGTGAAATCATATCCATTAAAAGATTGCGTTCCAAAATACAAATACCTAATGATGTATGTTCTGTTTTGGGATGGGAGGCATCAATCAAAAAGTCTGTTAAAATATCATTTTCAAAGACAAGATTGATATTGGGCGAACCGAATTTAACGCCGTCATCATTATACATAATCGTAATATCGGCCATATTGTCCGCATGCGTATTCACAAAATCTGTAAAGTCCATATTGGCAACCAAATTGCTTTCCGCCACAATGACATAGCGTTGTGCAGAATGTTTAAGAAAGTCATAGAGCCCCGTTAAGTCCTGCGGATTCGGAGTTCTGAAATAGTCGGACTGTGTATAGGGAGGTATGATTCTTAATCCCTGTTGCAAGCGATCCAGATCCCAATAAGAGCCGGTACCAATATGATCCATCAATGAGCTGTATTTGGTTTCAGCCAAAACGCCGATATGTTTAATACCGGAATTGACCATGCTGGAGAGCATTGTATCAATAATGCGGTATCTGCCGCCAAACGGTACAGCTGCCAATGCTCTTTCATTGATTAATTCGCCTAATTTAATTCTGTGATTATCGGCGAGGATAATTCCTAACGCATCTACTAACATATACCCTCCTTAAATAAGCTCTTGTCGGAAGCTTTCGGTTATATTGCACTTCTCATTTTTTTTCAGAGGAAAAATCATGGAATTCGCAACAATTTTCGCATTGTCGCAGATGACTAAATTACTGCCGAAAACCGTGATATCATCTGAGCAATATTTATTATTGATATATTTCTCATCACCGTCTTTGACGAAGCTGCCAACTTGTACATTCTCGCCGATGACAGTATCAATACCGACAATCGTTTTATCAATTTTGGAACCTTTTTTAATAATACAGCCGGGCATTAAAATGGAATTCGTGACTTCTGCTCCTTCTTCGACAATCACTCCGGCGGAAACTACGGAATGCTTAACGGTCCCGTAAATTTCATCGCCGTCTGTCAAGACACTGTTTTGGACAACCGCATTTTTACCTACATAATGGGATGGCTGCATAGCATTGCGGCAATAAATACGCCACATTGAATCGGAGAGATTGATATTTTGCGGCTGATCGAGTAAATCCATATTTGATTCCCATAAAGAATAAATTGTCCCGACATCTTTCCAGTATCCTTCAAAAGTATAGGCCAATAATTTTTCATGATTCTCCAACATGGAAGGAATGATATTTTGACCAAAATCATTTTTACTGTCAGGATTTTTTTCATCCCTTATAAGATACTCTCTCAACGCTTTCCAATTAAAAATATATACACCCATCGAAGCCAAATTACTCTTCGGCTCCTCCGGTTTCTCTTCAAACTCGGTAATGAACATGTTCTCATCCGTATTCATAATACCAAAGCGAGATGCTTCACTCCAAGGGACTTCGCGTACCGCAATAGTTGCCGTAGCACCGGATTTAATATGTTCCCGCAGCATTTTTCGATAATCCATTTTATAAATATGATCACCAGATAGAATCAAAACATAATCCGCATCGTAATTGTCGATAAACGGGATATTTTGATAAATCGCATTGGAGGTTCCTTTGTACCAATCTCTACCCGTCATACTTTGATACGGTGAAAGGATGGTTAAGCCGCCACTGTTACGATCCAAATCCCAGGAATAGCCGTTGCCGACATAGGCATTTAATTCTAATGGCGAATATTGAGTTAAGACGCCGACTGTTTCGATACCTGAGTTTGTACAGTTACTCAAAGCAAAATCAATAATTCTGTACTTGCCGCCGTAAGGAACAGCAGGTTTTGCGATGTATTCGGTTAATACTCCTAATCTTGATCCTTGGCCACCGGCCAGAATCATGGCTATCATCTCCTGTTTCGCCATCTTGCTACACCCCCTATTTTTTCTTCTCCTCTTTTTTCCACTTGAAATACAAAGCCGCAAGCGGAGGAATGGTTAGGTTTAATTTATATTTATGATGTTGTTCACTGTGATCAGCCGCTTGTTTTCCAGCTGTTTGTTTTTTAGCTGCAGCAGATATTTTGGTCTTGATTTTTTCAAGCTTATACAACGATTTTTTTTCAAAACCGTGCAGGTAATCGCTACCGCCGAATCTACCATCATCGGAATTCAAAATCAATTCCAACTCACCTGAAATCGGTAGATCCAGAGAATACTGCGGCAAAACCCCAGGCGTTTCATTGAGTACACAAAGGATTGCTTCATCCTGTTTTTTATTAAAACGCAGGAAAGCAAAAACACTGTTTTCTCGATCATCGACTTGTATCCAGCGAAAGCCGTCCCAGTTTTCATCATTTTCCCATAAGGCATTCGTTTCAACATATAGATGATTGAGTTCTTTGACAAAATCGCGCATTTGACCATGGGCCGGATAGTTCAGCATAAACCATTCCAATTCTTCATAAAAGCGCCATTCCAGAAAAGGGGCAAATTCATTGCCCATAAAATTTAATTTGGCTCCCGGATGAGCAAATTGATAGGCGAACATATTTCTCAAATTGGCAAACTTCCGCCAATAATCTCCGGGCATACGGTCTAATAATGTGCCTTTACCGTGAACGACTTCATCATGTGAAAAAGGCAGTATATATTTTTCAGAAAAAGCATACATCATAGAAAATGTAAATTTATCCTGGAATTTTCCTCGTAAATAATGATCGACCGAATTATAGAAAAGCGTATCATTCATCCAGCCCATATTCCATTTATAGTCAAAACCCAAACCACCTTTTTCAACAGGGCTGGTCACCATTGGGAACGGTGTTGATTCTTCTGCCATCATCACAACACCGGGAAATTCTTGATGGATTAAGCTGTTAATTTCCTGTAACAGGGAAATCGCTTCATAGTTCTCCAAACCACCGTTGATATTCGGTATATATTCCTGACGGCAATAATTGCGATACAGCATAGAACTGACCGCATCGACACGCAAACCATCAAAGTGAAATTCTTTAAGCCAGTCAAAAGCATTGGACAACAAGAACGAGCGTACTTCTGATTTTTCATAATTGAAGACCAATGTACCCCAGGTATCATGCTCGCCCATTAAAGGATCGGGATATTCGAAAATCGGAGTTCCGTCAAATTGAGCTAAACCGAAATCATCTTTAGGAAAATGTCCCGGTACCCAGTCCAGAAAAACACGAATACCATTTTGATGCATATGATCGACAAAATATTTGAGATCGGCGGGAGTGCCATAACGGCTGGTGACAGAATAATAACCTGTTACTTGATAGCCCCAGGAGCCGTCAAAGGGATGTTCCATCAAAGGCATCAATTCAATGGCCGTATAGCCCATTTCTTTGACATAATCAGACAGTTGAGGTGCTATATCACGATAATTATAAACGGAGCCGTCCGGATAACGTCTCCATGAACCCAAATGTACTTCATAAATAGAAAGTGGATTTGCTTGTTGAAAACGGCGGCGGCTTTTCATGAATTCATCGTCCTGCCAAACATAATCATCAGGATCATATAACTTGGAAGCTGTTCCGGGTCTGGTCTCAGAATGTCTGGCATACGGATCCGCTTTGTAGATCCACCGATTTTCTTGAGTCAATATGGCATATTTATAACGCTCCCATTGCTGCACATCAGCGATGAAACCACTCCAAATACCGGTGCTGCCGACAGGTATCATATTATTTTGTTCAAGGTTCCAATTGTTAAAATCACCAACGATACAAACGGCACTTGCATTCGGTGCCCAGACTCTGAAGCGGTAACCTTGTAAACCGTTTTCATCGACTTCCGGTCTGGAACCGAGATAAAGATAACTCATATAGTCTTGACCGTTGTTGAACAAATAAGCATGATCCATTTGTGCAATCTCCTTGTTTATTCTTTAATCAATTATACTCTTTTGTTCAAATTATACAAGATATAGGTTCATAATTCGACAACCGTTACACCGCTATCACCTTCACCATGTTCTGCTAATTTAAAAGTTTTAACGCGACGGTCATCCTTTAAGGCATTGTGTACAGCTTGCCTTAAAGCTCCTGTCCCTTTGCCATGTACAATCCTTATTTGTGGCATATTTGCCAAAACAGCATCATCAATGAAATGATCTAATTCTGCTAAGGCCTCGGCTGTTGTCAGACCGAGTAATTTTATTTCCGGGGAGAAATTATTTTTACGTTTGGAAATGATTTTTCTGGCAGAATTTCTAAACTGTTTTTCAAGCAATGTATTCTTTTGATTTGTATTCGTATTGTTTTCATCTACCGGACTTAAAGAAGATACAGGTACATTCACAGACATCACGCCGCTTTTTAAAATAACCTGATGCTTACTGTCCGGCTCACTCATTACTATGCCTGCCGCTTGCAGCAAATCTGAATAATATTGATTTCCGATCACAATATCTTTATCTCTTAGTTTTTTAGGTTTAGATTTGTGATTAAGCTGAAGGCTTTCTTTTTCCAGTTGTATGGAGAGTTCATTTAATAATCTCTCTGAATTTTTAGCACTTTTTTGGGCTTTCTGCTGCTCAGAACCGCTTTGAGCAACACTGACCTGCGCTCGTAATTCCTGTAAAATACTTGCAACTTCAGCTTGAGCATCTACAATAATTTGTTCCGCCTCCTGATTCGCTTTTTGCAGCAATAATTTTTTTTGTGTTTCTACCTCTCTTTTTTCGTCTTCCAGACTTTTTTTCAACAACAGGCTTTCTCTCTCTAAAGCTGCAATCTCATCTTCCATCTTTTTCGCCTGATGATGAGATTTTTCAATCGCTGCAACCAATTCCTCAAATTGTACACTTTCATCGGAAATCAATTGCTCAGCGGCAGCTATAATCTTTTCATCCAGCCCTAATTTTTTAGAAATTTTGAAAGCATTGCTGACTCCCGGAACACCGATCAACAGGCGATAAGTCGGCTGCAGATTTTGCTCGTCAAATTCACAACAGGCATTGTTCACACCTTCCGTATTCAAAGCATAGCCTTTGAGCTCTCTGTAATGGGTGGTCGCTACCGTATGACAACCTTTTTGGCGCAAAGCATCCAAAATAGAGATCGCCAAAGCCGCTCCTTCCGAAGGATCCGTTCCGGCTCCTAATTCATCAGTTAAAACTAAAGTGGAAGGTCCGGCTTTTTCCAATATACGGATGATCTGTTTTAAGTGCGAAGAGAACGTGCTGAGATTTTGCTCAATGCTCTGTTCATCGCCGATGTCAGCCAAGATCTGATCAAAGATTGAAATTTCAGAATGTTCGGCTGCCGGTATATGCAATCCCGCCATCGCCATTAAAACGAACAGACCACAGGTTTTGAGTGTAACCGTCTTGCCACCGGTATTGGGTCCTGTAATAACCAAGGTTGTATAGTTCGTACCCAATTCAAAATCAATCGGCACGACATCCTGATCCGGTATCAAAGGATGACGTGCTTTTTTCAGGATAATTCTGCCCTGATCATTTAACAGGGGTGACACTCCCCTGATCTCGAAGGAAAATTTTGCTTTAGCCTGAGCGAAATCCAGTTCTTCCAGTATTTCAGCATCATATTTTAAATAAGCTGCTACTTCAGCAACTCTTTGCGTCAATTCACGCAGGATTTTATACATTTCATCCTGTTCAGCAATTTCCAATTCCCGGGCTTTATTATTCAGATCCACAATCGCCATCGGTTCAATAAAGACGGTAGCCCCGGAACTCGACGTATCATGTACGACACCCGGTATTTCTGATTTATGTTCAGCTTTCACCGGTACAACATAACGTCCGCTGCGCAAAGTGATAATAGCTTCCTGCAAAGCTGCCGCTTTGGAATTGACTATTCGATTCAGCTGGATTTTGATATTTTCCTGTGTCCTTTGTATAGCCCGGCGAATATTAAAAAGCTCCTGGCTGGCACGATCAAACATCTCATCATCGCCGGCAATACATTGCTCAAGGCGCTTTAACAGATTAGGAACACTTTCCAAATAGTGAATTTTTTGAAAAAATTTATATTGTATTTCCTGACTGTCAATTGTCGTAACTTTTTTGACTTCATGCACCACTTTCAAAAAGTGAATAATTTTATTCAACGACTTTAAGTCTAAAACAATTTCATTTTTAGCTCTCGCGACAAGCGGTCTGATTTCTTCCAAACCGGAAAGCGGTAATTCCTGCTCTTTGAGCAAATAGAAAACAAATTCGGTCGTTTCTTCTTGTGCCGCTCGTACTTCCGTCAAATCTGTAAAGGGTAATAAAGCAGCACAATGCAAACGCCCTGCCTCCGTCAGCGCATGTTGTTGCAGCCGTCTGATAATTTTGTCGTATTCCAGTGTTTTTAAACTATGTTCTTCGATCGCACTCATTATTTTTTAAATAGATAATATTTTTGCTTTTTTAAACTCAGCTTCATCAATCGTTTTTTGTGAAGAAGCACCTTCTAAAAGATCAATATCCGATACTTCGCCATTTCTATACACAATCGCCCGGTTCATCCTGCCTGCCGTAAAACATTCAATAGCTTTGATCCCCATCATGGAGCCGATATAACGATCCAGATAAGTGGGTGTTCCGCCTCTTTGCAAATAACCCAATATAGTAGCTCTCGCTTCAATTTCCGTTTCCTTTTCAATATAAGCCGCAACTTCAATCGCATCAGCTGCTCCTTCAGCTACAATCACAATATAATGATGTTTGCCTCTATTTCTGGCAGAAAGAATTTTACCGAGAATATCCTTTTCACGATCCACCGGATGTTCCGGGATCAAGATAATTTCTGCTCCGGTAGCAATGCCGACATGCAAGGCTAAATATCCCGTTTCTCTGCCCATGACTTCAATGACCGAACAACGTTCATGGGAAGAAGCGGTATCTCTTAATTTATCAACTGCCTGTATAGCCGTATTTAAGGCTGTATCAAAACCAATCGTATAATCGGTACAACTGACATCATTATCGATCGTAGCCGGAATGAAAATCATCGGCACTCCAACTTTCATCAGATCGACAGCACCGCGCATGGTACCGTCCCC
>CAYFQU010000044.1:0-9368 GCA_964345335.1 uncultured Mageeibacillus sp. | reverse complement strand
TGCCGAATATGCCGTATGAACCGGAAGGAAGAACCAAAGCGTTTGTCGGGAACGGCTTAAAAGAAGCCCATGCTCTGGCGAATGTGATGATTTCCGATACGCTGACCTATAAGGATTTAATCGAAGGCAGAGAATATAAGGCGATGGCAAAACTGGTCTTAGCTAATGATCCAAGCGTGGTGATTGCCGAAGGCGAGATCAACTTTATCCCGGAAACAAAAGACGGGGAAGTGATCGTACCGTTTGGCGAAGTGGATTTAACAGCACTTAGCGGCAAAACCTTAGTGGTCTTTGAAAATGTAATCGACTTAAAAACTAATCTGGTCGTGATCAAAGAAGAACAGCCGGATAACGAAGATCAGCAGGTCAAAGTGAAAGAGGTTGAAGTCGGGACAAGTGCGAACTATGCGAACGGCAAAAAAGAAGCCGATCCGGTCAAGGAATTAACCGTGATCGATACAGTGGAGTACAAAGGCTTAATTGTCGGCGAAACCTATACGGTGAAAGGAAAACTTGTAGACAAGGAAAATCCTGATACCGTGATCGCTGAAAACGAAGTTATATTTACGGCAAAGACAACTGACGGTACGATCGAGATTCCATTCACGTTTGACGGTATTAGCTTAGGCGGCAAAGACTTAGTTGTCTTTGAATATCTATATTATGGCGAAGGCTTAATCGGCAAACATGAAGAACCGGGAGATGAAGGTCAAACGGTCAAAGTAGAAAAGCCGGAGATCAAAACAAAAGCAACGGCAAACGGGGCGAAAGAGGTGATGGAAGCGGATTCCATCACGATTATTGACCAAGTGGAATATAAAAACCTCGTTATCGGGGAAGAATATACCATGACAGGTGTCTTGATGGATAAAGCCACAAATAAACCGTTGTTAGTCGATGGCAAAGAAGTCAGAGCAAGCAAAACCTTTATCGCTCAAACAAAAGACGGCACAGTGGAAATTGCCTTTACCTTTAACGGCAAAGACTTAGGCGGCAAAGACTTAGTTGTCTTTGAAAAATTATTCTCTGCAACAGGCGAATTGATTGCCGAACATGAAGATATAAACGACAAAGATCAAACGGTCAAAATCAAAGAGAAACCGGTCAAACCGGTCACAAATGACGACCGTATGGATAAGAATATCTATCTGATTGGCGGTATTGCCGGACTAAGCCTTGCCTTAACAATGATGTACATGACGTTTTCCAAAAAAAGACCGGAAAGGCGAAGTGCAACCTAAAAAATAGCGTTTTGTGAAAACATTCCAAACGCTCGATTTTCTCTCTCTTGCTGAGAAGGGATCAAAACCAGATCCCTTCTCACTTTTCAAACGATTCAAACAGAAAGGAAAAGAATGAAGCGTGTCAAAAAGACAGTGTTATTGCTGTTAAGCGGTTTCCTCATCGCCGGCAGTGTTTATTTCTTATGGTCGTATTTTAAACGGACAGCAGAAGAACAACAGATCAAAGACGAAGCAAAAGCGGTAGCAGACATCGTAGATAGTCTTGGAGAGCCGGGTGAAGAAATTTTAAAGAGTAAAGCCGATAACAAACAGCAAAAGCCTGATGACAAAGAGCTTGCGAATGAGCTGTTAGATACCTTAAACAAGAAGTACGAAACGGACAATATCATTGCCTTGATCGATACCGGGAAAGGCGGGATCAGGGAAGTCGTAGGTTATAGGGAAGATAGTGATTATTTTGACAGAAGGAACATTCAAGGCGAATACGACTATAACGGCACTGTGTTTCTTTATAAAGAGAACAAGTCGCCAAACGATCCTTATACCAACTACTTTGCCCACAATGTGCAGTCGGGTGAACGCTTTTTCAAGCTAAGCCGCTATGAAGATTATAAAGACTACTTGCAGACGGCAACGGTCTATACACGGGAAGGCATTTTAAACTATCAATTAGTGCAGGTTATGGTCATGGATTCAATGCTCTTTGATCAGTATACAACTTGGGAGCAAAACGGGATGAAAAGCTATTTTCAAAATGTAGCTTTTATCGGTCATCTTCTTTTTCAAAAAGAAGATTTTTTACCAAATAGAAAATATATGCAATTGATAACCTGCAGAGATCATATGGGAAAAGAAAAAATTATTGCGACATATATTTTAAATGAGAGATAAAAATTGATGAGATTGAAAATCAAAAATTGAGAGTAGATAAAGGACTGCACCTTAAGTAATTCAGCAACAGTCCTTTTTCTTCAAGCTTATATTTTATAAATCTTCGATGAGCTTAAAAATCAAATCTGCAATTTTACCGGCAGCCTGATTGCCGACATCAATGACATGAATACCGGATTGTTCCTCATCTTCTATCCCTGCTGCCATATTGGTGATCATCGAAATTCCCAAAACTTTGATTCCGCAATGAGCGGCAGTTAACGTTTCAGTCACTGTGGACATTCCGACAGCATCACCGCCCAGAATTCGAATAGCTCTGATTTCAGCGGGTGTTTCAAAATTCGGACCCGGGCAAAAATAGTACACACCTTCATGCACGAATTCTTGAATTCCGAGAACAGCAGCTTTTTCTTTAGCTTTTTTCAGCAATGTGGGTGTATAAATATGAGTGCAATCGAAGAAACGAGGACCTAATTCATCTAAATTCGGACCGCGCATCGGGCTATATCCGTTCAACTTTATATGATCGTTAATCAGCATAATATCGCCCACTTTGTAATCTGTATTCACCGCTCCGGCGGCATTCGTTACAATCAGCGTTTCAACACCGAGCAATTTCATAATTCTTACGGGCTGAGCCAATTGTTCATAAGAATAACCCTCATAATGATGAAAACGACCGGAACATAACATGACCTGTTTACCAAAAATGGATCCGAATATATACTCGCCTTTATGTGAAGGAGCTGTTGATTGTAATAGATTCGGAACATCTTTATAAGGAATGATGATTTTGTTTTCTACCCGATCAGCGATTGAACCTAACGCCGATCCCAAAATAATAGCAATTTTCGGTTTTTCTTTGATTCTCTCCAGAATGTAATCCGCACTTTGTTGATAAAAATCAAGCATATATTTCTCCATGAATTTACCCTAATTTTACCCTTCAATTTATTGTGTTTTATACTACAAATAGATATTCTTATTATATCAAATTATAATAAAAGAAAGGATCAGTTCATATGCTTAAAAAGAAGCTTAATCGATTATTATCTGTTTCTTTGATTATTGTTCTAATGATAAGTCTTTCATCTTGTGGAACAATTTTACGTAAAGTTCGACATGATTTTAAGAAGAATAGAAGATCCCACAGAACTCAAAGCAATATTCAGAATGAAGAAAAAAGTCGTTTTAGCATCAATACTGAAACGAATATAGAATCGGAATCGGATATTCTTCCAACTGATTATTTAGAAAAAACGACTGAGCCAACAAACAAAAGTACAAAAATCGAGAACAGCACTGACCCTGACATCAATCATACTTCAAATGCGATTACAGAACCTACAACTCAAAATACAAACAGTTCTTCACAGCTTTTGACAGCAGATGATTTTACGACAGAACTCATCCTTAAAAACGGTACTCTATATGAGCGACGCAAAGAGTTTGATCCGGCTTTTATCAGGCAGGCATTAGAGTATTTTCCGGAAATAGCAGGCGGGAATGAATTTGATCCGAATATAGAACATATTTTACATCGCAGAGATGTTCATCAGGACATCAGAATTGCCAGATTTGACATCCAAGAAGAAGATCAGAGGGTTATGGATCGGATTTTCCCGGTGGTTGAAACATTGACCGGTCTTACCATTACCTATGATGATTGGGATTACAATATGGAAATCCATATCGCCCCTCTAAGCGAATTCGAGCATATTTTTGGCAATGAATATGTTCCTGGCAACTGGGGTTTTGTTGTATTCTATTATGATCCTTATGATTATATCGATTATGCTGTCATGGCAGTTTCCAATGATATGCCCAATCGGCTGGAAATGAATCATTTGATCATTGAAGAATTTATTCAGTCATTGGGTTTGCCAAATGATTCTTATACTTATCCGGACAGTATTTATCAACAGGAATGGACTTCAGTACAAGAACCAAGTCCTCTGGATTGGCTGCTTTTGGAATTTGTTTATCGCCCGGAATTGGAACCTGGTATGCATATTGATCAATGTGTAGAGATTCTGGAAAGCCTATACTTAGATTAAATTTCGTATAGACTGATTCTTAAATAATAAAAAGGCATACTTTGGGGTGAAAATTAAAGGATAATGAAAAAAACAAAACTTTCAGTGATCGATCTGACAGAAAACGGTATGGGGATTGCCAAAACGATAGATGGCAAGGTAGTTTTTATCAAAAATGGAATTCCCTGCGACATTGTTTCCTGCAATCTTGAGCCTTATAAAAAAAATATTTGGTTGGGTGAAAATATCGAATACATCCATTATTCGAAATCTCGTATCGAACCACCCTGTCCTTTTTTTGAAGGGCAAAAAGGGGATCGGCTTTGTGGTGGCTGTCAGCTGCAGCAAATTAATTATGATGCTTTATTGAATCTTAAACAAAAAAATGTCTATGAAAAATTAGAAAGAATCGGGGATCTACATTTATCTGACATTATCTGCCGGGAAATTGTCGGCATGGACAATCCATGGCATTATCGCAATCATATTCAATTAAAGATTTCCTTTGATGAGCGGAGCCATACTTTCCAAAAAGGTTTTTATGGCAGCAATAGTTATGATTTAATCCCGCATCAGCATTGTCTGATCGCTCTGCAGACTGAGGAAAAAATTTGGTCTTATATTGTTAAGTTTATACAACAGAGTAAATATCAAGAATTTTTCCGAAAAAATTGGCTTGAATTAATTATTCGACATGGGGAAAATACGAAGCAGCTATTGCTGGCTTTTGTTTTAAAGCAGGATCAATTAACATCTGACATTACTGAAAATTTAAGAGCAGACATTGCAAACTACTTTGAACATTTTTTATTTGATATGCCTGAATTGGATTTGGTCAGTCTTTGGCTTTTGAATGAAAAAAACAGGAAAGGGGATGTTTGTATATGGGGGCAGGAATATTTTGCAGAAATTCTATTAGATAAAAAGTTTCATGTTTTCCCGCGTGCGTTTTTTCAAGTTAATTCCAAGCAGGCTGAAAAAATGTTTGCCGCAGTGAAAACTGTACTGCAAGCAAACTCTCCTGCTTCTAAACGAGGAACATTATTTGATCTATATTGCGGAACCGGCACAATTGGTATAGTTTTATCTGAGATTTTTGAAAAAATTAAAGGGGTTGAGATTTTTCCTGATTCCATTCTCAATGCAAGAGAAAACGCTCGCTTAAATAAAATTGATGCAGCAGAATTTTTCGTGGGAAAAGCGGAGAATTGGCTGCAAGAACAGGTGATTTGCCAAGATGATGTGATTGTTGTTGATCCACCACGCAAAGGTTTGGATCCGAAACTGATGCAAACTTTATTAGCATGTCCGGCCAACCGTTTACTTTATATTTCCTGTAATCCGGCAACTCTGGCAAGAGATATGAAAAGCTTAAGCAGAGAATGGACGGTCAATTTTATTCAACCTTTTGATTTATTCCCCTGGACGAATATCAACCATGTGGAAACCGTGGTTTTCTTGTCCAAATCGGATGCGGATGGATATCTATAAGGTTGAAATAGAGCAACTGGTGAAAATCTATTTTTAAGAATATGAGTTTTGAGGAATCAAAAATCTCTATTATGTAAAAAATAAAATTGAAATTCTTTTATCTAATAAAGATGAGAGATCATTCCTTGTATTGCATTTCGCAGTGTTGATGTTCAGCAACATGGAAAGGAAGTCTAAATGGAAATCGCTATTATACATGGTCAAAGTCATCAGGGATCTACTTATCATATCGCTCATATGTTGGCAGCAAAAGTTGGCGGCGATATAACAGAATTTTTCCTGCCGAAAGATTTTGGCGAGTTTTGCATAGGTTGCACAAGATGCTTTGTTGAATCAGAAAAGAAATGTCCTCATTATCATAAACTGGAACCGATGACAAAATCTCTTGATCGGGCGGAGCTTATTATTTTTGAAAGTCCTGTATATGTTATGCATGTGACAGGGGCGATGAAGTCATTTTTGGATCATTATGGCTATCGCTGGATGGTGCACAGGCCGGAGAAATCAATGTTTGTTAAGGAAGGTGTTTGTATTACTACTGCAGCAGGAGCCGGAACAAAATCTGCTATTAAGGATATGTATGATAGTATGTTGTTTTAGGGAATTGGGAAAATTTATAAATATGGGAAAGTCGTTTCTGCAGCCTCTTGGAAAGAGGTCAGTGAGAAGAAGAAAAAGTCTATTGAGCATGACTTAATATCCATTGCCCGAAAAATTAATAAGAATTATGGGAAAGTGAACCCCGGCATAAAAACAAGACTTCTTTTTAATATAATGGGAATGCTGCAGAAAAAAGCGCTTAATAAAGCAGATTCAGATTATTGGCACGCGATGGGCTGGTTAGATAAAAATCGTCCTTGAAAAAACAATCAAGCTCATTAGAATTTGTTCCTATAATAAAGCCGATAAACGTTAAATTTGGAGCGATTATTAGATGAGTTTGAATTTTGTTGAGATACGTTTATGTCCTTTAAAGAAGAAAATATTGTAGGCGATTGGTTATTTCATCTAAAAAGCCTGAATGTTGAAGCAAAAAAATGTTTGGCTGTTATTGTCTATACTGTGACGGTCAGGCTGTTGGGAGGATCCACGACAGTGTTCTCAGTTTGCGAGAAGTTGGATTAGACTATCTGCCTGATGCGATTAAGCACCCAGACAAAGATGATAAGATCCAGGAATTGGTAATTCCTTTTGATTATGTCAATGCTGAATGGTTGCCAAAGGCAGTTCAAGATACAGCAATTATTCGCAAAAGAAATGGAAGATGAGGCTGTTGATACATACGCGATGAATCTTAAACGATTGAATAAAGAATATATGGCATATATATTTTATATCCTTTCACTGCTGATATTTGGCACCAATGGTATTTTTGTCGCACAAATATCTTTAGAGAGCAGTCAGATTGTCTTTTTGCGAACATTGATAGGTGGGGTGCTGCTAACATCTTTTGTGCTCCTGCGTGGCGGCTTTGACAGGGGAAATATTAGAGAAGAAAAAATTCCTCTGTTGCTTGGGGGGATTGCACTGGGCCTGAACTGGGCGACGCTGTTCGCCGCATATCGATTATTGAATGTCAGTCTGTCTACGCTGATATACTATGTGGGACCGATTCTTGTGCTGTTGTTTTCACCGGTGCTCTTAAAAGAAAAACTGACGGGAAAAAAGCTTGCGTCGATCCTTATTGTAGGCATCGGTTTATTATGCATTAGCGGAAGTATTCTCAGCAAAGGCATGAACTTGATCGGTTTACTGTTTGCTATATTATCAGCTCTTTTATATGCGGCACTCATTGTTTTTAACAAGCAAATTACGCGGACAAGCGGACTGCAAACAGCGGCGATTGAGCTGGATGTCGCTTTTGCCGTTTTGCTGATTTATGTATTTCTTACAACAGGTTTTCCGCAGATCAGCAGAAGTGATTTACCGTATATTGCAATCATCGGTTTTATCAATACGGGTCTTGCCTATTTACTTTACTTTTCCGGCCTGCAAAAATTATCCGGCCAGTCGGTTGCTTTACTCAGCTATGTTGATCCTGTATCGGCATTGCTGTTTTCAGCAATATTTCTACATGAAGCAATGACAACGGTACAAATTATAGGCTCGGTACTGATGATCGGCGGTGCAATTTTGGGTGAAATTGGAAAGCAGAAAACTTGATGAATTCTCATCGATTAGCAGAATTTCTTTCTTGTTTAATTTGTAATCATATGTTGGCAGTTTTGTTTTTTATGAAATCCTAACGTTTGTTTCTGGAATTTTTGCTTGAAATATAAAGTCAGTGTTTTTTCTTTTTTCATTGAGTTTATGTCATGATTCTATATTTTATGGTAGCTTATCCGGCTATGAAAAGGTATAGTAAACATGTCGTTCATCAACTTATAAAAATAAAGGAATTCATAATCATAACTTGAGATGCGGGACTGTAATTTTACTGACATCCCGCGAAAAAATGAAAAACGGATTAAAAAACGGATCATATGAAAATCAATGCAACTATTGCAGATGCATATTTAAACTTGGAAGATGTCAGTAAATTTTCCTCTATGTGGTTATATACTGACAGAACGGAACAAGGTTCGGGAAATATTTTTTGTGCTCCGCCGGAATCGGAACAGAAAAGAGCGATTGTTTCTCGTATCAAAGAGGAAATCATTTCTCATGCAAAGACTTTTATGCCTTACAATGTGAAAATATGGGACGCTTTAATTGAGAACTGGCGGGAGTTTTTGGCAGATACGACTCTGGATTTAATTGTCGGCTTTTCCGAGCCTCATGATGCAACCGCCAGACAAGCACCTGATGGAAAATTCCACATGATCTTTGACCTTTTATGTTGGGAAAAATATTTAGGAGTGATGCCGCTATCTGATATTTCACAAAATCTGCTGACGCATGAATTGTTTCATGTTATGATAGGAAAATATTTTCCTGTTATTGAATTTATGGAAATGCAAGGAGAATATATCGAACAATTGGATGCGATTACCTTTAATGAGGGATTTGCGCATCTTGTATCCTACAATATGCAAGAAGTGAATACGGTTTCCTGGTATGGGAAAAAATTAACAAATATATATAGTGCATCCGTTTCTAAGATGAAAAATGCGCTGCACGAAAAATCTCCTATCAAGCAGCAGCGGTATATTTATGAAGCAAACTTCGGAAATTACTATAATAAATATGCTGCCATGTGTGGTATGATTTATCTTGGACGACAATGGAAGAGCGGCGGAATACCAAGATTGAAAGAGTTATTCATTCAAGGGTATCAGGGATTTGCAGCTAAGAGCGCGAGACTGAACAGTAAAAATGAATTGGATCAAAGCTTTTGAAATTATCTGTTATATCATCACATTATTTCTTATAGCGGACATTGTAAAAAAAAGGAATAGACAAGAACTTTTCCTGTTTTTTTCAGCTGCTATAGCCGGGTTTATTCTTGAACTGTTGGCTGTCCGCTTAACGGGAATCTATCATTATAGTAATGACTATTATATCAGTATAGGAACGGTGCCTTATCAATTTCCGTTTTTTGGCGGACTGATGTGGGGTGGACTTACGGTCTGTGCCCTGCGAATTGCAAAGAAATTACAATTTAGTCTTTTTATGACCTCTCTTTTAACAGGTTGGCTTGTTGTGTCCATGGATCTCCTGCTTGATGTGGCGGCCATTCGCTTGAACGGCGGATTTTGGGTATGGG
>CAYFQU010000043.1:0-9395 GCA_964345335.1 uncultured Mageeibacillus sp. | reverse complement strand
AGTGTGCGCTGGCTTGGCTTTAATCTTAGGAATAGTCATGGCAGTGTATTTTGGATTGGTCCTTTAATTGCAAATCCAAAAAGTATGATTTTAGGTGCAGCTGCACAGTTTGGTATTTTCTTTGCTTTCTTAGGTGCTTTAGCTTTAGGATTTACTCCTCAAGAAGCTGCATCAATCGGAATTATCGGTGGTGCTGACGGACCGACTGCTTTATATATAACCAGTCAATTAGCTGAACATTTATTAGGTTCAATTGCTATTGCAGCTTATTCTTATATGGCATTAGTTCCAGTTATTCAACCGCCAATTATGAAACTATTGACAACAAAAGAAGAACGAATGATTGAAATGAAAAATGTTCGTCCTGTTTCTCAAACAGAAAAAATTCTTTTCCCTATCGTCGTGACCATCCTTGTTTCTTTAATTGTGCCGTCTGCCGCACCGTTGGTCGGTATGCTGATGCTCGGTAACTTAATTAAAGAATCCGGTGTTGTACCTAATTTGGTGACAGCTGCCAAAGACACGATTATGTATATCGTAACCATTTTGCTTGGTGTCACTGTCGGAGCTACAGCTTCCTCGGAACGCTTTTTAAATGCAAAAACATTGGGCATTTTAGCCTTAGGTTTACTCGCATTTGCGATTGGTACGGCATTTGGCGTACTCTTTGCCAAATTGATGAACTTATTCAGTAAGGATAAAATTAATCCGCTGATCGGTTCTGCCGGTGTTTCCGCTGTACCGATGGCAGCTCGTGTCTCACAAAAAGTTGGACAGGAAGCAAATCCAAGAAACTTCTTGTTAATGCATGCGATGGGACCAAATGTTGCTGGCGTTATCGGTTCAGCAGTTGCAGCAGGATTATTATTAAACTTCTTTAGTTAATCACAATTAACTAATTTATTTTTTAAGTCCCTTTTCATATTTATGAAAGAGGGACTTTTTTAATATTGCTGCTACGGCGATGAATTATTTTGAATTTTTATAATCTATTTAGTAAAATGAACATATATCAATGAATGTGAGGGAACTGTATGGAACAAGAAAATAACAATCAAAACAATAACCGTTTTTATGAAAACTTAAACCAAGATAAGTCAAATCCCGATATGACAGATTCAGTGATCAATCAGGAGCAGAGACCGGAACCTAAAACTGAAGTAAATCATGCTTCAGCAGAAAACAATCAAAATTATAATCAATATCAGCCGAATAATAACTATCAAGCCGGAAATCAATCCCCTAACGGTCAATATCAGGCCAATCAAGGACAAAATCCTTTTCAGCAACCGTCTTACCAAGCAAATCAATCTCATAATCAACAGATGAACTATCAGAATCAGAATCATTATCAACAGCCCTATGCACAACAAAATCAATATGCTGCCAAACATCAAAAAATGAAACAGGATAAAAATCCGATTACGCAAGGAGCAATTTTGGCTTTAGCTTTTGGTTTATTGAGTTTGGGCTTAGCCATTATTTCATTTAATCTGTTGACCGGTGTTGTTGTTTCTATCTTTTCAATGGGTTTTGCGGTTGCAGGTTTAATCATCGCTATTGTAGCTCTGAAAAATCACGGTAAAAGCGGTCTTTCTATAACCGGTTTAATTTCATCAATTTTAGCTTTGATCCTGTCCGTGATTGTCATCATCGCCTGTGCGTCTTGTGGCTATATCGGCAATAGTATTTATAATGATCTGCAGGATGATTATAGTTGGGAAGACAGCTGGGATGACAATTATGATGATTGGGATTGGTAATGATCATCTCTAAGAAACATTGCTTTTGGAGTCATGTTTTAAATCATCTAAATTAAAATAAAATTTTCAATCAGTTTACGAATATACTGATCTCTCATATATTTCATGAATGAGAGATCAGTTTTTTTATGCTTAAAAGATAAATAAATCATTTAGATAAAATACAAAGAGATACTTTTGTACTTATAAATTTTATATGCTATTATATTTGAGCATTTCCTACATGAATGTAGGATTATTGTCTGAAGACAATTTGTTTTATTAAACGTTGACTGCTGAAACAGGAAGTTTCAATTTCGATTTGAAGATCTGAAATTACATTTTGAGCGGAAATTTTCTCACTGAACTCTATGTTTGAATTAAGCATAATCGCTCAAACTTACTTTTTAGGAAATGTACTGTTTATGAAAAAAATTGTCTTAATTTTCTTAATAATTATTTTTACTATTTCTTGTTTTTCCTGTGCCGCCGATCAGCACAATTCATCTGCGTCGAGTGCTGAAAAAAATGAGATTTCGATTGTCACAACAGAAGCGAAAGAAAGTATTGGCATGTCGAAAGATTCTGCTGCCAACAGTTCTATGCGTAAATTTACGGATGCAGTAGAACGTAACATTGAAATTCCTAAGAAGGTGGAAAAGATTGTACCATTAGGCAATACACCGCGCATGATCACGTATCTCGGCTTAGCTGACAAAGTTGTCGGCATTGGAGAATGTGAGATAACGGACAATAGAATGCATGCTTATGCTTTTGTAAATCGTGAAAACTGGCAAAATCTGCCCAATTGCGGTACGGATGCAATGGGAGAAACAGCTTATTATCCCGAAGAAATCATTCAGGCAGATCCTGATATCATTCTCTGTACTTATACGGCAGATGTAGCGGATGATATTCAAATGAAAACAGGAATTCCTACCGTGTCGGTTCCTCAAGGCACTTTATTTGGTGAAGATTATGATCTGGCCTTGCGTATGCTGGGTGATGTTTGCGGAGTATCGGAGCGAGCTGAAGAGGTGATCTCCTTTATTCATGATTGTTTAGAAGATTTACAAGTAAGAACAGATGCTGTACCTGAAGCCGATAAGCCGAGTGTATTGGCCGCAGGAGCTACCTTCAAAGGCAGCCATAGTATTGATGGCGTGTACACCAATTATTCCGTTTTTAAAACCATAGCCGCTCAAGATGTCGCAGCAGATCTGCCGGGACAAACCGGATCCAGTGGTGTAATGGTCGATAAAGAACAAATACTCAGCTGGGATCCGGATATGATTTTCTTTGATGCAGGCAGCATGAACTTAATTAATACAGATTATGCTGAAAATCCCGGTTATATTGAACAGTTAAAAGCAGTTAAAAATGGCGAACTCTATCAATGGCCTAATTCAACCTGGCATTGGAGCAATGTGGAAATTTCTCTGGTCAGCGCTTACTATACCGGTCAACTTTTATATCCGGAGCAATTTTCAGATATTAATTTCGTAGATAAAGCAGGGGAAATCTTTGATTTTTTCTTAAATGACGCTGATTATTTAAGCAAATTAGAAGAAGACGGTTCAGGTTACGGCAAGGTTGTTTTAGGGAAATAAGATAATGCTTCAGGATACTATACAACAAATAGAATTATATAATCGCTATACATATCGCAAACGCCTGATTTTGTTGATTACTTTGCTGCTGACAATTATGCTTGCTCTATTTTCAATGAGTGTAGGTTCTATCAAATTATCTTTTGCGGAAATTTTGCAAACTTTAATCGGTCGAGGCGATCAATTATCTAATACTACCGTTTTGCAAATTCGTCTGCCAAGAGTTTTGGCAGCTATATTGGTCGGCGCGGCTCTTTCATCCGCGGGTGCGGTGATGCAATGCGTTCTGCGAAATCCCTTGGCTTCAGCCTCTACTTTAGGTGTCTCACAGGGCGCTGCTTTTGGAGCCGCTCTGGGCATTGTGGTTTTTGGCGGAGGCGTAGTCAATTCGGCGAATGCTACCTCTGCAATCACCATTAACAACCCCTATATTGTCACTGTATGCGCTTTTTTCTTCGGATTTCTTTCTACCTTGATCATCATTATTATTTCGCGTTTTAAACGTCATATAGGACCTGCCGGGTTGATTTTGGCAGGAGTGGCTCTAAGTTCCTTATTTAGCGGCGGCAGCACTTTGTTGCAGTATTTTACGGATGATACAAAATTAGGAGCTATTGTTTTCTGGACCTTTGGTAATTTAGGCAGTGCGAATTATAAAGAGCTTATTGTATTATTTATATCTTTTAGCTTGATTTTCATTTATTTTATGTTAAATCGCTGGAATTATAATGCCATGCAAAGCGGAGCTGATACAGCCAAAAGCTTAGGGGTCAATACCCATTCCGTGATGTTGATCAGCATGACTTTTTGTTCATTACTCTCTGCGCTTGCCGTTTCTTTTGTGGGGATTATCAGTTTTGTCGGTTTGGTCGCACCTCATATTATGCGGCGTTTAGTTGGAAATGATTACAGATATTTATTGCCTTGCTCTGCAGTGTGCGGGTCTTTATTGTTGATTTTAGCGGATACATTCGGACGTTCTGTCATCGCGCCGGTCGTTTTACCGATCGGTGCTTTGACTGCTTTTCTCGGCGCACCGATGTTTTTATATCTCTTATTCAAGGGAGGTGAAAATCATTATACAAGTTAAAAATATCACCTTTACATATCCTTGCATGTCAGATTATCTTCTGGAAAATATTGATTTTACAATAGAATCTGGGCAATGTCTGGCCATTTTAGGCAATAACGGAGTCGGTAAAAGTACTCTCTTAAAGTGTATCAATCGGATCTGTCAAGTTGAGTACGGTTCCGTTCTGATTGACGGGCAAGATGTTTTTAAGATGAAACACAGAGTTTTGGCTCAACATGTAGCTTATGTACCGCAAAAACTTGAAACCAATCAGATGACTGTGTTTGACACGATCCTGCTTGGTAGAAAACCTTATATTGATTGGGATATTACCAAACAAGACAGAGAAATCGTTTCAGAACTGATTGTTCAAATGGGTCTCAGTAAATATGCTTTACGGGATGTGTCCAAACTTTCCGGCGGAGAGGCTCAAATCGTCATGTTGGCCAGAGCTTTAGCACAAGAACCGAAAGTTTTACTTTTAGACGAGCCGACCAGCAATTTAGATTTGAAAAATCAGCATGAAGTTCTCAACCTGATCAGACAGATAGCAAAGGAGAAACAAATCTGTATTGCCTTGGTTATTCATGACATAAATTTAGCAATGCAATATTGTGATAAATTTTTGCTTTTGAAAGATGCTTCTGTGTATTCATACGGCGGCATAGAAACAATAACGGCTGAAGCGATCAGCACAGTATACGGCATTGAAGTGGAGATCTTCGAACATCAAAAGACGAAACTGATCATTGCCAAATAATTGATGGAAGGAGCAATAAACAATGAATCTGAATACATTATGGGAAAAAGCGGTAGAATTTCATGGCCATGAATGCGGCGGCCTGGCGATCGGTTATCAAGCAGCTTTATATGCGATCGAACTGTTGGACTTAACATTTTCTAAAGATGAACAGGTAGTCTGTATTACGGAGAATGATGCTTGTGGAGTTGACGCCATTCAAGTGATTTTAGGCTGCAGCGTTGGGAAAGGAAATCTGTTATTTCATATGACGGGGAAGCAGGCATTTTCTTTCTATAATAGAAAAAATGGAAAATCTGTCAGATTATATTTGAAAAACAGACCTGAAAACATGACCAGAGAAGAATCTCTAACTTATTATAAAAATCTGAAGCCACAAGAAATGTTTGAAAACATGCAAGTCAGGATTGATTTGCCGGAGCAGGCTCGGCTCTTTGATTCCTATCCTTGTGATCAATGTCAAGAGCGCACCGGAACAAATTGGCTTCGACTGCAGGGAGATCGGAAACTTTGTCTGGATTGCTATACGGCATATGATCGCTTTAAGGTTTGATTTGCATTCTTATGTTAAGATAAAAAACTCATCATACGATCTGATGCTTTTTGATATATAGCATCAGGTCGTAATTTTTTCAAAACTCTCAGGGAAAAAGCAAAAGATAATGAACAGAGGAATAAAAAGAAGCAAACTGATGATTTGCGAAGTGCTGAAAAAACCGATGAAACCCCTTTCTATATCACCTCGATAGAATTCAATAAAAAAGCGAAATGGAGCATAAAGCAAAATATAGACGGCAAATAAACGGTAACCATGTTTAATTTTTTTGAAAAGCAGCAGGACAATCATAAAAATAAGAAAACAAAAAACAGATTCTAATAATTGAGTAGGAAATAAAGTGATATGATGAGGGGCTGTCAGCGATTTATTTAATTGATAGCCAAAAGACTTCATCGGAATCCCATAACAGCAACCTGCTGCCAAACAACCGATCCGTCCGATCGAATGAATCAAAGGAATGGCCGGTGTCAAATAATAAATCAATCGTTCTAAAGAAACATGAAATGCTTTCGCATAAATATAAAGTGCCATGACAGCACCGATCATTGAGCCATAAAAGACGAAACCGCCTTGTAGAATATATCCGGCAATATATTCTACGGGTACTTGCTGTTTCACTAAATTGATCATATCGGCAGAGGAAACTAAGATAAACAATAATTTGCCACCTATGGCAACCCCCAATGAGGCAATTAAAAAGGCGTAAATTACATCTTCTTTTAATTCAGGCTGATTTTTTCTGACCAAAAGATAGGATATAAATATGCCTAATAATAAACCGAGGACAATCAATGTACCGTAGCTGGCTAATCGATAATGAAAAATTTCATAGAACGGGAACATCTTATACCTTAAATTTCAAAGCCTTAACCGGACAAGTTTTTACACAATCACCGCAGCGAATACATTCCGCAGAATTCGGCGTCTGATAGGGAGATACATTCATTTTACAAATTTTTGCACATTTTTGGCATTTGATACATGTATCAGCACAGGTTAAATGATAAAAACTGATTTTATTAAATAAACCATATAAAGCTCCTAAAGGGCAGAGATATTTGCAAAAGAAGCGAAAGATGAAAGCTGATCCGATAATGATGATCATCGCCAATAATAATTTCCAATGGAAAACAATACCAATGGCAGATTTCAAGGCAGGATTAGCAAGCAATAGGGGAATGCCCCCTTCCAAAATTCCTGCGGGACAAATCCATTTGCAAAATGCCGGAAAACCGATGCCGAATTGATCAAAAATAAAAATCGGAATAAAGAGTACAAAAACAATCAAAAGAACATATTTTAAATAACGAAATATTTTATCTGCCTTGGAACTTTGATTAAATTTTTTGACAGGCAATTTATAAATTAATTCCTGTAAAAGCCCAAAAGGGCAGAGCCAGCCGCAAAACCATCTGCCAAGACTTAAGCCGAAAATCATCAACAAACCGATCACATAATAAGAAATATGAAATTGCGAATCGTTGCTGACAGCTTGCAAAGCCCCGATAGGACAAGAGCCTAAAGCACCGGGACAAGAATAGCAATTCAGGACCGGCAAGCAAGCTTTTTTTAACGGGCCTCGATAAATTTCTCCTTTTATAAAATTGGACCATTTGCCATTGCAAATCAGTGCCCCCAAAGCCTGAATTCTTAAACGAAACAGTTCATGTTTTTTTAATACGGATTTTTCAGCTTTACTTTTTTTGAATATCATCAACCTAAACCTATACATTCTAAGCAGATTGTAATAGCTTTTTGCAAAACAATCTGTACTTCACGGCGATTGATGCCCCAATATATGAATAGCAGGGAAATGACCAGAAGTAGGATTTGCAGAATTTTCTTTTTAGTGACTGCTTTCATTTTTTTCTAATGCACTTTCAATCAAATCGGCAAAAAAATCATAACTTTGTGCTCCGATTATTGAATCACCGATGATATTCCCTTGAGTGTCCAATAATAGGGAAGTCGGTACGGCAAAGATATTGCCGGCTACTGTTTGATTAAGTTTTTCATTATTCATGACACAGGTAAATTCAGCTTCTGATTCATTGAGTATATCTTTTGCCAAATTAATTTTGTCCGGTTGATCTTTTATCACATCTATGGCGATTGCCAATACGGAAACATTATCTTCCTGATACTCTGCGGCAATTTTAGCCAGATCAGGCAATTCCGTTTTGCACGGACCACAATATGTACCCCAGAAATTAATCAGAGTGAGCTTATGTTGAGAAATATATTCTTGTAAATTTATGTTGTTGCCGTCTAAATCGCTGACTTCAATATCCCATAATGTAGAATTTTCTGTAGGCTGCCCCTGATGATCGGTAACATTTGTTGCAGTATCAGATTGATCTGTTTTACTCAATTGTTCTGTTTCAGCAGCTGTTGAATGCATGGTTTTTTCTGTATTTTCAGCTGTTTTATTATGGTGTTCAGCCTGACAGGCACTCAAGAAAATGGTCGTTAATGTAAAAAAAATAAAAAGGCGTTTCATAATTACTCCATCGATTCTTCAATATTTATTTTAATATCTATCTTTTTCTGATATAATCAATCATCATATTTATACATTAGTGTATATAATAGATAACCATTATACTGGTATTATATCAAAAATAAATAATGGCTGCATAAAGTTATAATATATTAATCATCTTTTTACTTTTTGCCATAGATCTGAAACATTGGGAGGCTATATTTTGGATATTAAAAGAATCAAGCTTGTACGGATTTTTCTGCTTATTTCTATCATATTTATATTTTCCTCAGCTTGTACGAGAATAGGGGCGGATTTGGATCCGGCAGCCTTGGGATATGAAGTTGAAGTTACCTATGATACATTAGGCGGAAAAATCAACCAGAGAGAAAAGCGCAACACAAATTATGCGGAGAACTCCCTGTTGTTTGAACCGAAGGGATCTTCTAATCTTTTAATTGCGCCTGTCAAAAGCGGCTATACATTAGCCGGTTGGTATACGGATGTTAAAGAAGTAACCGGTAAAAACGGTGAAAAAACATATGAATTTGACGCTCAGGATCGTTGGGATTTTAAAGTTGATCGTGTTCAGGAAAATACCACTCTTTATGCACGTTGGGTGAATCAGGCACAAGCAAATTATATCGACTCCTTAACCGGTGAAGTTTTATTTTCAAAAGATATCACCCCGACTTCTAAATTTTCGCCTCTGTCTGGTGCTGTTTTGAATTTGGTTAATTCAGGTGACAGAACGTTTATCGGTTATTTTGATGAAAATTTAGAAAAAGAAATAGATTTTGATCGATATGAGTTTACACCGCTTCTACCTTCCGAGAAAGTTCTGTATGATCAGTTAGCGGAAGAATTTCCGGAACAATTCCTGCCTTATGTGGAAGATGAAGCTGAAAAAACAAAAGTAACAGAAGCTAAGCTTGAAGAGGGAGAAGAGGTTAACCCCGATGAAATCATTGAAAATGTAGCGACACAGGAAGATACTTCTTATCAGTTTCTGCATCAATATGGTTATGAACTCGAAGCGGATGAAGAAACGATCGCGGAGATTAAGGCCAGAAAAAATGAAATCATCGAACAGTATATTGCTAAATATATCAAAAATAATGAACATAATAATGTTTATTTAAAATTTGAAGAAGGTAAAAAGGTATCCGT
>CAYFQU010000042.1:0-10336 GCA_964345335.1 uncultured Mageeibacillus sp. | reverse complement strand
AAAGTTTTTTATAAAAGGGCATAAAGAAAAGGTTTTAAAAATTCAATTGTTAAGCCTTATGCAAAGGGACGAAAACAATAATAAGTGTTACTATTTTAATAAAAACAGAAATCAGGTAAATCAATTGAAACAATTAAAATTAAAGTTAACATTGCTTTTTTTAGTCTTAACGCTCGTTTTAACTGCTTGTGGTAAAACTGAAAATGAGCCGCAAATAACCGGAACCAATCAGCGGGAAGCGGAACAGACAGACAAAGAACCGCTGCAGGGAGGTTCTTTAATTTTAGGTGTGACACAGGAACCGGATTCGTTTGATCCTTATTTAGCAGCTGCTGCCGGAACCAAAGAAATCATTTATAACTTCTTTGATGGTTTGATGAAATTAATGCCGGACAGTACTTTTGAACCTGCTTTGGCAGAAGATTATAGTGTTTCGGAAGACGGCAAAGAGTATACATTTATCATTCGCCAAAATGTAAAATTCCATAATAATCAGGAGTTGACAGTTGATGACGTCGTCTATTCCTTAAAAAATGCAGCCGGTCTCGGTGAAGATCAAATGACCAAAATTTCAAAATTAGCAAATATAGCTGAGGTAACTGCGGACGAGTCTGCTCATTCCGTACATGTTTTGCTGAAAGAACCGGATGCTGATTTTTTAAGCTATATGACCTTGGCGATTGTGCCCGCAAATTATCATGAACAATCTACCAAGCCGATCGGTACCGGCCCTTTCAAGTTTTCTGAATACAAAAAGCAAGAATATGTCAAAATGGTCAAAAATGAAAATTATTGGCGTGAGCGCAATGCTTATCTGGATGAGGTTACTTTTCAGATCATGCCTTCTGCTGATGCTGCCATCGTTGATTTACAGGCAGGATCTATCGATATTTTTCCATATCTGACAATGGATAAAATGGATTTGCTGAAAGATCAATATAATTTTATCGAAGCTGATTCCAATATGGTACAAGTTTGGGCTTTAAACAATGCCAGAGCACCTTTTGACAATCCCAAAGTTCGTCAGGCTTTAAATATGGCGATCGATAAGCAGATGATCATTGACAGCGTTACTTTCGGAGCGGGTAAAGTTCTTGAATCCGGCATGTCACCGGCCATGGGCGATTATTACAACACTGAGTTAAGTACAAATTATAATCCGGAGAAAGCCGCTAAAATATTGGCTGAAGAGGGTTATAGCGATTTAACTGTCAATATTACGGTACCTGGCAATTATGTTATTCATGTGCAGACGGCTGAAGTGATTGCGGCACAGCTGGAAGCCATCAATGTTAAAACGAATATTCAATCTGTCGATTGGGGGACTTGGCTGAGCGATGTTTATCAGGGTAAGAATTTTGATTCGACAGTTATTGCCTTGACCTTTGATTATGTTGCTCCGGCAACTGTCCTGAAACATTATCATACGGGCAATGAAGGTAATTTCATCAACTATTCTAATCCTGTTTTTGATGAATTATATGAAAAAGCAAGTACAGTTTTGGACAGGAAAGAGCGTATTCCTTTATATCATGAAATGCAAAGTATCTTACAGGAAGATGCGGCTTCCGTCTTTTTACAAAATCCCGGTGTACAAACCGCGGTTAAAAAGAATATTGCAGGTTATACGACCTATCCGCAATATGTACAAGACATGTATAATGTGTATTTTATTGCAGAATAATTTATAATAAGTAAAAATTAATAAGAATGTCTGAATGAATTTTTCTTTCAGACATTTTTCTGTAAGGAAAAAGATGGGCAGATATATCATAAGAAAAATAGGCGAGATGTTGTTGACACTTTTTATGATTATTTTGATTGTCTTTTTTATTTTTGAGTTAATTCCGGGTAATCCGGCACGTATTATGCTGGGGATGAATGCCAGTCAGGAGCAGGTTGATGCTTTGAGTGCTGAGCTGGATTTAGATGCACCATTTCCAGTTAAAATTGCCCGTTATCTCAATGCTTTAGCACATGGCAATTTAGGTTATTCATTTCGCTTTGAAGATACGGTCGCTCATCTAATCGGTGAGTCAATCGGTTATACTTTATCTTTGGTTCTTTTGGCTTTCTTATTTATTCTGATCTTATCCATTCCTCTAGCTTTGTTGGCATCTGCCAAGCCTGGAAGTTTGATTGATAACGGTATTCGTGTATTTGCGGAAACAAGCCTTGCCATTCCTCCCTTTTTTATGGCAATTCTCTTGATGTTGCTTTTCAAAACATCGCAATTGGTGATTCGTCAAACGACTGGCCTGATGAGCATTTGGTCACAGTATTGGCTGCCGGCTTTAGCGATTGCTCTGTCCCGATTAGCTATGGCAATGGAATTTCTAAGAGACGCTATTGTAGCTCAAAAAAAATCCGGATATATCAAAACGGCGATTGGGAAAGGTGCCGGCAAAGACAGAATTATCTTCAAGCATGTTCTGCGCAACAGCTTAGTGCCTTTTATTACAGTGCTCGGTTTAATTTTAGCGGAAGTGTTCAGTGGCAGTGTGATCATTGAACAAGTCTTTTTAATTCCGGGTCTGGGGCGTTTATTGGTGACTGCGGTAGAAGCAAGAGATTTCCGTTTAACACAAGGCATTATTTTACTGTTGGCAAGTATTGTTGTTTTGGTTAACTTTATAGTGGATTTCATTAATCAATGGATCGATCCTCGCATTCGAGAAAAACAGATGCGGCGCTCTTCTCCAAAATATGATTTCAGATTGAAAAGAGGGCATTGATATGAAAAAAAATGCAATGACAACAGAAATAAATCTATCGCCCTCTTTGAAAAGAGCTTTTTATCAAAAAGGTTTTGTCACAAAAAAAATGAACCTGCAACTACTGTTTGGATTTATTTTATTATTTATTCCCGTGCTGCTATTCTTTATTCATTTACTTTATCAACCTTATACTGTTTCTCAAATGAACCCTTTGGATCGCTTCCAAGGTGTATCCTTAAAACATTGGTTTGGAACAGATAATTACGGCAGAGATGTTTTCGTCAGAACCATGAGCGCTTTGCCTTTAACGATTCTTATTTCTTTGGGCATCAATGCAATTGGTGCTATGTGCGGTTTTTTGATCGGTGCTTTAAGCGGATACTATGGTAAATATGTCGATTTTCTGCTGAGCCGTTTTACCGATGCACTATTAGCGATACCGATTATACTGATGGGGCTTTTATTTGTGGCGACCTTCGGCAATGGTATTTGGCAGGTGATCGTTGCTTTAGGGATTATGTTTATTCCATCCTATGCCAGAGTGATACGCAGCGGCTTTTTAGAATTAAAACAAAGGAATTTTATTAAACGCTTGCAATTGGTCGGCGCTTCCTCCGGACATATTATCTTCAGGCATTTTTTCCCTCTTTTAAAAAATAGAATTTTAGCCTCTTTTGCTTTAGGATTCGCCAATGCGATTCTGGCTGAATCTTCTTTGAGCTTTTTAGGCTTGGGCGTTCCGCCTGGACAAATTACCTGGGGCAGGATGTTAAAAGATGCGCAAGGTTTCATTTTTCAGGAATCGGCAGCGGCAATTTTCCCCGGATTAATGATTGTCTTGCTCGTCTTAGGCAGCTTTTTTATCAATAATGCCATGAAACAATTGACAGAAAATCGAGGCTTGGGACAATGATCAGTAAGGATGCACAAACGATATTGTCGGTTCAGAATCTGAAAGTAACTTCATTCAGCGGAGCGGAACTGGTCAGAGATATTTCCTTGTCGATCAAACAAGGCGAGATTGTGGGATTAGTAGGCGAGTCGGGCAGTGGGAAAAGCATTTCAGCCATGGCGATTGCCGGACTTTTGCCAGAAGGTATTTCGGTTTCCCAAGGGCAGGTTGTTTTCCAAAATGAGGAAATAACATATTTGAAACCTAATCAAAGAAAAGATATTAACGGGAAAAGAATTGGAATTATTTATCAAGATGCTTCACAAGCCTTGAATCCTTTAATGCGTATCGGTCAACAGATCGGGGAGGTGCTAAAAATTCATCATATGATGAAACAAAAGGAACGTAAAGCTAGAGTAATCGGAACGATGAAAGCGGTCAATTTACCGAACCCGGAAGAATTATATAACCGTTATCCTCATGAACTCTCAGGCGGCCAAAGACAACGTGTGCTGATCGCCATGGCGATAATCAATAATCCGGAATTATTGATAGCGGATGAGCCGACGACAGCTTTAGACGCTACGGTGCGAACACAAATTTTGGATTTAATTCAAGCGATCAATCAGAGTAAGCAAAATTCGATTCTGTATATTTCGCATGATTTGTCGACGGTCAAAAAACTATGTGATCGCGTATATGTACTTTATGCCGGTATGGTGGTTGAAATCGGTTCAACAGAGCAGATCATCAAGCATCCACAGCATGTCTATACGCAACAATTGCTCGCTTCTATTCCGACAAAAGAAAAAAGAGGAAAAATCTTATTGCAAATGAAACCGAAGATCAAAGATTTGCGGGGACCGGCTAAATCCTGTCTATTTGCAGAACGTTGTCCTTATGCTATGGACGTTTGCTGGCAGAAAATTCCGCCGATGTATCAGGTTGAAGAGGGACATCAGGCAGCCTGTTTTTTGATCAAAAAAGAAATGGAAGTAACTTTGGATGAACAGTAATTTGCTAACTTTACAAAATATTTCCGCTTCTTATGAACAAGCCGGTCGCGATCCGGCTTATATCTTACAGGATCTTTCTCTGACGATACAAAAAAATGAATTTCTGGGATTGATCGGAGAATCAGGTTCCGGGAAAACGACCATCGCCAATTTAATCGCCGGATTTATGCAGCCGGATCAGGGAGAGATTATTTTTCATTCTGAGCATTTGGAAAACATGACCGCTAGAGAAAGGCGTCAAAAGTTACAAGGCGGTATTCAAATGATCTTTCAGGATCCTTATGGCTCATTTAATCCTGTACATACAATTGCTTATCAATTAAGAGAAATTCTGAATATACAAAAAAAGTTTGAAACTGCTGAAATTGAAACAAGAGTGAAACAGATGATTGAGGCGGTAGGTTTATCAGCAGATTTTTTAAATCGATACCCCGATCAATTATCAGGTGGACAATTGCAAAGAATCGCTATCGGAGCGGCCTTATTGGTCGAACCATGCTTATTATTAGCGGATGAACCGGTTTCTGCTCTGGATGTTTCCGTACAGGCACAAATTTTGGATTTATTTCAAGTGTTACGCGAAAAATTTCAGTTTTCCTGCTTGTTTATTTCACATGATTTAGCCGTTGTCTATCATCTCTGTGACCGAGTTGCTATTCTCAGAGAAGGACATATTGTAGAAATAGGGAATACAGAGGAAATTTTTGAAAATCCGCAAGATCCTTATACAAAATTACTGATTGAGAATATGTAAATATCGTATGGAGAAAAGTATACTCAGATATGAACAGTAAAATTTGATATGAGGCGTGATAGGTTTTATAGTAGCTGATATTTTTAAACAATATATAATGTTGCTATAATTTTATGGTATTATATTCTTTTAATAAATGCAGATAAGAGGAGAATGTATGACGCGCTTTCCATTAGTAGAAGATTTTGGAATCAATCAATTTGGTAAAAAAGTTATGAAAGAGCGCTTGCCTAAGCCTGTTTATGATGCCTGGGCTCAGGCTTCTTATGAAAATATTCCGATCAGTAAAGAAGTGGCAGATGCAATTGCTCATGCCATGAAAGTTTGGGCCATGGAAAGAGGGGCCACACATTATTGTCATTGGTTTCAGCCTTTAACCGGCAGAACAGCGGAAAAACATACCGCATTTTTACAGGAAGACCATTATGGCAATACTATTTCCCGACTATCAGGAAAATCTCTGATTCGCGGAGAAACTGACGGTTCTTCCTTCCCCAGCGGCGGCTTGAGAGATACTTTTGAGGCTCGGGGCTATACCTATTGGGATGTCTCTTCTTTTGCTTATGTCAGACAAAATGTTCTTTATATTCCCAGTGTTTATGTGAGCTATACCGGTGCAAAATTAGATATGAAAATGCCCTTGATTAAAGCGCGAGATGCTTTAAGTGAACAGGCGACCAGAGTCTTGCATTTATTAGGAAAAAAAGAAGTTAAATTCGTGCGTCCCATGATTGGCTTGGAACAGGAATACTTTTTGCTATATGAAGAAAAAGCCATGCAAAGGCCGGATATTCGTTTTTGTCAAAAAACATTATTCTCTGCGGAAATGCCCAGAGACGGGGATTATGAATTTCCTTATTTCAGTTCGGTCAGTGAAAATGTCAAAGCCTTTATGCATGAGGTCAATCAGGAATGCTGGGCAGTCGGTATTTATACGGTGATTGAGCATAATGAAGTCGCTCCGGGACAGTATGAATTTGTTGCGATGTATTCCGATGCGACGACGACGGTTGATCAGAATATGCTCTTGATGGATATTTTGAAAAAAGTGGCCTTGCGTCATGGTTTCGTCTGCCTGCTCAGTGAAAAACCATTTGCCGCAGTCAACGGATCCGGTAAACATAACAATGTTTCTTTAATCGATTCAACCGGCACTAATTTGTTTGAGCCGGGCGATCAGGCATCCGAAGATTTACAGTTTATTCTGTTTTTAGCGGCTTTTATTCAAGCCATTGATAAATACCAGGTGCTGATCCGTATGGCTTCTTCCAATGAAGGCAATGATCATCGTTTAGGAGGACATGAAGCTCCGCCTGCGGTTCTCTCGATCTATTTAGGTGATAAATTACATGATTTGTTTATGCAATTATCGGAAACGACTGATATTTCACCGATTGCGTTGAAAGAGATGACTTCTCATATCAGTAATTTAGCGGCACAAAGCATCGATGCGACAGATCGCAATCGCACTTCACCGATTAATTTTTCCGGCAATAAATTTGAGTTGAGAACGCTGGGAGCTTCTATGAACGCTTCGGCTATCAACACTTTTCTCTTTGCCGGTTTAGCAGATAGCTTATGTGAAATTGCAGATCAACTTGATGCTGTTGCAATCGATAGTCCGGAAAAACTGCATAAAACGGTGATGAGTATAGCTCATCATATCCTTAAGGAACATCATCAAATCCTTTACACAGGCAACGGTTATGGTGAAACCTGGCGAATTGAAGCGGAAAAACGCGGACTGAAAAAAATCGACAATTATATTGATTCCGTCTCTATTTTAGAAGATCCGCAAACTATTGCTTTGTTGGAAAAATTTAATATATTGAATCAAGAAGAGTTGGCTGCCAGACATCAGGTTTTGGTCAAAGATTTCATCCATTCTGTCAAAACCCAGGCAAGGATTATTACCCGAATGGCTCAGGAAGGCGTTTACCCGGCTTTGCTCAATTATCAAATGAAATTAGAAACTGTTGCAGAAAGAGGTTTTAGCAAATCTGCGATCGAAAGAGCGAAATTTAATGCTGAATTGATGGATCGTTTGGATCAAAAAACAAAAAAGATGGATCAACTGATTGATCAAATTGTGACGATTGAAGATGAAACAGTAACGGTACAGGCGATGCTTCAACAAGTCAGACCGGGTATCAAGGACTTATCTTCTCTCTTAAGAGAAATTGAGTTGTATTGTCCGTTTGATGTTTTTCCATACCCTTCCGAAGATGAATTATTAGTAGTATAATATCCCTGTTTGGAAATTGCGGGATTAACTCAGTGGTAGAGTGTTAGCTTCCCAAGCTGAAGGTCGCGAGTTCGAATCTCGTATCCCGCTCCATTATAAAAGCCCTGCTACATAAGCGTTTCAGGGCTTTCGTTTGTAAAAATTGTTTGGCGATTAGACTCCCGACTGTAATATTTTTTATCAGATCCGATAAATGTTATATTAGTTCATTAAGGAAGCCATTGCCGCACCGATAATATTTGCTTCATCTATTTGTAAAATATGATTATAAAATCCATGTTTTTCATTAATGAAATCTTTAATAAAATAATCCAATTTTTTCTTGAATAATTTTGATTTATAATATGTTGTTCCTTCTATTGTGATTGCAAGAGGTTTCAAAGGATTTCTACCAGAATTTGTCTGTATGTGAATTCCACAAATAACCATTGCCGTTAATTTTGCCGCTCTTTCAAAAACATTATCGATAATATAGTATAAATAAATTTGATCATCTTCATTTTGACAAGCTTTCGCCAAAATATTATTTCCGTTTGGAGAAAATAAGAACTGATCTAAATCATAGCTTTCCAGATTATCTAGTGCCTTCATTGCATGAGCAAATGATTCGCTAAAAAACTCTTCCTCTTCAATAGCATGTTTCAAAATATAAAGTACCTGTAATCCTTGATAACGTCCGGAAATCAATTTCTCAAGGGCATGATCTCCTGGAACAGTCGTTGATAATTCGATTTCTTGATCAATATCACTCTCTTTTTGAATAAAATAGTTACCGGATTCCATATTGATGACCATATTACCGGTTGAATCAATTTTATTTCCTATTTTGAGAATGTTGGAATTTTGCTCAATATAGGAAGAATTAATCCCTGTTCCTAATATTAAGCCTGCGTAAGAGTCAAAAGAAATATCACTTTTCTGAGAAACTCCACTAAGTAGGGCGGTCACAGTATCATTAACGATGATGATATGCGCTTCACCTAAGTAACCAAGTTCTTTTAATTTTTGATTAATATTCTGAGAAATGAAGGTATCAACGATATCATCTGCTTGATTTTCTTTGCTCATATTAATAATTCTGCCATCAAGGTTTGGTTGAATTTCACACTCAAAGGAAAAGACAAAACCAACACGATTACTAAATTCTAAGTATGGTAATAAATATTTCGCAATGGTTTCATAGAATTGATCTTTACTAATTTGCGAATCTGCTCCCGGCATTTTATATTTTTTGAAATGCTCGATTTTATATTTATTATTTTCGTCAAAACTTAATAAACAAATTCTAAAATTTGTACCTCCGGCATCCATCACAATAACGGGTTCTCTTACTGATACTTCGTCTGAAAGAGAAACATAAGTAGGAATCATTCTCATGGCTTCCGGGAATTCCACTCCGGCTAAACCTTTTTGCATGTGACTTACAAATCTAAGAAGTTCTTGATCAATATCATAATCTTTTGACAATAACTTATGTTTCCTTAGAAATATTTCAATTTTTTTTTTTTTTTTTTTTTTACCTCAGATCTCATCCTTGTTCTTTAATTATTATTCCATAGGTATTAGGAATTTAATATACGAAATATAAGAAAGACCGCGTCAATTTATTGTAGGTTTAGAGAATCCAATTTCTATCCGGTTAAGCTAAGATTTGTAACCACCTTCTTTAACTGACTGGAAGAACCAATATAAGGCATCCTTTTTGCTTCTTTGAAACACACTACTCGCAAAGGGAGCAAAGGCATATTCTTTTTTTCTTTCCTTGTTTCATAGTTTGCCGTATTTCTTCTGATTTGACCAGCGAAATATTTTCTTTGATCCTTTGATCAAAGTCGGTGGCTTTCATTTCGCCTCTATCCAACAGATGTATCTATAGGCTGGAAATATCATCTAAACCCCGGTAAGACCAAACATATGGTCTACTGGATAGATGGACACTTAACGTGTGACTGATAAGCCCTTCTGCCAATTATTGCTGTTTTTAGACTCAAGGTTTTGTTAGATTTTGATCCCATCCTCATTACTTACATAGTAACGGTAAAAACTACCGGCTTCCTCACCGGTTTTGATCCAGGATGCTCTGTGTCAGAATGGTAGTAGTGTCTTTTGTAAGATAAGGTGCCTAGTTTTGTTCCAGTATTCTGACATCGTCTTTTCTGACAACCTTTACAATAGTTTCTATAAGAGAATCCTTTCTTTTGTTTGTATTTTTTTCTTATATCTTAACCGATATGAGGTTTTTGGACTCTATTTTATTTTTTTCTCTAAATATTATCTTTTTTCAATTACATACAAAAACGTTATACGATAGTTATGGATACATTAACTGAAGGTCATGGGTTCGTATCTCGTATTCCGCTCTATCTTGAATTCCTTAATAATTATTTAAAATCCATCTTTCCTGTATCATTTATCGGATGTTTTTGTTATTTTAAAATCATTCAATATTAAGAAAAGACGGTGAAGAGCCATGTATTTTTTTAGAAGTGTTGAAGACGGTAATCCTTTGACCCCGTTTTCGCTCCCGCATATTATTATTTTATCTGCATTTATCCTGATTTCCTATGTGATTATCCGAGGTAAATCCAAATTATTTCGGTTAAATCAAAGCAGAACATTTTCTAAGATTTTAGCTGTTATTATGTTGATTGATCAGGTTGTCCTGTATACATGGCAGCTTGGTTCAGGCTTTTTCAATTTGGGGCAGTCTTT
>CAYFQU010000041.1:1674-10408 GCA_964345335.1 uncultured Mageeibacillus sp. | reverse complement strand
TCTGATAAAGCTGCGCCAAACCGAGCCGATCCGCATTTTCAACAATAATCGTATTCACATTCGACATATCCACACCGGACTCAATAATCGTGGTACAGACCAGCAAATCAAATTTTTGAGCCAAAAAATCCTCAATCACCTGCTCCAACAATTTCTCAGGCATTTGTCCATGGGCATATTCCACTCTTAAACCGGGCATCAGCTCTCTCAAGTGTTGTGCTTTTTCGGCAATCTTATGTGTATTATTATATAGATAAAAAATCTGTCCCCTGCGAGTGATCTCTTTGAGAATCGCTTCTTCGATAATGGCCTCATCATATTCCATGACATAAGTTTGTACCGGATGACGATCGGAAGGAGCTTCTTCCAAAACAGAAATATCCCTGATTCCGGATATGGACATATGTAAAGTTCTGGGAATAGGAGTCGCCGTCATGGACAATACATCCACCAGAGGATATTTTTCTTTCAGGCCTTCTTTATGATCCACACCGAATCGCTGTTCTTCATCGATCACCAATAAACCTAAATTATTAAATTTAATATCTTTTGACAGGATACGATGCGTTCCGATCACCAAATCAATTTCTCCTGTTGTCAGGCGCTTAACAATTTTCTTCCGCTCTTCTTTTGATACAAAGCGACTTAACAGTGCCAGGCGAATCGGAAAATCTTTAATTCTCTCCTGTAAATTTTCATAATGCTGCTGAGCCAGCACAGTAGTCGGAACCAGCATCGCCGCTTGTTTACTGTCCATGACAGCTTTAAACATCGCCCGAAATGCGATTTCCGTTTTACCGAAACCAACATCTCCGCAGAGCAGTCGATCCATCACCTTTTCGGATTCCATATCTGCCTTGACCTCATCAATGGCTATCAATTGATCTTCGGTTTCCGTATAAGGAAACGTTTCTTCAAATTGCTCCTGCCAAACTGTATCAGGGCTAAATTGATAGCCTTTTTGCTTCATGCGCTGCGCATATAAATCAATTAAATTCGTCGCCAGTTTTTTTATTGATTCATGAGCTCTCTGTTTGAGATTATTCCAACTTTTCCCGTCTAACTTAGACAGCTTAGGTTTCTTGCCTCCGGCTGAAACATATTTCCGGATTTGCTCAAGCTGATCGACAGAAATATATAATTGATCGGTGCCGGCATAGGATATATGTAAATAATCTCCTGTTTTGCCACCGCTTTCCAATGTTGTCAGACCATTATATATACCAATACCATGATCTTCGTGCACGACATAATCTCCGGGCTTCAAATCAGAAAGAAAGTCGATGCTCAAGCCTTGTTTTTTTCTCTTGCGTTTTTTCTTCTCAATGCCAAAAAGATCCTGTGTACCGACAATGATCAGACCCGTTTTTTTCCAGTAAAAACCTTTGCCCAGATTTTCTGTCAGGATGATGCCGGAAAAATGCTTCTCCTGCTGTATTTTTTCTAATTTTTCTTTACGTGAATCGGAGCCGGCAAAGATCACGACCGTAGCTGATGTATCCGTCCAGGTTTGCCAATCATTGAGAAATATATTTTCTCTGCCATGATAAGAATCCATTGTACGCACGGCAAAATTAACTTTTTCCGCTCCAGAAATTCCGTTGCCTGCAGCATCAATTTGAGCAAAGCTGAGCGTCGGAATGGATTGTACACCCTGCCATACCTCGGCTTGTTTTAAACGAATATGTTCTGTTCCCGCAACAACCTGTCCTTTCTCCAAATAGGATTGTATTTCTTGATAAAAATCTGCCGTCAGCGCATCAAGATGATGTTGAATTTGCAAGATCTCCGAAAAAGCAAATAACGGTTTTGTTCCTTTTGCCAAGCCCAAAAGATTAGTCTTTGCTTGATCCAAAAGGAAAAACCAGCGATCCATCGCATTGAAATCAATCCCTTGTTCCAGGCGGCTGGCATCTCTTTTGCCCAATCGCTCAAAAACTTCGGCTTGTTCTAAATCGCCTCCGGCCTTTAAAACTTTTTCCGCTTGCTCTCGCGTCGCCTGACGAATTTTTTCAGCTAAATCAATTGCTTCTCCCTGATTGACAATCCATTCTTTCGCCGGCGGGATAGAGATTGCTTGATATGTTTCGGTGGATCTTTGCGTGGCAAAATCAAATTCACGAATATCCTCCAATTCATCGCCAAAGAAAGAAAGACGAATCCCGCGGCTCTCGGAAACAGATTCCGGAACAGCAATGCCGATATCGATCAAATCTCCGCGCACAGCAAATTGTCCGGCTGCTTCAATTTGTGAAATTCTTTCATAACCAATCGTCTGTAATTGCTGAATAATCTTTGTGAATGAATATTCTTCACCGGAAGTTAATTGAATGGTCTGTACGGCAAAAAAATTCGCAGCAGGATACCAATCCTGCATAGTCGCTGCAGAAGCTAAGAGCAAACAGGGTTCAGCTGATAAAAATCGTTGTAAAATAGCAAGTCTTTGCAGTTCCAAATCGCGGCTGGAGGCGATCACATCTGTAAATATATATTGGCGCGGTGTCAATATATAAGCCGGAACAGTTGATAAACTCTGCCAGATTTTATGATATGTGCGCGCCTTTAATTCATCCGGCACAACAAAAAGAATACTGCGTTGTTCAGCTAAGGTTGCCAGCAGAGCAAGTTCTGCCGGCTCATTTAAACCGTTGATCTGAAAAGATCGTGTGTCAAGATTCCGTTTCATATATTGAACAGAATCATCTCGAGAAATTTTTTCAACAATTTGAGAAATCAAATTGGCTCATCTCCTACTATTTCATGCTTAATACTTTATTTTATACTTCAGCAAATTCTATACGCCATTTAAGCGATTCATGGCTAAATCCAAATTATCTTTGAGAAAAATCTCAACAGCATCCGCCGCTTTATTCAGGCCGTTGAAAATGTCCTTTTGTTTGTCCTGCGGCACTTTTTGCAGAACATAATCAATAATATCTATATAGTCCGGCTGCGGTCCGATACCGACGCGAATTCGTGGAAAACGATTGCTGTCTAATTCCCTGACAATAGAACGCATCCCGTTATGAGATCCGGCACTGCCCCAGGGGCGAATTCTGATTTTACCGATTTCAATATCGATGTCATCATAGATGACCAGTAAATTTTCCGGCGGAATTTTATAAAAATCACACGCAGCTTTAATGCTTTCGCCACTTAAATTCATATAGGTATGCGGTTCCAAAAAAATTACTTTTTTGCCAAATAGTTGTATTTCGGCAAGCAATCCTTTAAATTTAATTTTACGCATTTGGAAATGATGGCGTTGACTGAGAATTTCCAATACCATAAAACCGCAATTATGCCAGGTTCGTTCATATTTTGACCCCGGATTACCCAGACCTGCTATGAGAAATGTATTATTTCCTTTATTTAATAAATGATTCATGAAGAAAGCACCCGATTTGCCTTTAAATTTGCATCCATTGTGAGATTTCATAACGCGCCGCAACCTGCAATTGATAATCACGATCTTTAACCGCATGAATATCCTGCAAAGCCTGGACAGAAGATAAGGCCGCGATTGATGGATGATTGTTTTCCTGACTTAAATGCGATAAGACAATCTGCTCTGTTCCTTTTTGCACCAAATGACACAGAGTATCACCGCATTGACCATTGGATAAATGGCCGAAGCCATTGCTGATTCTCTTTTTTAAGCGAGCGGGGTAAGGTCCGTTTTTCAACATTTCAAAATCATAATTCGATTCTAAAAAAATTAATCTGGAACCGTATATTTTTTCCAGCAAACATAAATCGACGGCTCCGACATCTGTCATGACCGTAATATCACCTCGCTCCGTCAGAAAACGGAAACCCAATGTTTCCGAAGCATCATGCGGTACCGAAAAAGGTTTGATGATTTGCTCACCAATAGAAAATGCCTGATTCGGTTCAATCATATGAATGAGGTTTTCATCAAATTTACCCAAACGAGTTTGTATATGTTCATATGTTTTTTGCGATAAATATACGGGAATTTTAAATTTTCTGAGAATAACACCCAAACCGGAAATATGATCGCTATGTTCATGCGTAATTAAAATACCGTCGATATCTCCAGTACATTCTCCCGCTTCCGCCAGAGCTTTCGCGAAAGTCTTGCCGTTAATACCGCAATCCACAATAATTTTGCTATCTTTATTTCTAATCAGGGTTGAATTCCCGCTGCTTCCCGATCTTAAGGAAATTCCACCGATCATCTAAGTCACCTAATACTTATTAAACTAATGCTATCAACTTTATTATTTAACAATTATATTTGCCTTGACAGAGAGTAATTTTTCAACAAAATTCTCATAACCACGTTCAATGGCATATACATTGGTCACCGTTGTTTCACCTTCAGCAGCTAATCCTGCTGTTACCAGAGCGGCACCGGCGCGTAAATCTCTGGCATAAACAGTAGAGCCGTGTAAACCGCCACCTTGAACTACAGCCAATTTCCCTGAGGTGACTATATTAGCACCCATGGATTGTAATTCTTCAATATACTGAAAACGATTTTCCCAAACACTTTCAATCATGCGACCGGTACCGTTCGCCATGGTTAATAAAGCGGTCGCCTGCGGCTGCAAATCCGTCGGAAATCCCGGATACGGCATTGTTTTGAAGCTGACGGCTTTTAACGTTTCATCAGGGAATAAGGCAACTCTGATAAAATCATCACCTTCTTCAACCAAAGCTCCCATCTCTATCAATTTAGCCGTAAGCGGTTCCATATGTTTGGGAATTAAATTTGTACAGGTAATATCGCCATGAGTCATGGCCGCCATAATCATAAAAGTACCTGCTTCAATTTGATCCGGAATAATCGTATACGTACGATTTGCCTCCAGGTAAGGTTTGCCCGTAATTTTCACGACATCCGTCCCGGCACCTCTGACATCGGCACCCATGGTATTTAAGAAATTTGCCACATCGACGATATGCGGTTCTTTCGCCGCATTATTGATGACCGTAACACCTTCCGCTTTAACAGCAGCCAACATAATATTGATCGTCGCACCGACGCTGACTGTATCTAGGAAAACACCGGCACCCTTCAATTCATTTGTTTCCAGACAAATAATACCACCGGGTTTTTCGATCAAGTCGCCGCAGCCCATCGCTTGAAAACCCTTAATATGCAGGTCAATAGGGCGTGAGCCAAAATCACAACCACCGGGTAATAGAAGATTCACTTTATGGAATTTCGCCAGGAAAGCTCCTAAAAGATAATAGGAACCTCTAATCTTGGAAACCTTGTTGGAAACAGCTATATGAGAATTAACTGGACGCGGATCAAAAGAAATTGTATTCTCGCTTTTCCATTCGATAATCGCACCCAACTCTTCACAAATATCCAACAAAATTTTAATATCCTGTATTTCAGGTAAATTTTCAATCGTGCACGGATTATCCAAAACCATGGCTGCCGCAATAATACCTAATGCCGCATTTTTGGATCCGCTGATTTGAATATTTCCTTTTAACGGCGTTCCGCCTTTAATAATATATTTATCCGACAATCTAATCACCTGTTAATTTATATTTAGATCACTCAATATTCATTTTCTATGATCTTTAATATCTTGTCTACTTCCGTTGATTGCAAACTTTTCCATTGTGCCATAATATTCAAGCTTTTAGCAAGTTTCGTAACCTCTTCCTCAGCCGCTTTTGTCACCATATTACTACAAGTTCCGTTTTCAACCAATTGAAACAAGGCACTGCGCAAAACTTTTTTGACGCTCGGCAAAAGAATCGTAAATTCACTGCCGACTCCAACTTCACTTTTTAAATCGATTTGTCCTAAATGCAAATCGACCAATTCCTTGACAATGGACAATCCCAAGCCTGTGCCGCCATGTTCTCTTGATCCGGTTGTATCCACACGGTAAAAGCGTTTGAAAATATTTTGTTGTGCTTCTTGCGGAATACCTATCCCGTTATCAACAACTTTAATATACACGTCGTCGATCAAGCTGCCGATATATACTTTGATCTCCCCGCCATTCGGAGTATATTTAATCGCATTGCTGATCAAATTCATCAAAATGCGTTCAAAAGAGGAAGTATCAATATAAGCCATGGTCTTATCCACTACGGCAAAGGAAGAAATATCAATATTTTTTTGATCGGCTTGTGTATGCGTTCTGAAAATACAACTTCTCACAAAGGGCAATAACTCTTTCTTTTCAAAACGAGTATAAATCGCCTTGCCATCAATCCTTGAAAGCAATAACAGATCATTGATCAGGCTTTCCATACGAATTGAGCCATTATAAAGCCGTTCAATATCTTTCTTGATGGAATCTTTTGATTTTTCATCAATACCCCAGTCGAGTAAAGATTCACTATATGTTTTGATCGTCGTGAGAGGTGTTTTCAATTCATGTGAAACATTTGCAACAAATTCTTTTCTTTGTTGTTCTTCATATACCTGGCGTGTAATATCCTGAATGACAATAATATGAGCCGCTTTTTTATTTTTTTCTAAATTTCGTTCTTCAATACTTAAACGATAATGAATATGCTGATCAACGAAGGTGCGTTCCGCATGCTTTTTACCCAATAACAAATTAGCTCTGATTTTTTGATCATCATCATAAAGATCTAAAAAAGCCTCGAAATTATGCGGAATTTCATGCAACATTTGCGAAGCGGCATCATTGCTCAGGAGCAAAATATTATCATTGCCATAAGCGATAACACCCATATTCAAGGAAGCTAAAATCAATTGGGACTCACTTTGTTTATTAACAACGCGTTCCAACATCTTGCGTAATTTTACTTCTTCCTCATTTTTCTTTTTAAAGAAATAAAGACGACCCAAAAAAACACAAACTAACAAAGTCAGGACGAATGTAAGCAGAATAGCAAGAATCATATCGATCATCTTTCTGAAAAATCCTGCCGGCTACTTATCTGCTTCTTTATTAAAATAATAACCGACTCCACGTTTGGTCAAAATATATTGATAATTTTCCTGATCCGGCTCTAATTTCTCACGGGTGCGGCGAATCGTAACGTCAACTGTGCGAACATCCCCGAAATATTCATATCCCCAGACCTTTTCCAATAATGTTTCTCTGGAAAAAACCTGTCCGGCATTTTTCGCCAAAAATAAAACCAATTCATATTCGCGCAAAGTCAAATTCAGAGGTTCATCAGCTAAAGTAATTTCATAGGCTTTTTGATCAATTTTCAAATCACCGAAGCGCAGGACCTGCGGTTCTTCCTGTACCATATCTGCCGCAACGTGAGTACGGCGCAATAAAGCTTTTACCCTGGCCATAACTTCGCGAATGCTGAACGGTTTTACAATATAATCGTCAGCGCCAAGTTCTAAACCTAATACTTTATCTATCTCTTCTGATTTGGCTGTCAACATAATGATCGGGACTAAAGTATCTCTGCGCAGAGTACGACAGACATCAAAGCCGTCCGCTTTAGGCAGCATGCAGTCCAATAAAATCAAATCGGGATTTTCCGACAGAGCCAGGTGAATCGCTTCTTCTCCGTCATAAGCCTCAATGGTGGTATAACCTTCACGTTCTAAATTTTCCCGTAAAATATCTACAATATTCTGTTCATCATCTACGATTAAAATTTTTGATGCCATAAAAAGTCTCACTCCCATTCGAATTGATTCATTATAACATAATTAAATAGCCTATGAATATGCGATGATCTCTGCCGAATATTCATCGATGGCATGATGCTCACTTTATATAAGATTTATGATAATTTCTTTATGTATTTTATCAAAAAAAACTATATATAATATAGTATAATCCAAAAATAAACTCATGAATAAGTTTTTATTCATTAGCTATAGAAATTCTGACAAAAAGTTTGAGAGTCTTTTTAAATGTTAAGGTAAAAACAGATCCGATCATTAGGAATCTATCATTTCCAGATCGGTTTGTTTAGCAATGATTAAATCAAGAGTGCGCCATGCTAAGACAGCACATTTCACCCTTTGCGGCATCGTTGAAATGTTTTTCAAAGCGACCGCATCCCCTAACTGTTCTTCTAACGTTTCATCATCTGTCACTGTTCCCTTGATCATGCCTAAAAAGGTCTCGATCATGGATCTTGCCTCAGCAACAGTTTTGCCTTTGACCAAGCCGCATAATAAAGAAGTGGATGCCTGCGAAATAGCACAGCCCGATCCGGTAAAAGCGATGTCTTCAATAATGTCATCTTTGAATTTGACTGAAATATGTATATCATCACCGCAGCTCGGATTATAGCCCCGCTCGGAAGCCGTCGCATGTTCCAGTTCATGCTTATGCTTCTTGGATGTAGATTGCTGCATAATAATTTGCGAATAAATTTGTCTTAAATCCATTTTTCCCTCTATTCAGCTGCTTCCTGATTATCAACCTGCATAATTTCTTTTACTTTTTGTAATGCTTCAATAAACAGATCAATTTCTTCTTTCGTATTATAAAAAGCAAAACTGACCCGATTGGTTGAATTTTGACCCAGCCAACGATGCAAAGGTTGCGTACAGTGATGCCCGGCACGTATGCCGACACCATAATAATCCAAAATAGATGAAACGTCATGCGGATGAATATTTTTCAGATTAAAAGCAATCACCGGCCCGCTGTTTTCCTGTTCCGCATGATAGATATCCAAATCATTCAACTCTTTCATGCGTTCCAGGCAATAAGCGGTCAGAGCCTGCTCATAATCCGCTATTTTATCCATCCCGATATGCTTGATATAGTCAATTGCGGCG
>CAYFQU010000041.1:0-1664 GCA_964345335.1 uncultured Mageeibacillus sp. | reverse complement strand
ATCCGGTGTGCCGGCCTCAAATTTATAAGGTAATTCAGTGAAGGTAGATGTATAATCCTCCACATACTCGATCATTTCACCACCATATAAAAACGGCTGCATTTTTTTAAGCAAAGCTTCCTTGCCATACAAAACTCCGATGCCCAACGGAGCCAACATTTTATGACCGGAAAAGGCCAGAAAATCACAATCCAATGCCTGAACATCGATCGGATGATGAGGAATCAGCTGTGCAGCATCAACGATGGTGATCGCATGATATTGCTTTGCCTGCTCAATGATTCTTGCAGCATCTGTCACAGTACCCAGTACATTCGAAGCGGCCGTAAAAGCGACGATCTTTGTCTTATCCGATAATTTTCGCTGATAATCCGCCATATCCAAAGTATAGTCAGGATTTAAATCAACATAAATTAAATCCGCTTTCGTTTTTTGTGCGACAAATTGCCAGTTGACACAATTGGAATGATGCTCCATGCGGGTAATCAGAATTTGATCACCTTCCTGCAAATAATTCAAACCATAGGAATAGGCCAGCAAATTCAAAGATTCACTGGCATTTCTAGTAAAAACAATCTCTTTCGTTTTGCTGTTGATGAAATCGGCAACGGTTTGTCTGCTCTTGAGCATCGCTTCAGTTGCCGCATTACCTAAACGATGAGCACCGCGTAAAGGATTGCCGTTTGCCGAACGATAGAAATCCGCTATACTCGCAATGACTTGTTCCGGTCTTTGCGTTGTCGCCGCATTATCCAGATAAACAATCGGATCGCCCGGTAATTTTAAGTATGCAAAATCTTCTCTCACCTTTGCTAAATCAAAACCGGGATTTGCTAAACGTTCTGCGATGGATCTCATCTTTTCAAAATCCTTTCATGAATTTCACGCTTCAAACTATCTCTGAGAGCTTCATCCGGAATCTGATCAAAAGTTGAAGTCATCTTGGATTCAACAATTAATCCTTCCGCCTCTTTACGATTCAAACCGCGGCTCATCAAATAAAACAGTTGATCTTCATCAATTTTACCGGCACTTGCCGCATGATTTCCTACAATATCATCTTCTCCAGCCAATAATAAAGGCACAGCAATTGAATGTACCGTATCATCCAGCAGAACACAAAATTCTTCTTCATTACCGTCTGAACCACTGCAACCTTTGACAAAATCGATTGTTCCGCGGAATTTCTTGACTGCCTTATCCATCAAAGCACCGTTAACGCGTAAATCTGAAATACATTCTTCGCCGATATGATGCGTATGATAGAATAAATCCAGTTGATCTTCACCCGCACCTAAATAAGCTGTCTGCACATGGGATTCAGCCGCAAAACCTTCCAGATCGCACATATAATGAAAGACTGATTTTCCGGCACCTAATTCAATCGTCGCCACATTTAATTTAGCTCCGTCACCAACTCTGCCCAAAACAGCAACATGGGAAGAAGAGGCGGCATTTAACCGCTGTATAACAACTAAATTTAATTCTGCATCATTTTCAATATCAACGAGAATCAAAGCATTTCTTTCCGTACGGTTGTCATCTTCCGCATAATTATAAAAAACAACGGTTCCCTTATGTAAAGGAGGAACAACAATTTGCTGCTGATCGACCAATAAGGGATTTTCTTCTGACAGCGGTAATTTCAGATAAATTTCAGCCTT
>CAYFQU010000040.1:0-11486 GCA_964345335.1 uncultured Mageeibacillus sp. | reverse complement strand
ATTGATGATCTTCCATATAAATATGTTGTTCTTCCAAAGCCTGTTTTGTTTCTACTGAAACCGGCAACCCGGATTCGGTCGCAATGCCGGCAGACATGGCAAACCAATTGCTTTGCATCTTTTCTGCAAAATGATTAAAAATCGCTGCTGCCATAGGACTACGACAAGTATTTCCCGTGCAGACGAATAATAATAATTTTCTTGATGTATATTCTTTATTCATACCATGCCTCTTATATTTTCCGACTGGCTGCTTTTCCCAGACGATTCATATACGCTATTCCTTGTTCAACTTCCGGTTCCGCCGAACAGATAATCAAATCCGCCTGTTCTCTGTCAAAAATTCTAAACTGATTAAACAGTTCATGACTGGCTTGGACAGCTCCGTTCAGACAATCATATTCACTGATCAGAAAATCTATTTTTTGCATTGGAAAAGCAGCTTGCAGCTTTTCTAAAACCTTTTCTTCCATCATAGCATCTTTAATATTTTTTGCTAAAAAAAATCCGATCTTCAATTCATTTTTTTTGTTTTCGGCTAAATAGTCATTGAGTCCTGATGCTAAGTGCTCAATTCTCTCTTGCAGAGTACTCTGCAGCTCTAAAATATACACGGTCGCCTGAGGCGAATAATGTTTATATTTTTGTCCGGGTGCCTTGGGTTTTTCGATCGGACTCAATATTTTTTGATATTCTTTTACTCTAATACCTGTTTTTACAAAAATATCCTGAGCTGAAATAATACCTGGTCTAAGTATTTCCGGCTGTTCTTCCGTCAAATCGACAATGGTAGATTCCACACCGACCGAGCAAGGGCCTCCATCGATGATAAAAGGAATTTTCTGATTAAAATCTTCATAGACATGCCAAGCCTGTGTCGGTGACGGTTTGCCTGATAGATTGGCGGAAGGTGCCACAATCGGTACATTCGCCAGACGGATAAACTCTCTTGCGATCCTGTTCTCCGGAAAACGCACCGCGACCGTAGGCATACCTGCTGTTACCTCATCCGGTATATCAGCCATCTTCTTCAAAATAACAGTCAACGGTCCCGGGGCAAACGCAGCTAAAATGCGATAGGCGATTTCCGGTATATCGACAGCGACTTTTTCGACATCGGCTAGATCCGACAAATGAACAATCAAAGGATTATCCTGCGGTCGACCTTTGACCTGAAAGACCTGATTGATCGCTTGTGGAATATAAGCATTAGCTCCTAAACCATAGACGGTTTCTGTCGGGAAAGCGACTAAAGATCCTTGTGCTATCGCTCTCGCCGCCGGTTTTAATAAATCATAGTCAAAACTCGGATATACCGAAATCAATGCAGTTTTCATGCCTATGCCTTCTTTGTATTTTTATCATCCCATCTTAATTATTCTAAATGTTCACTCATCGCTTTTTCATGGGCAGCTGTTTGCAAAGCTGTGATGAACGGATCAAGCTCACCTGCCAAAACGCTTTCCAATTGATACAAGGTCAAATTAATACGATGATCACTGACTCGCCCCTGCGGAAAATTATAGGTTCTGATCCTTTCGCTGCGATCACCGGTACCGACCTGATCACGGCGATCACTGGCAATCGCTTCATTCTGTGCTTTTTGTTCAAGTTCAAAAAGTCTGGCTCTCAAAACCTGCATCGCTTTATCGCGGTTCTTATGCTGGGATCGCTGATCCTGACAGGTAACAACAATACCAGTCGGCAAATGCGTAATCCGAATAGCGGAACTTGTTTTATTAACATGCTGACCACCGGCACCTGAGGCACGATACGTATCGACTTGTAAATCAGCCGGATTAATCGTTACATCAACCTCTTCCGCTTCCGGCAATACGGCAACCGTAACCGTGGAAGTATGTATTCTGCCTCCTGCTTCCGTCTCCGGCACTCTTTGCACACGATGCACACCGCTTTCAAATTTTAATTTGGAATAGGCTCCCTGCCCGTCAATTTCAAAGACGATTTCTTTAAAACCGCCGATTTCATTCTCTGAAGCATCAATAACACCATATTGCCATTTTTGTTTTTCTGCATAAGCCGTATACATATGGAACAAATCACCCGCAAATAAGGCGGCTTCATCACCGCCGGCCCCTGCTCTGATTTCCATAATAACGCTTTTTTCATCATTGGGGTCTTTGGGAATCATCATCATTTGAATTTCATGATTTAGTGTTTCCAGTTCTGTTTCCAAAGAAGCGATTTCTTCACGAATTAAATCACGAAATTCCTGATCTTCAGTATCATGCAATAAATATTTATTTTCTTCCAATTGCTGATCTACTTCTTTTAAGCGCTTTATATTTTTTTTTTTTTTTTCCAGCTCTCCAAATTCTTTGAGATAAGCCAAATACCGACTTTGATCATTGATAATTGTCGGATCAGAAAGCATCATACTTAATTCATCATAGCGTTTTATTGAATTTTCTAAATTCTGATTCATCGTTCCCCCTAAATTCCTTCTTCTTTTCTCTCTGCAACAATTTCTATTCTACTCCATTGAGCACATATTATGTTAAACTTTGTCATATATTCTTCTTTATCTTCTGAAAAAAATCATCTGAATGGTTCAACCTAATAGCTTAAAGCCCAGACAGCGATCGATGCCTTGTAAATCATCGATTTCAAGGATTTCTTCAATTTTTAAATCAGCTCCCCTAAAGATTTTCTTAATGTCAGATCTTTGACCTTTACCATGTTCCAGAAAGAGAAAGCTTCTTTGATCTGCTTGTAAAAACGGCTTGATTTCTTCGGCTATGCGACGGTAAAACAAAAGGCCGTCCTCTCCGCCGTCAAGAGCTGTATGCGGTTCAAAACCTTGCACTTCCTTTTGCAGACCCGGTATATCCGCCGAGTTGATATAGGGCGGATTGGCAACAATGATCTCATAGCGCAGATTTCGTTCCGGTTCGGTTTTCGGGAATAAATCCGCCAGAATTGCTTTCGCTCGCTCTTTCGTTAAAGCAAAACGCCGAAAATTCTTTTGACAGGTTTCTAAGGCAGCTTGTGAAATATCCGTACAAATCAAATTGATTTGCTGATAAGACTTTTCTAATTCCAAAAACAAAGTAATACCGAGGCAACCTGTTCCGGTACATAAGTCAAGTATATTCAGCGGTTCCTGAAAACGAAATTTCAGCAAAGCGTCAATGATCAATTCGGTTTCCGGTCTGGGGATCAGACAATGTTCCACATAAAAATTTCTGCCGTAAAAATCCGCTTCCCCGCTGATATAGGCAAACGGTATATTTCGCAGACGCTTTTCAAGAACAGCCGTAAACCTTGCCAACTGCTGCGGGGTAAGTATTTGTTCCGGTTTCGCCAATTGTTCACTTAAAGAAATTCCGGTTGCTAATTCCAATAAAAATCGCGCTTCTCTGAGAGGTTCTTCAATGTTCTGTTCCGCTAAAGATCGTGCCGCTAAACGGATCATAACCTCTGTGTTTACACTGAATATTTGATCTGTTGTCATAAATTTCGCATCTTTATCCGCCACAAAATTTTGCTCGTCATCCTGAAAATTACCATTCATCGCTGCCTTCAACAGTGGGTAACACCGCATTCATGGCAACAATTGCGACTTCCAACATGGAATCATCCGGTTCAGCCGTCGTCAAACGCTGCAATGCCAGGCCCGGCTTTCTGATCAAACGCGTCAAAGCATTATCATAGCGCCCGACCACTCTGATAATTTCATAGGAAATGGAAGCAATCACCGGTAAAATAAGCAATCTGATAAGTAAATTCACCAGCCGGCTATGCCAACCGATAAAAGCTAATATAATAATGCTGACAATCATGATCAAAAACATAAACGAGGTGCCGCAGCGCGGATGAAATCTCGAAAAGCCGCGTATATGTTCAACGGTTAAGTCTTGCTTTGCTTCATAGCAGGCAATGGTTTTATGCTCCGATCCGTGATATTGCCATACCCTTTTGATGTCTTTCATTTTTGATATAGCCCATAAGTACAAGATAAAAATAGCCACCCGGATCAAACCTTCAAACAAAGTTAACCAAATATGCGTTTGACCGGAATCAGCGGAAATTTTCAATAAAGTTTGGATCAGATCAGCGATGGCACCCGGCAATAACATAAATAAAAAGATCGAGAAAAGTAAACTGACAATAACGGAAAGATATATACCGATCTGCGAAGTTTTCTCTTTATTTTTTTTCTTATTTTTCAGATGATCTTGTTGCGTATGGTCTGTTTCTTTCACCTCTTCAGGTTCGGCAATTTCAGCCGAACGCATCATCGCTTTGGTTCCCAAGACCAATTGTTTAAAAACTTTGATCGGACCGCGGATAAAAGGTACCTTCTCCAAAGGAGAAGATTTCTCGGCGGCCAAATATTCCAGGATAATTTCTCCTTCCGGATTGCGCACAGCCATCGCTTTTTTCTCGGGACCGATCATCATCAAGCCTTCAATTAAAGCCTGCCCTCCAATTGTTGTCTTTCTTAATTCAGAATTGTTTGCTTGTTTTTTCATTAAATATGTTCCATCGAATTTTCTATGTATCTTATTATTTTTTCTATGAAAAAAGGAGTTTGCACAACAAGTACAGACTCCTCTTTTAAGCATCTTAATTTGATGATTCTATTTATCTTTTTTGGTTGAACGACCCATACGACGATTGAATTTATCAACACGTCCACCGGTATCAACTAATTTCTGACGACCCGTATAAAACGGATGACATTTTGAACAAATATCAACTGTAATGTTTTCTAAAATAGAGCCTGTTTCAAATGTTTCACCGCAAGCACAGCGTACAGTGCATTTTTTATAATCTGGATGGATTCCGTCTTTCATCTTTTTCACCTCACATGCCATACCGCCCGTAAAATTATTTTATCACGAATGCGATACGAGTTATTGACTATTGATTGAATAGCTGTTAAATACTAACCTCTTTAAAGCAAGTTGTCAACGCTTTCGCAGAAATTTTCCCGCCTCTTCTTTCCTGCCATGTTTAATATTAATAAAGTTCTAATATTTTACCCACTTTATTTTATGTTAAACTGAATACCAATTCTAAAAGATATAAGGGGAAGAAAATGCCTAAACAGAAATCAAATCGAAAACCGTATGTTTTCTTTACCGTTTTATTGTTCTTTTTAATTGCAGCAATTGCTTTTTTGATTTTAAATCCTACCATTTTGCATAAAATACAACATTTATTTTTGCAGACAAATAAAAAAATTGAGTGGACCGATGCAACGGAATATGATCTCATGCCTTATCAACTCACAGAGCAAACCGATTGGCAGGAAAAGCAGAATTTAATGTTGATCAATGCGGAGCATCCTTTACCGGAAAATTTTGCAGCCGATTTGGCAGAGTATAGAGATAGCGGCGTATTGATGAATGAGGTTCTGCTGAGCTCTTACGGCGCTCTTTCAGACACGATCCTGGAAGAAACCAATACCAGAATGTATGTCAGCTCTCTCTATCGTTCTATTGCAGAACAGGCAGAAATTTATGCGGAGGATCCGATTTATGCCCTGCCCCCGGGTTATTCTGAACATCATACCGGGTTGGCTATCGATGTCTATGTAGAAGGTTTTGCCGGAGAAAATTTTATTAACTGCCCTGCCGGCCAGTTCGTCGACCATCATGCGGCTAAATTTGGTTTTATTGTGCGCTACCCTGAGGGTAAAGAAGACATTACCAAAATCCCTTATGAACCTTGGCATATTCGTTATGTCGGTTTGCCTCATTCTCTGATCATGGCACAAAATTTTTGGACTCTTGAGGAATATATTGAATCGCTCAAACCGGGGCATATTTATACTTCCGGCACCTATATTGTGAGCAGACAAAAGCCGGATGAAATGTTGATGCTGCCGGAAAACATCAGTAAGGTCAGCTATTCCTATGACAATACAGGCTATATTATTCTGACCGCCAATATATCCTAAGAGAATGAAATGAAATCAGTTTAAGCTCGTGCAATAGAATTCATAACAAGCATTGCTGATGGCTTCAGCAAAAATTTTCTGCTGCTCTTCAGAAGTCAAAATTTGTAAGTCGAAGCTTTGATTTTGTTGTCCGACTTCTATTTCCAAAGAATTTAAATTCATCAGCCGCAAGCTTGGCAAAACTTTCTCCGCGACACCTTTTTCTCCCGAATATGCCAAGCCGGGGATCAATTGACTGATATTTTTTTCCATCAATTCAGCTAACCTTTGACGATTTTCTGAATTATAAGCAATATATGCCGGTTTTTCATCTGAATTTTCGATAATATTGTCACCTTGTGCTCCGATCGCGGCACTTTGATTGCCTAAATATTCCACTAAGCTGCCGGTTATCTCTGATTCTGATTGTCCGAACTTCAAATTGATGAAAATTCGATCCGTATACTGCCTTTCTACATCCAGCAACAATCTTTGCTCCGTCGAAACACCGATTTCAGGAAAGAGAGTTTTCGTCATCGTCGCGTCATGACTTGAATTTTGAATAGCCTGCAGAGGAGATAATAAACTCTCTAAACGGTCACTTTTGAAATTCTGCTCTTTTAATTCCGTTAAAAAATCCTGTAAAATATCTTCTCCGACAAAGGCGGCTTTCTGTGTATCCTGATTATATCTTGTATCTAACAGAACAACTTTTGCACCGAGTGATTCCAGACTTTCTTTTGTATACTTTTGAATATTCTCTAGTACTTTCTGATAATCTGTTTCATTCATCTGCTCAAGCGATAAAGTCATCTCCTGCTGCTCTGCCAAATTGTCAGCGTTTTCTGCGCTATCAGGTTCCGTTTCATGTTCAGAATTTTCTGTTTGGTTTTCAGTCTGATCGCTATTGTCTTCAACTCTTGCAGAAGACTTCATTTGATCAGCTGAAACAGATAAATAAACGGTGATATTTTGCAAAGACGTTTCATCCTTAATCTTATTCTGATAGAGATCTAAATTTACATTATGATAAATCGGCACTGTCGAATCATAAGGCCAACTCCAGATATTACGATTATTTTTCGTTGTCTGCGTAATTTGCATCTCATTGATCGGCAATTCATCCGCCGTGGCTGCAGCATCTTCACGCTGCTGATTCTCAGCCTCATGCTGAGCATTTTCATATTTTGCCTTGGCGTCAAATTTTTCCGGATATTTGCGACTTAAAAGTGACTTGACGGACAAGGCTATCACACTGACCAAGAAAAGTATCCCTATGATTTTTAAGGCTTTTTTCTGCGACATAAATACTCATTAAATCCCGTAACGGCTGGTCAACAGATCAATTAGACGATCAGCCATTTTACTGATTTCCTTTTTATCTTCCCCTTCAATCATAACGCGTATAATCGGTTCTGTACCGGAAGCTCTGACCAGAATCCTGCCCTTCCCGTTCAAAGCAATTTCTTCCTGACGAATAGCCTGGGCAATATCTTCATCATTCATTGCGGCCGCCTTGCGATCATTGGGAATTGTGGCATTTTTTAAAACCTGCGGTAAGGGCTGCATCATCAAACGGGCCTCAGACAGGCGCTGATCCATACGATGTAAAGTTTTTAATAAAGCCAGGGCACTGAGCATACCGTCACCAGTTGTACTATGATCGATCAGGATAATATGACCACTTTGTTCACCACCCAGCGAAATACCGGATTTAAGCATTTCTTCCAAAACATAGCGATCGCCGACTTTAGTTTTCACAAGTTCTATACCATTGTCTTGAGCAAAAATATCCAAACCTAAATTACTCATAACCGTGACACAAACCTTTTGATCTTTCAAGGCATCCCCTTTTTGCAAGCCTCTGGCGATAATCGCCATAATGCCGTCACCGTCTACCAAGACACCGTTTTCATCAATCGCCAGCATACGATCCGCATCACCATCAAAAGCGATACCGATATCACAACCTTCCCGGCGTACAGTCTGGGTCAAACGTTCCAGATGAGTAGAACCGCAGTTCAGGTTAATATTTTCACCATCCGGTTCAATACCGATCGCAACCACCTCGGCACCTAAATCGGAAAAGATGCCCGGCGCAATATGATAACTGGCACCGTTCGCACAATCCAAAGCAATTTTCATGCCGCTCAAATCAACGCTCATTCTCCTCTTCAAATGCTCGGCATAATCTCTGGCAGCATTCGCTTTCGGTATGCGATGGCCGATCTGAGCGCCGATCGGACGATTATCGTGCTCCTCATAACTTTTAACAACTTCTTCAATCTGATCCTCTACATGATCCGGTAATTTATAGCCCGTACTGGCAAAAAATTTAATACCGTTAAATTCAAAGGAATTATGTGAAGCAGAAATCATGACACCCGCATCACATTTATATTTTCTAGTTAAATATGCAATACCGGGAGTTGGACTAATGCCTGCCAAAACGACATCGGCTCCAGCCGAGGTAATCCCTGAAACCAAAGCCGATTCCAGCATGCCGCAGGAAATCCTGGTATCGCTGCCTACTAAAATCATCGGTTTATGACTTTTTTCTCCGGTCAAAACTTTCGCACCAGCATATCCTAAGCGAAAAGCTAAATCTGGAGTCAATTCTTTATTTGCGACACCTCTGACACCATCAGTGCCAAATAATCTTGATAATCTTGTCATGTTTCCTCCTAAAAAGTACACCTATTTCTGATCATATTCTCTGACTGCGATCGTAATTTCCTGAGGTGTAATGTAATCTGTTCTGGTATAAAGAGAAGTATTTTTTTCAATGGAGATATTCACAGTTTGAATGCCCGACTTTTCAATGCTTGATAAATCGATATAGGCTTCAATATCACGATTTGTCAAACTATCCAATATCTCTTTTCGCCCGGTCAGAGAAATTTGCACATTCTCCGTCGGATAGGTCACTTCAAAACCTTTTAACGTTAATTCTTCAACATTATGATAATCTAAAGGCACATTGAAGGATTTAGAAATGATCGGATTAATCGTCGCCTGCACGTATATCCATAATAAAGTTGCCAAAACGAAAGAAGCCAAAAACATAAAAACCCGGCTGGAACGTTTAATCTGCCGACCAATCACATTCTTGCTTTCCCTCTTTTTGAAAATCCGGAATTTTTTATCTTCATTTTCATCGGTCGATAATAAACGATGTAATTGTGTGCGTAGCGCATCGCTGTTATCCAACACATATAATCTGCCTCCCACGGCGATGCTCAAGGTACCTTTTTCTTCCGATACGACAATGGCAAACGTATCACCCATTTCACTGGCTCCGATTGCAGCACGATGTCTGGTTCCGAAATCTTTGCGCAGATGATAATTATCAGATAAAGGAATATGAACTTTAGCAGCCGCTATACGACCGTTGCGAATTAAAATCGCGCCGTCATGCAGAGGAGTCCCATTATAAAAAATCTGTTTAAGTAAACTCGTGGAAATTGGAGAATCAAGCTGTACGGCATTTTCTTGATCTTGTAAATCACCCAAGGGAGTCGTTCGCTCTACAACAATCAAAGCGCCTGTCTTGGTCAACGCCATATCATGACAGGCCTGCACGATCGATTCAATGATCTGAGATATGGTTGTTGCCGCGTTCTCGCCTTGATAGATCCCTCCCCTTATATTAAAAAACCCGAGGCTGGATCGCCCCACTGTTTCCAACGCTCTCCGCAGCTCAGGTTGGAAAATAATAACAAAGGCAATCGAAAAGACAGAAATCGTATTCAGCAGTAAATAGCTCAAAAGACTTAAGCCGAAAACACGTGCAATCGTGGTCAGGAATATGATAAAAAGAATTCCCTTCAATAATTGCCAGGCACGTGAATCACGGATCAGGCGAAGGATATAAAAGAAGATGATTGAGGTAATCAGAATATCCACAACCGCCAGCGTAATATCCAAAGGTTGTCCGATAAATAAAATACCTTCTTTTAACGATTGAAAAATCGCCCGAAAAAAGGCAATGATTTGATCTAATTGTCCTCCATGTGTCGCCAAAACAATCCTCCGTTTCTGGAAAATATTATAACCTGTAAAAGCGAAGATGTGAACTATTGAGAATAATTCGCTCTTCGCTTTCTGTATCCGCTTTCTATAGGAAGCTTTTATAAAGTTTTTCTTACCGTAAAAATTCTGCTGGTAAGCTTAGAGATGATCGAAAGATCAGCGATGTAACAAAGGGCTGATCTTCTTATAAATCATTAAAATAATTGTTGAAATGACAATACCTTTAAATAAATTAAACGGGACAAAAACATAAAGGATTAACGTTTTCATACTGTTAACCGCTGTATTGCCCACAGCATGGGAACTGCCGATCAAAGCATTCAGATCAAAACCCATGGCTTTGGCATAGAAGGGTAAATTGATATAATAATTAACGATTACACCCGTTAAAATCATTGTGAGGGAGCCTAAAATCAGGCTGATAACTGCATTTTTCTTGCTTTTATGACGCTGATAAAAAGCGCCAGCTACAAAAACAAAACTACCGCAAACAATGAAATTACTTAACTCACCGATAAAGGCTGTTTGACTAAAGGGCAGATGTGAAACATTTTTAATAAATTCAATGATCAAGCCTGTCCAAGGTCCCATTGCAAAAGCACCAAGCAAGGCGGGTACTTCGGCAAAATCAAATTTCAGGAAAACAGGAATCAACGGAATATTAAATTCCATATACATCAAAACGATGGCAACGGCCGATAAAATAGCCGTTTTGGTAATCCAGCGAGTGCGTTCACTTGTTTTCACCGTTTGATAATGTTTTGTTTTCTTCATCTCCAAATCCGACATTGAAATTTCCTCCTCCGGATATTTCTCATGTCAAAGCAAAAAGCCCCGACATGTGCCGAGGCATATAAATCTGATTGTTCATCAGTTCGCTTCCTTTCATCCAGACTATACTGTCGGCCAAGGAATTTCACCTTGTCAATCTCTGCAGAGAGTCGCGGGCTTATGACGAATCATTTACCGCCGGTAGGGACTTGCACCCTGCCCCGGAAACTGTTTTTTTATTTATTTTATTATTTGCTCAATTGATTAAGCTTTTTAGCAATTTGAGATTTTTTGTGTGAAGCTTGATTCTTATGAATCAATCCTTTAGAAACAGCCTTATCAAGTTTCTTTTGAGCAACTAAAGCTTTCTCAGCCGCATCATCTGCGGAAGTATTCAATGCTTCATGTGCATTTTTCAAAACTGTCTTTAATTCGCTTTTTCTACGTTTATTAACTTCAGTTTTACGAGTAGTTTGTTTCACACGTTTCATCGCTGATTTAATATTAGGCATTCTCTCACCTCCTGCGGCATAATTTCAGATAGTTATTCTAACATGGTCTTAAAGCCGGTGCAAGTCATTTATTCATTATTCAAAAATATTTTTTGAATCCGGCACTGTTTCCAATTGTGCCAAAAATACAGCTGATAAAAATTCACAAGCAAATCAGTGTTTTTATTTTATAAATTCTATTTTTCACTACAATATGATGGATTCTACACCGATACACAAATCAGATCGACATACCCTAAAAAACGAGATGAAATTCCAGCTTT
>CAYFQU010000039.1:0-11565 GCA_964345335.1 uncultured Mageeibacillus sp. | reverse complement strand
TATACCAAGATCATAAACCAGTTGATCTTGTTACTTTATCCGAATTATTATCTTTACAAGGCAATTTAATGGAAGCCGGCGGCTATGAGTACTTAACTTCTCTGGCTGATTCAACACCTCTGCTCAGAAATTATACTTATTATGCGGACATTGTGCTGGAGAAATCCAAATTACGTCAAATTATTTTGAATTTGAATGATGTTATCGCTACCAGTTACGGCGACAGTGAAAATGTTGATGAAATTATTGATCTGGTTGCCAAAAAACTTTATGAGATCAGAGAAAATCAAGATTCGAAGGGTTTTGCCAAATTAGGTCCGGTACTTGCCGAACGGCTCAATGATTTAGATGCTGCGAGCAAAGACGGTAAGGACGAGATGATTCATTCCGGTTTTCCTTCTATTGATGAAACACTGGGTGGATTGAAAAAAGGAGCTTTACTTATTGTCGCTGCCAGACCGGGTATGGGAAAAACCGCCCTGGCTTTGAATATTGCTCATAAAGCCTCGATGATTTATCAAGTGCCAACAGCCATTTTCAGCTTGGAAATGTCCAAAGAGGAATTGGCCAATCGTTTTTTAGCGGCTCATCTATCCATTGATTCACGCCGTATCGGTTCTGCAAAATTAACGCAGGAAGATTGGGATAAAATAACAAATAATTTTCAGGGATTATATGAAGCACCCATTTATATTGATGATCGCTCCGGTATCTCTCCGGTTGAAATGCTTGCCAAAGCCAGACAATTACAATTGGAAAAAAATCTCGGCTTGATTGTCATTGACTATTTGCAGCTGATGTCCGGCGATCGTAATCGCACGGATAATCGCCAACAGGAAATTTCGGATATTTCCCGACAACTCAAAATTATGGCCAGAGAGCTGAATGTTCCGGTAATTGCTATTTCGCAGCTGTCGCGTGCCTGCGAAAGTCGTAATGATAAGCGGCCTATTCTCTCTGATCTGCGTGATTCCGGCGCTATCGAGCAGGATGCGGACGTGGTCATGTTTCTTTATCGTGAAGATTATTATAATAATGAAAATCTGGATAAAAAGGTGGAGCAGGCCGAGTTGATTGTCGCGAAAAACAGACATGGTGAAACCAGAACAATTCATTTGGGCTGGCGTCCCGAATATACCATGTTCTTTGAACCGGAAAAAATTCCCATGCCGGAAGCTCCGTCACAGGGAGCGGCGGCAGGTTTGGACCTACCTTTCTGACATGATTGAAGAATTTTCGGGACAATTTATTGCTGTCAAAAATTTCTGCTTGGAAAAACAACTTTTCAAAGATAACAGTACCGCTATCATCGCTTTGTCAGGCGGTGCGGATTCCGTTTATTTATTTTATTTTCTGATCTGGCTGAAAGAAAGAAATATTTATCGAAATTTTAAGCTGGTAGCTGCCCACTTAAATCATCAAATTCGAGCTGAGGCAGATCAGGATCAGGCCTTTGTAGAAGAGCTTTGTCGCAAATATCAAATTCCGCTCTGCCTGAAAAAAGTTGATATTCCAAATCTCGCACGAGAAAGAAAAAATGGTATAGAAGAAGCCGGACGCTTTGCCAGATATACTTTTTTTGAAGAAATAAAAAAACAGCTTGAGGGCACATGTCAAGATGAGTCTGAGCCTTGCCGGATGACAGGTCATGATTTTGTTCAGCAGGATCAGGAAAATCAGCTGCAAAGCGAAGAAAATAGCATTTTTATCGTGTTAGGCCATCATCAGGATGATCTGGCGGAATCTGTGTTGCTGAATATCGGCCGAGGAAGCGGCTTTTCCGGGATCAGTACTTTAAAAGCAAAGGATCAGGCCTATCGCCGACCTTTATTATGTATCAATAAATCACAAATCTATGATCTGCTTAAAGCGCGACAATGGTGTTGGTTGGAAGATCAAAGCAATCAATCCGACGACTATTTGAGAAATCGTATCCGCCATCAATTAATACCACAATGGAACGATATTGTGGGTTATGACATCAAACCTGTTTTGGCACGTCTGGCAATGAATTTTGAAAAAGATGAAGCCGCTTTTCAATATATGTATAAAAAGACGTATACGGAATGTTTGGCCAATCCGAAAGAATTATATTTGAGAAGAATACAAAAATTACCGGTTAGTTTACTGAAAGCTGTCTTGGATTTTTGGCTTAAAGAAAACGGTTATCAACAGAAAATCATCACTTCTCTGCAATTTGATCAGATTTGTCGTATCGTTTATGGAGAACATGGCAATAAGAAGATACAAATCGGAAATGGTATTGAATTCATCAGAATGAAAAACCGATTTGTTTTAAGTGAAGAACATGGTAACAATTTCAACAAAAAATAAGTAGAAATAGGCAACATCTCTTGTTATAATAAAAGTGTTATTTTCAGATAAGTTAAAAGAATTTTTATATATGAAAGCGAATAGTTATGAGAATTTCTGAAGTTTTAATAAGTAAAGAAGAAATACAGGAAATTTGTAAGCGGCTTGGCAAACAGATTTCTGAAGATTATCGGGGAAAAGAAATTGTCTTAATCTGTGTATTACGCGGTGCCATTGTGTTTTTAGCCGATTTGATGCGCGAGATCGACGTCCCCTGTGAAATCGATTTTATGTCCGTTTCCAGTTATAATGGAACCAAGAGCTCGGGTGATGTGAAAATTGTCAAGGATTTGGAAGATTCAATCGAAGGCAAGCATGTCTTAGTTGTCGAAGACATTATTGATTCCGGTTTAACCTTATCCCACTTGTTGGAGCTACTCAAATCCCGTAAACCTGCCAGTTTAAGATTATGTGCTTGTTTTGACAAACCGGATCGCAGAAAAGCGGAAGTAAAAGTCGATTATGTCGGCAAACAAATTCCTGATAAATTTATTGTCGGCTATGGTTTGGACTATAATGGTCAATATCGCAATTTATCCGGCATTTATATTTTAGAAGAAGAATAAAAGCCGCTTAGGAGGAATGAATGAATAATAAAAAAAGAAATCGCTCATCAGGGATGTCTTTTTATATAATACTGTTGTTGATTATTCTGGCATCGTCATTTTTTATGTCGAAATTTGAAAATCCGAATCAAGTATTTTTATCTGACTTACAAACACAGTTAAAAGAAAAAAAGGTTGAATCCGTTAAATTAAACGGTGAAAATCTGCAAGTTACTTTGAAGCCTGAGAAAAAAGGTGAAACCGGAAAAAGTTATAGCAAAAAAGTTCATCCTTATATGGTCAGCAATCTTTTCGATCAATTGGAAGAAGCTTACGCAAAGGGTGAGATCAAAAACTATGACTATGCGAAACCGGCAGATTTTTATGGAATCTTTAACTTAGTTCTGGTCATTCTTTTGGTCGGCAGCATGGGTTTCTTTATCTGGTTTACTTTCAACAGGCAAGGCGGTGAAGGTCGAAATACGATGAATTTCGGGCGCAGTCGTGCCAAATTAAGCAAACCCGATGAGAATTCGGTCACCTTCAAAGATGTAGCGGGGGCAGATGAGGAAAAAGCGGAATTACAGGAAGTAGTTGATTTCCTACAGAATTCCGATAAATATTCTAAGCTTGGCGCCAGAGTTCCCAAGGGAATTTTATTGGTCGGTGCTCCAGGTACCGGTAAAACCTTATTGGCGAAAGCGGTTGCAGGAGAAGCCGGCGTACCCTTTTTCTCCATCTCCGGTTCGGACTTTGTGGAAATGTTCGTCGGTGTCGGTGCTTCCCGTGTGCGTGATATGTTCGATGAAGCCAAAAAGCATTCTCCTTCGATTATCTTTATTGATGAAATCGATGCGGTCGGTCGTCAGCGCGGTGCCGGTTTAGGTGGCGGTCATGATGAAAGAGAACAGACCCTGAATCAATTATTGGTCGAAATGGACGGTTTCGGACCGAATCAAGGCGTGATCGTGATGGCAGCAACCAACCGTGTAGATATTCTTGATCCGGCTTTATTAAGGCCGGGACGTTTTGATCGCCGGATTACGGTTATGCGTCCGGACTTAAGAGGCAGAACGGAGATTTTGAAGGTTCATGCCAGGAATAAACCTTTAGAGAAAAATATTAATTTAGAAGAAATTGCCAAATTGACTCCAGGCTTTACCGGAGCCGATTTAGCGAATCTGTTGAACGAAGCGGCTTTACTTGCAGCAAGAAGAAATGCTTCAGTAATAACCTATAGTGATATCAGTGAAGCTGTCTATAAAGTCACGATCGGTCCGGAGAAAAAGAGCAATATGATGAGCGAGCGTGAAAGAAAATTGACCGCTTATCATGAAGCCGGGCATGCGATTGTTTTGCGTGCTGTTTCCGAAACGCAAAGAGTGGAAAGAGTGACGATTATTCCGGCTGGCGGAGCAGGTGGATATACCGCTTCCAAACCGAACGAAGACTTCAATTATATGACGAAAGATCAATTATTCCACGATATTTGTTATACATTGGGCGGACGCGCCGCTGAAGAGCTCATCTTCAATGAAATTTCAACCGGTGCCGCTTCTGATTTACAACAGTGCAATAATACAGCCAGAAATATGATTACCAAATATGGTATGAGCGATCAGCTGAAAAACTATATTTTACAGAACAATGATGAGGTATTCCTCGGTCGTGATTATGGTCATACCGGCCAGCACAGTGAATATTTGTTGGCTCAAGTTGATCAGGAAGTGAAGATGATCTTGGATCATGCCTATACGGAAACTTTAGCGATTTTACGCAGAGAATCTGCCGTACTTGAGCAGGTAACCCGCAGACTGTTGGAAAAAGAAAAAATTGAAGGTCCTGAATTCGAAGAAATTTATAAAGAGTATGCTGTTGAGTATAAAGAGTTAACAGGCCGTGATAATCAATATATCTCTGAATTAGGCTCCAATGAGAGAGTTCCGGAAGTCGTTGCACCGGAAGAAAATCCCAATCAACCGACTTCGGAGAATGTTCCCTCAGATGAACCTAAACAAGAATCATAATGATTGTAAAACTTAAGTTAAATTGAAAAAATCCTCCTTGCCTGAAAATTGCCGGGAGGATTTTTTATCTTGCGATACATGATAGAATAGGGAACAGAAATATTCTATAAAAATGAATCAGCAAAGAAGAAGTTCAGTTTTTCTCTGAAAGGTAAAAATGAGAACTTAGCAATCATTTAATCCAAGATATGAACGGAGCGAATATGCAACAAAAATTTCAAATTGAAAAACATTTAGAGCTGTTAAGCGAATATTATCCGACCATCGAGGCTGCCAGAGGACGCATTGTCTATTTGGAAACTTTATTATCTTTACCAAAAGGAACGGAATTTTTCTTTTCCGACCTGCATGGCGAAGCGGATGCCTTTATCAATTTCCTGCACAGTGCGTCGGGCAGTATTCGTAATAAGATCAAAATTTTATTTGAACGTACTTTAACGGTCAAAGAGCAGAATGATTTGGCCTTTTTAGTGTTTAATCCTCGCTTGGCTTTGGATAATTTAGAAGAACAAAACAAATTGACGGATGAAGTTGTAAAAATTACGATCTTCCGTTTGATTGATTTACTGAAATATGTTTCCTCGAAATATCCATTATTAAGAGTACAGGAAAAAACACCGCCCGAATATGCCGCGATTATTGATGAACTTTTGCATACGATTGTAGATGAGGAAGATAGTGATATGTACAATCAGGCAATCATCAACGGGATTATCAAACATAATGTCAGCAAATCCTTTATTACTGCGATCTGTGAAATGATTCAGAATATTTCGGTCGATGAATTGCATATTATCGGTGATATCTTTGATAGAGGTTCCGGACCGCATAAAATCATGGATGTTTTAATGGAATATAAAAATGTCGATGTGCAATGGGGCAATCATGATATTATCTGGATGGCAGCGGCAGCCGGCTCTGAAGTAGCCATTTTGGCAGTGCTGCGCATTGCTTTGCGCTATAACAATTTTGACTGCCTGGAAGATGGTTATGGGATCAATTTAAGACCGCTTTATAGTTATGCGACACAGGTTTATAAAAATGATCCATGCGAGCGTTTTATCCCGCGTAATTTCGAAGAAGACAGTCAAATAGCCCGCATAGATCCTAAGATAGCAGCTAAAATGCAAAAGATGATCGCCATTATGGAAGTCAAACTGGAAGGTCAACTCTATGAGAGAAATCCTGAATTTCATATGGAAGAACGTAATGTTTTGCGTAAAATTGATTTTGCAAAAGGTGTATTTAGAGAAAACGACAAAGAATATAAATTGCTCGATACAAGTTTTCCCACGATTGATCCGGAAAATCCTTTAGTGTTAAGCCCTGAAGAACAAGATTTAATGGAAGCGTTGAAAATATCCTTCGCATCCTCGCCACGTTTGCAAAAACATATTGATTTCTTATACAAAGTTGGAGCGCTCTATAAAATTCATAATAATAATCTTTTATACCATGGCTGTATTCCGATGGATGAAAATGGAGATTTGCAAATTGTTCGTTTGAACGGCAGGGAATTAAAGGGCAAAGAATTGCTGGATTATCTCTATTATAAAGTGCGCAATGCCTGGTATAGCCCGAAAAATTCAGATGAAAGAAAAAAAGGCTTGGATTTGATGTGGTATCTTTGGTGCGGTGCCAAATCGCCGCTTTTCGGCAAGGCGAAAATGGCTACCTTCGAACGCTACTTTTTAGCCGAAAAAGAATTGCATGAAGAAAAGAAAAATGATTATTATGAATACTCCAGAGAAGAGCAGGGAGCTGTCAAAATCTTACGAGAATTCGGTCTGGATCCAAAAACTGCCCGCATTATCAACGGACATGTACCGGTCAAATTGAAAGACGGAGAAACGCCGATCAAAGCTAACGGAAAATTATTCGTGATTGACGGTGGCTTATCCAAACCGTATCAATCGACTACGGGCATTGCGGGTTATACTTTGATTTTCAGTTCACATGAAATGTCCCTGGCAGAGCATCATCACTTTGAGGGAGTGCAACAAAGCGGCAGCTATTTGCCAGAAATCCATGTTGTAGAAAAAATGCCGCATCGTTTGCGCATTGCCGATACGGATGCAGGTGAGGATATCCGCTCTCAAATCGAAGATTTGAAAGCATTAATTGATGCTTATAGCAGAGGCAGATTACGCACGAAGCTTTAAGCGAAATGATACGTACGACCGGTCAGATGGTCGGCAATATCTCTGACATTTGACCCCATGATGATCGCCAGATCATCTTTTTCCAAAGTATCCCGCAGATATTGTTCCAAACGATCTAAATCGGCGAAGAATAAGGCATTAACGCCTTTTTCTTTGATCCGATCGGCTATGACCTTCGAGGAAAAGCTATGATCTTTTTCACGGTCATCGTATACTTCCATGAGTATAGGATGTTCAACCGCTGATAAAGCTTCGACAAATCCATCCGCTAAACCTTTGGCTCGGCTATAAGTAATCGGCTGGAATACAGCATACAGATTTTTATGAGGGATATTTTTAGCGGCCTCTAAAGTTACTTTCACCGAATCAGGATGATGGGCATAATCAGCGATGATTCTTGCTCCGCGGTAAAAACCAACTTCCGTGAAACGCCCTTCGGCTCCGGTAAAGCCGGCCAGAGCTTTTTGGGCAGCTGCTATATCCGCACCGTTCAGATAAGCACAAAGAATAGCCGCCATGGCATTATCCACATTAAATTTTCCGGGGATTTTTAAGGTAAAGCGACCGCTGAATTCACCCTGATAAAATAATTCAAAATACGGATAGCCGGCATGAAATTCCAAATGATGACAGCATAAATCAGGTTCCTTACCTTGAAATACATCACCCTCATAACCGAAACTGTAAATATGCAAATTATTTTCCAGAGCCGGATTTTTTTGATAAGCCAATTTCAAAACAGACGGTATCAAAGGATCAAAAGCCGGCACGACTAAATTTGTACCGGGATCAAAGCCAGCAATAAACTCTGCGAAAACATCGATCACATCCTCAATGGTCGGATAACTATCCACATGATCATGATCAATATTGAGTACAGCGGCAGTAGTCGAATAAAAATGCAAGAAACTGCGGCCGAACTCACAAGCCTCCGATACCATCAAATTCTTTTCTTGCCCGGCATGTACAGTAGACTTGAACTGCTTCAATTCAGCCCCTAAATGAACGGTCGGATCCAAACCTGCTTCCATTAAAATCAATGAACACATAGCCGTTGTCGTTGTTTTACCATTGGTACCCGCAATATTCACGGACTTTTCAAATTGACGATTGATATAGCCGAGATATACGGCGCGTTCTATCTCCGGTATGCCCAATTCTCTGGCTCTGACCCGTTCCGGATTATCAGACGGTACGGCCAAAGTGTAAATAATGGCATCCGGCTTGATGCGGTCAATATTTTCAGCCTTTTGTCCGAATTGAATTTTGATGCCGAGCGTTTGTAAATAATCGGTACGATTATTTACATGTGTATCGGAGCCGACGACAATTAAGCCATGATGCTTGGCGAGCTCAGCTAATCCACACATAGAAATACCGCCGATCCCCACGAAATAAATCGTATTGCCCGGGGTGAATAAAATTTTATTTAAATCAGAATCTGTCATAATTTACTCCAATATCTATAAAGTAAACTTATTATACCACGCCACACTTTAACTTAGATTGTTAAATATCTTTTTTGCATAGAAAAGTCATTCAGGTATAATAACGATAAGAATTGATTTAGGGAATTTACATGAAAAAAGTTTTAATTACAGGTGCCTCAAAAGGCATCGGTTTTGCTCTGACCAAAAAGTTTTTGGCGCATCATTATAAAGTATATGCGACCTATTATCGTACTGATACATTTTTAGGTGAACTCAAAGCAAGCAGTTCAGCCAAGCATAATCTATATCCTATTAAAGTCGATTTAAGCAAAACAGCCGAAATCGATTATCTGTTCACGCAGATCAAAGAGCCGTTGGATGTTCTGATCAATAATGCGGGAATCAGCGAATGGAATCTTTTTGATAAAATCAGCGAAACGGAATGGGATGATTTAATGGCTGTCAACCTGAAAGCTTATTTTCTCTGTGCCCAAAAAGCATTTCCCGGTATGTTATCTCAAAAATCAGGCTCTATTATCAATCTGAGTTCGATTTGGGGCATTACCGGTGCTGCCATGGAAGTACATTATTCCACTGCGAAAGCCGGCATCATCGGATTTACAAAATCCTTAGCAAAAGAATTGGCCCCTAGCAATATTTTGGTCAATGCCATCGCTCCGGGTGTCATTGATACTGATATGCTGGCTGTTTTTTCCGAAGAAGAGTTGACGGATTTAAAACAAGAAATTCCCTTGGGACGTTTTGGTCAGCCGGAAGAAGTAGCCGAATTGGCTCTGTTCTTGGCAGAGCAAAAATACATTACCGGTGAAGTCATTAACATCAACGGAGGATTTCATATTTAAATGAATAAAGAGGCATATCGGGACTTTGTTTTCCCTTTCTTACAAGAATATGATTATCAATCGGAAAAATTTGCGGAAACCTATCATTATGACGGTACTTTAGGAGCCGTATATTCTCCTGAAAAAACGGTTTTTCGTGTTTGGAGTCCGGTCGTTGCGCAGGTTGATATTTTATATTTTGGAAAATGGCAAAAATACAAAGGACTGCAAGATAAACCGCAGGATATTTGGCCCATGAAATTAATCGACGGCAAAGTATGGGAGTATAGAAAAAGAGGCAATCTCGAAATGGGCCTTTATCTATATCGAGTAACCTATTTTAACGGCGAGCAGAGAACTTGTGTTGATCCCTACGCCAAATCCGTTACACAGAATTCTCAATATACGGTGATCGTCAATCCGGCGAAAACAAGAATTAAAGGCTGGAAAAAATTTTCTAGCCCATATCAAAGCAATGAAATGATTATTTATGAAGCGAGCGTGCGTGATTTTACCTCCTATCCGGAAACCAATATTGAACATAAAGGAAAATTTCTCGGCTTAACCGAAACGGGTCGGGTCAATCATCAAGGAGAAAGTGTCGGTTTTGATTATTTAAAAAAACTTGGCATCACGCATTTACAGCTGATGCCTATTTTTGATTTTGCGACAGTCGATGAAGAAAATCCGCAAGCGGCTTATAACTGGGGTTATGATCCGCTTAATTATCAAGTGCCGGAAGGCAGTTTTGCCAGTAAATTGGAAGAGCCTTTAAGCCGTATCATCGATTTGAAAGTACTGATACAGACTTTACACGATGAACAGATCGCCGTCATTATGGATAGCGTTTTCAATCATGTCTACCAAGTGGAAACACATCCTTTTACCGTGCTGGTTCCCGGTTATTATTTCCGCCATTTCTCCGACGGAACACCGGCTAACGGAACCGGATGCGGTAATGAAATTGCTTCTGAACGCAGTATGGTGCGTAAATATATTCTGGATACGATTGAATACTGGATCAAGGAATTTCATATCGACGGTTTCCGGCTTGATTTGATGGGGATCATGGATTATGAAACCGTTAATTTAATCAAAGAAAAAGTGCAAAGATTACAACCCAATAACATTATCTTAGGTGAAGGTTGGAATATGGGAGAAATTTTGCCTGAAAATCAGCGGGCAACCTCGATGAATGCGAAAAAAATGCCCGGTATTGCTTTTTTTAATGATCGCTTTCGAAATGCTATATCCGGCAATGCCTTCGATCTCACCGAAAAAGGTTTTGTCACGGGTGAAACGAAAGATTTAGAATTTTTGGATCAAGAGTTTTTAGCTGATTATTATGACAATCCTCTGCAGATGATTCAATATGTCGCTTCGCATGATAACTATACCTTATATGATCATATATCTTCATCTATCCCTCATCGGGATATGCCCTTTTACAGTGCCGTACAGAATTTAGCAAACAGCGTTGTTCTACTGCTTCCGGGGATTCCTTTTATCCATGCTGGACAAGAATTTATGCGCAGCAAAAACAAGGAAGGAAATAGTTATAATTTACCCGATTCGATCAATCAACTAAACTGGGATTTATTGCAGCATGATACCATCAATTTCTTTAAAGAATTGATTCGATTCCGCAAATTTCATACCCATTTTTCGCCGAGCACATTTGCCGAGCTGAAAGAATATACGGAATTACATTTTTTATCCGAAAATCTACTCAAGCTGCGAATTAAAAACGGAACAGGCGATTTTTGGTGTTTCTTCAATGCCTATGAGGGTGACAGTTATACTTTGGTTGATGCGGGAGAATATGAAATATTTATAGAAAATGATATCGTTTTTTTCGATAAAATGTATAGAAAATACTTTGCAGAAGGTCAAAATACGATTAAAATCAATCCTTTGAGCGTTTTGCTGATGCGTAAAATGTAGATGGTATAAGATTGATCGCTATAAGAGGAATTCAGGAGGCTACAAAGAAGCAAAAATCACGTTGGAAATGCCGGGATGTTCGACCTGATGAAGTCAAAAGATGAAATCACATTTTCTCAGTAAATTGCGTTGACATTCATATAATCATTTGGTACTATACTTAAGCAGTTAATTGAGACGGCAAAAATCGCGGGATTAACTCAGTGGTAGAGTGTCACCTTGCCAAGGTGAAAGTCGCGAGT
>CAYFQU010000038.1:0-11769 GCA_964345335.1 uncultured Mageeibacillus sp. | reverse complement strand
CACCAGAAAGCAACTCCGTTATGTAGCGAATCGTAGCGGAGTGTTTTTATTTTTAGATGAATTGCAAATAATATTGCGGACACCTTAATTGTCGGACAGCTTTTGGGCAAAGATGCCTTGGCGGCGGTCTTTGGATTTGTCCGATCGGGGACTTTAAGTCCTATGTAGAAGAAGGCATCTACTTTGACGGCAATATGGCTGACAATGCAGGAGATGATTTCTATACAAAAGCCAAAGGAGAGGATAACGGTACCTATGATGATTATTTTAGCGAGATCCTATCGCAGCACTTTGTCGTGACACTTCCGCAACGTCTGCCGAATGGTGCTCCGATCGTCTGGTACAAAGATATGCTCGGTGATCGTTATGAAAGCAGTGATGCCCCGTATGAAGCAACACCGACCCTGAGTGCCGGCGAATGGGGTGCTAAAGCGATCATCAATTCGACAGCCTTGTCTTCTGTAAATACCAAGCTGATCATAGAACAAAATACAGCCGGCGACGGTGGCGGCGGCATCGGGACAAATGGTTATCTAAAAATCGGTTCCACTGGTCCGACGGACTTATTTCTCAAGAAGTGAAAATCAATGTATGGATCAAAGACATTTTGGCGGCTACGCTTACGCTAAATAAAGATAATAATTGGCAAGCTAAACTGACCGACTTGCCCGCGACCGTTGACGGAGAACCTATCGAAAATTTAATTCGCTTAGAAGAATTGAATAAACCGGACAATGTAGAATTTATCCAGGGCGGAGTTGTAAAAGGCGAAATTAAAGAGAAATCATTGACGAGCAGCGATAGAACAGTCACAACCAATAATCCGGATGAAACTGTTACTTATCAGGAGCTCACGATAACAGCAACCAATAAACCCATATCACCGGTTTTAGCACTGATCACTAGCAAAAGAAAGTACAGAACCGAAAAATAAACTGCTGATCATATAAACGAAACTGATAATCGTTCAGCATATCTGCTATATAAGAGATTATAGATTGTATATATTTTATAGTTTCTCTTCTATTGAAAAGAAATCCGACGTTCTTTGAGGAATCATCCCCCGTTGATCCGTCGGTTTTTAAATTTAATCTTCAGGAATTTTTTACCTGTTCGCTCTGTTTTTTTTATTAAGCTGAATCTTGATTTTTTAAAAAGCAACTACATATAAAACGACTACGACAAAAAGCAATGCGATTTTATACCAATATGTATTCAGTTTTTTGCCGATTCGAAGCTCCAGACCATCAAGGAACAAAAGCAACATTGAGATTAACCCTAACATGGAGAATACAGCCCATCCTGTATACCAAAAGAAGCTGAATATAAAAGCCCAAAAGTTGAAAATAATAGATGGGATGACTGCCAAAGCGAGTGTTTCTATGGATAATAAACTTCTTTGTTTCCCGGTACCGGCCTTTCCTTGCAGAAGAATACCATAGCCGAATATAGCACCTTTAATCAATAAGATGACGAATATAGAAATTAAAAAGGCTAAGAGGAAAAACCAAAAGTTGAATCTAACAAAGCTGGTCGTTATGGAATAATAAATGCGTCTGTAATTTGCCAGAGCGGTAAAGAAAACCGATAAAGCCAATAAAAGAATCATACTCAATGTATCAAGTTTCATTTTGAACATTTCATACGGCTTTGGTGAAAACATCAACTGCATCACTTTGCCTAATTGGAAGGGTTCTTTTGTCTTCGGATAAGGCACCGGTTGCGCATATTGATTGTTTGGGGAATAACCCTGATTGCTTTGCGAATAGGTCTGTTGTTGCTGATTAACCTGTGTATACGGATTATTTTGTGCATAAGGATTCCCTTGTGGTTGCTGATTTTGATAATTATTATCTTGCATCTGTACGCCCCCCTAATAATGATTAAGTGAGTATATTATAACACAGGAAACCCCTATGCTCTGTTAATTTATAATTTTACATTCTATTTGCGTTTTCTGCTTTTCCTGAAAGAAAAACGAGCTGTCAGCATGATCAAAGCACCTAGTACGAAGATATAAGCTGTATATTCAACCGCCTCTCCTGTTTTAACAATTTCAGGCGTTTTTTCTGTTTGTTGACTGTTCTCAGGCTTTGTTTGCCCTTTAGTTTCAGACGGCTGGCTTTCAGTCTTATCTCCGCTCGGTTGCTCCGCTTTCTTTGGCGTAGCAGCTAAGAGATAAGTTGCATTATCTTTCAAGCCCTGTTCAAAATGAATCGTCTGATCCCCTTTTGTCTGCATCATACCGTTCATTACGGCAGCAAATACACGTGGTGCTAACATCAAGCTGACTCCGTCATTTTTCATGCCGATCGCAGCTTGTGTATCACGAAATGTAACCGGAACGAATTTCTTACCCTGTAATTTATATAAGCTGAATTGCTGATCTTTTTCTAAAGGGAACTTTGTACTATCCACGGTAATATTCAGGCGAATCTGCGGATTACCCTCCACGTCACCGGTGAAATTTGTTTGGAAAGCAATATATTTTGTATCGCCAATATTTGCTTTTATTTCATCTGCATAGAGCATACTCATATTATCTGTACGGTCAACGATACTGAAGGTTGAATGGCGCAGCAGATGAAGCGGTTCCAGCATCGAAATTTCTACATCTTTAACGGCAGCCGGCAATTGACTGCGATCAATCGTCAGATCATATTCTTCAATTAAATCTCCGCCTTGCAGAGCGACGATCGCTCCCGCATCTGTTGTATAGTAAATTCTGCCATCCGGTCCGACAATCGGATTAGCGGTGGTATATTGCGCTTCAGCCGAACCCGGAACAAACGCTTTTTCAACCTTTTGTTCCGCGGCATTATATACATAGAGAAAACCTTGATCCGTATTGGCAGTAAAATAAACATAGAATTTTCCGTCTTTATTCTCAACAACCAAAGGTGCGCTTAAAACACCACCTGCAACTTGATAGGTTTTTTGAAGTTTAAAGGTAGCTAAATCAATAACAGCAAAGATACCGGAATTCTGGTTCCACGTTCCATCGGAACCGCCGACATAAATCATGCCATGATAAATGGTTGGTGTCGAAGCACTGTTCTTTGCGAATGCAACAGAACGATGAGCTCCAAATTCACCGTTTGTAGCATCGAAATTTAATTCATGCAGCATACCGTCCGTTGTTGTGAAGTATAATTTACCTCCATATTGCACCATGGTGGAACGAATCGGAGATTTATTCTCGTTGAATATGATGGGCTGATAAATGTTGCTGCCATCCGTCTTTAAAGCGATCACTTGTCCGCTGTCATCACCGATTAAAATATAATCACCGATTTGCGTGGCACCTGCCCAGTAGAAACCAGCAGAATTATTGACAAAACGCCATTTTTCACAGCCTGTTGTCAGATCAATCGCTCTTAAAACTCCGCCTACTGATTTAAAGTTTTCAACAGCGGAAAGCGGAATATAAGCAATATTGTTTTTGATATATGTTGTCCCCTGATTTTGCAGCGGATAGCTCTTGGCAACCATATCGCCTTGTGCATCTTCCTGATAAAGTGTAATGGCGTCAATGCTGCCGGAAACCCAAACGGTTTCTAAACTGTCCGGACGAACAGCTTGTACAGCACCACCTTCCAAAGGTATCAAGATCAGACCTCCGCGATAGGCTGGTCTTGATATATAACCGATGCTGCCTTTAAGTTTTGTTTCATTGATTTTCTCACCATCTGTGCTCAACACAATCAGGCGATCTTTCACCGCAACATAAATTTTATCTTGAATAATTAACATGTCCGATAAATTAGCAGCACCACCCCAGTCGTTCTTTTCATCTGTGATATAGCTCCAGACTTTTTGTTGTGTTGCCTGTTCTAAATTTTCACTGATTTTATTCGGGCTATTATTTTGTTCATCTCCGCGATAGCCTGTCCACCAATCCGTTTCATCAGTCAGCTGAACAGCATTGTCCGGATCTAAACTTTCATCTTGAATACTATATGGATAACCGGGATCATTGATAAACTTTAGTTTGATCACATCGCCGTCTTGCATCATGTTCAGCGCTGGGTCAACATCTTTTAAGCTGAACTCACCGCTATCTTTGTCTTTCCGATACCACATCCAGGAAGAGAGGCTGCCATTGGTAACTCCCGTTATATTAGCGGGGTGATTCTTAAAGGTAATGCTCGTCAACCAGCCAGATTTCATATCCAATACCAGATCTTCCATGTCTGGACAAGAACGCAGAGTTTGATTCACAAAGTCAACCAGTTTCGTTCCTGGCTCAAACTCTACCATACCGGAATCAAACCACGATTCTTGATTGTCCTTTCCCTTATCTTCAGGTTTCATCAGAATTTTAGATCCTTCAACTAACAGCTGAGCACGCTTAGGGGTATTCGGATCATCTTTATCTGTTGTACCGGTAACTTTATATGTCGCTGTGACCGGCACTTGGTACAGTTTTTCTAAAATTGTAGCTGCAGCTGCTTTACCTTCGTCGCTGACAGGTTTTATCGTACCATTTTGTAAACCGGACCCGATTAAATTAAAAGGATAATATGTCAATTTGCTGCTTAAAGTAACTTCAGTATTATATTCCGGCGGCCATACTTCAAGAGAAAAATCCGTAATAATATCATTGCAACTTGATTGAATATCGCTATTGTTTCCTGCTTTATCCATATTAACGCTGTCACAGTAGTTTCGTTGTTTGACATCTCGAATGATTTCAAGCTCATCATTTGCTGAAAAACGCATCTCGAAAAACGTTTGCAAGTTACTATGAACCGCCTGTGGATCTTCATTTTTACCGAGTAAGGCATCTGCAAAAGCTGCCTTCGATGCTTCCATCAAGCGGATTGCCTGACTGAGTTCTTGCTCACTCAAGGGCATAACTACAAAGTCTAAACTCTTGCTATAATTTTGGGTTGGATCTTTTTCATTTTTCAGAGTAGCTGTAAGCGTCACATTGGTAGTCGATTCACCAGGTAAGGGACGGACTACTTTCCCTTGGTAACCCCATTGTATGTCAATAGTGTCTGCCGAAGAAGTGTATTTTACACGATAATTGTCTAAACCCAAACCTTCAAAAGTCTCATCGCCAATCAACAGATTATGTTCTTCTACATATTCCTTGTTGGTTAATTGAGGAAGGACAATATGCCAGTCAATTTCCGCTTGATCAAGCTTCTGGTTAGTCTGCCAATACGAAATGTTTTCTAAGCAAAAAGTACGATCCAGATAGGTTTGAAGCGGATCTGCAGGGCTTTCAGGATCTTTAGGCTCTTCGGGTTGTCCAGACTCCACAGGATTTTCTCCACCAGACTCAGCCTTGGTCCAGGTTATCTTAAAGGGATAATGGGTTTCCTCGCTGACCGTACCGACTGTCACGGTGAAATAGACAGCGGGAAATTTCTCCTCGATTGCATTTTCACTTATAATTCCTGTATCAAATATCGGGATCAGATCACATGAATTGGTAATCTCAAAGGACTCGCCCTTAATCGGCGTAAACTGGAAGCTGACCGGACTGATCTCCTCTCCCGGATGCCAAGCTGTATGCCACTCTTTAACTTCTTGCTCTAGATGTTTTTTGAGTGCAGTTGTATCTGTTCCTTCGAAAGACACCTCATGTAACTTGCTATTGGCTTCAAGTTGGCTTCCATTTAACCGTCTGAGCAAGTCCTGCAAATGTTCCGCATCTCTGGCTTCAATTGAGCTATCGACCTCTTTCGGCTGTATCGAAGCAGCAGTTTCTTCCGTCTGCATACCCGAAGCAAGCAGATGCTGGGTCGGAAAAACCGACAAAAACACTGTAAAAACTAAAATTAAGGTAAAAATTTTTAGAACCCTATATTTCATACTTTTCTTCCTTTCTGCATAAGAATCATTTTTGCTTGAGATAAGAAAAACATAAAAAAGGCTATAATCAAACATTGATTATAGCCCGCTTTTGCTTTCATCTTTTGTAACCTACAATGATCCGTTGCTCTGTTACTTTTTTCTTGGTAGGTCTTCCGGCTCATGAACGACAATTGTCACATTATCTGCCTTCCCAATATTAATCAGTGGCTTTTAGATAATCAATTCATTTACGGCGGCGGCACCGCACAGGTTTTGCACCTGTTTCCCTTACACCAGGAAACTATTTAGATTTGCTTTCATCCTAATGCAAAAATTCTAAAATTGCAATGAATCTGTCATCATGTAACGAAATGTACCCTCCATAATCTGCCTGAAGCAGTTTTTATGAATCAATTCAAATAATAAAGCTGCTCCAAAAATATCCATTGAGTAATATTCCCTCCTTCATCCGGAAAGTCTTTGCTCCTTCATAGATTTCTGTTTCCGACTAGTTTATACTGAAAGTAATTTGTTTTTAACTAGGAGTTTTTATGAAGAAAAAGCATTTAGTCAGATACTATATTATTCTTTTGATTTTTGTCATTATTTTTTGGCTGATCAATTTGACCCCAATAAATTTACATGATAAAGGAACTTTCGGAAAACTCATCATATTGAGTTTATTGATCATTTTGCCCCGTTATCTCTTAATCAGTGAAAAAACACAGAACAAAAAAGGTATTTTCTTTGAAAATATTCAATTTAAAATTAAGTCTTGGCGTGATTTATTCAGCCGCCGCCAAAGAAGCGGTTTAATCTGGATTCCGATCGTTCTAATCTGTCTTTATGCGATTTTTAATTTAAGTTCGGCAGAGTTATTCCGTTCACGTTCTTATGCTAAGTTATTGTCCGTAGAAGATACAGAATTTCCGGGCAATATTTCCGAGGTGCATTTCACCGATATTCCCACGGTTGACCGGGACACCGCCCAACGTCTTGGCAGTAAAAAAATGGGGGAAATTGCGGAATTGGTTTCTCAATTTGAAGTCGATCCGGAATATACACAGATCAATTATCAGGGGCGGCCGGTTCGAGTTACTCCTTTGCGCTACGGTGATATTATCAAATGGCTCAATAATCGAGCGGAAGGTTTGCCGCGTTTAATCAGAGTGGATATGATTGACAGCAGTGTGACTTTGCAAGAGGTGCAAGGCGGTATGAAATATTCTTTTGCCGAGCCTTTTTTCCATAATATCAACCGCCATTTGCGTTTGCGTTATCCTTTCGCCATCTTCGATACACCCGTCATGGAAATCAATGAAGAAGGAACACCTTTTTGGGTAGCTCCGATTTTGAAACCGCAGGTTGGCTGGTTCGGCGGTAAAGATGTCACCCATATTGTACTGTGTAATGCGGTGACCGGTGAAACAACAAAATATAAAGTAGAAGATATTCCGACTTGGGTCGATCGGGTTTATCCGGCGGATTTGGTACTTAAGCAAATCAACTATTACGGTCAATACCAAGATGGCTTCATCAATTCTTTCATCGGTCAAAAAGGAGTGTTGAGAGCCACCGCTCTATATAATTATTTAGCCTTGGATGATGATGTTTATCTTTATACCGGCATCACTTCCGTTTCCACGGAGGATAATTCCAATCTGGGTTTCGTTTTAGTCAACTTGAGAACCAAAGAAACTTTTTATTATGCCATGGCATCTGCCGATGAAAGCTCCGCTATGCATAGTGCCGAAGGCGCAGTACAGGAAAAAGGCTATGTGGCGACTGTTCCTATTCTATTGAATATAGGCGGCAGACCTTCATATTGTATGGCTTTAAAAGATCAAGGTTCTCTGGTCAAAATGTATGCTTTGGTCGATGCACAGAATTATCAGACAACAGGTGTCGGCTCTTCGATTAAAGAAGCGATTCAGAATTATGAAATCAGTCAGAATTCCCGTTTAAGAAATGAACCTGATGCGGCAGATCAAAAAACAGAAATATCGATTTCCGCAAAAGTGAAAGATATTCAGGCAGTATCACTTGAGGGAAATACTTATTATTATTTCATGCTAGATTTAACAGATCAAAAACCAGATAAGGCGAACTCTTTATGGCAGCAATATTTAGAAAAACAAGTTTTTTCCGCTCCGATCACTTTATCCCCACAATTGCCTTTCTTACAAACAGGTTCAAAAATTGAAGTTAATTTCTACACTCCGCATCAGAAAGAAGAAATGAATCAAGACTTACTGGATGCAAGCGGCAATCGCATCATTGAAATCAATTCAATAACAATTAAATAATGATTTATATTTGACGAATACAGATCATAAAACCCTTGGTGCCAATAATCTCACCAAGGGTTTTTAAGTTTCTGCTCAAAATATTTTTACTTTTAATAACTTGTTCCGTCTAAATCAGCCAAATATGTTCTGGCGGAATTGGCGGCTAAAGCACCGTCTGCCGCAGCTGTAATCACCTGACGGAATTTCTTTTTGCGCAAATCACCCGCCGCAAAGACACCCGGTATATCGGTCAACATTTCTTCATCGGTTAAAATATAACCATTTTCCATCGCAATCTTACCTTCATACAAAGCCGTATTCGGCTGATAACCGACAAATACGAAGAGGCCTAACAATTTATCCTGCGGATCCTTCTTGATCACAGTCTGTTCACCGGTTTTAACATTGCGTATATGGATCATATCAAGCACATCTTCACCTTCAACCAAATCGACCACACTGTCCCATATAAAATGCAAATTCTCAATTCTTCGAGCTTTTTCCTGAATGCTTTCCACCGCTCTTAAGCAATCACGACGGTGAATAATCGTTACTTTTCTGGCAATTTTGGTTAAGTACATCGCTTCTTCAACAGCTGCCTCACCGCCGCCGATCACATAGATTTCCTGACCTTTATAAAAATTACCGTCACAGGTCGCACAATAGGAAACACCCAGTCCGATATATTTGTCTTCATTCTCAAAACCAGCTTTGCGCGGGCTGGCACCGGTAGCAACGATCACGCTTCTGGCCTGATATTGCCCCATCATACCTTTGATTTTTTTGACCGGTTCGGAAAAATCCACTTCTTGAATAATATCTTGTGCTCTTATACAGCCGAACATCTCCGCCTGTTTGGTAAAGCGTTCGATTAAACTGGGACCACTTTCGCCTTCCGGCAGCTGTCCCGGGTAATTTTCAATGCTGGCTGTCTGTGCTACTTGTCCACCGTCTAAAGCCTGCTCAATAATTAAAGTACTGAGATTCGCTCTGCCGGCATAAATGCCTGCCGCCAAACCGGCAGGACCCGCACCTAAAATAATCACATCATATATTTTTTCATTCATATCTCTAACTCACATTCTTTCTTAATTGGAAATGTTCTCATATAGTAGCAAATTGACGGCTGCGATACAAAATTTTATCATCTCACGGTCTTGAATGTTACTTTTTTCATTACCTGAAGCCTTATCCGACTGAGGCTCTTATAAAATATGCTGCTCCTTCTGATTTCGATTGCTGAGCTCACTGCTTTCGAAATGCAACAGATCAAAAAAGCATTGCCCGTTCAGAACAATGCTTCCTCAAATATTCATTTAAAATTCAATTCATTCGCTTTGCTGCGTTTCCAGACTCTGTGCTTCCAAATGTCTCAACTCTTTATTGATAGCATTCGTACGAAAAAATCCGACGAACAAACCGGCAACCAAAAGTAAGGCGATCAACAAAGCCAAAACACGTATCACGAGTTTTTGAGATTTTGATCTATTCAACAGTCTCACCTATATTTGCGATTTTTTTATGAAAATCTTCATCTTCACTGACAACTAAAACGGGTTCAGCAAAATTTAAACCGAATAAACCGATAAAGCTTTTGGCATCAACGATGATTTTCCCATCTTCCGAATGAAAGCCTACATCTTCGGATGATAAGGTTGCATAGTATTGAACTAATTGTAATTCATCAATGGAACGAAATTTCTTTTTGGTAATCATCTTCTTCACTCCTTTTTAATAATTTGTTTTTTATCAATATAAATAAAATATCCACTATGATTCTTACTCATTTTATCATGAAAAATGATAATAGCAATGCAGTTTTCTAAAAATCTGCAACCGCTTCTGTTTTTTCCTAGCTATATTGATCTCTTAAAGCATTAGCGAAAGCTTCCGCAGCCGGTGACAACGGTTTATTCGATTGATAGACCAAATTGAAACTGCGTTTCAATAAATCGGAATCATCTTTAAAAATAAGCAAGTTATCTTTATTTTCAACATATTTATCAGGAATAATCGAAATACCCAAACCCTGTCTGACCGATTCTACCACGCCATTTACATTTTCCATGGAAGCGATAATATTCAAATCTCTTCTTTCCAAACCCAAGGAATTCAAATAGCGCATCGTATATTGATATAAAACAGCACCATCTTCATAAAGAACAAAACGGGATTGCTTAAAAAGATCCGTAAAATCAATTTTATTCTTTTGCAGGGTACAATATTTTTCCGTATCAGGCGTAATAATCACACAAGCAATATCAGAAATTTTTTCAAAAACAAGATTTCTCTTGGATACGCTCGATTCGGTAATTCCCACCTCTGCTTGATCATTTAAAACAGCATCCCACACTTCACCGGCAGGATAATTCGAAACTCTGAAATTTAATTCAGCATATTGTTTGGAAAATTTATTCAGGAAGCTTGGCAAAAAATATTGCGACGGATAATCAGATACGGCAATTTGCAGAGTTCCGCTTATTTCCGATGTCTCCTGTTTTAAATCGAGCAAAGCTCTTTCACGCAATTTAAGAATCTCTTTTGCATAACCATATAAAACCTTACCGGCATGAGAAGGAAATATTTCTTTAGTAGAACGAATGACCAATTGCATACCTACTTCTTTTTCCAAAGTCCGAATATGCGAGCTGATCGTAGGCTGTGATAAATAAGTGGCTTCTGCTGCTTTACTGAAGCTGCCAAAATCAATAACATTTACCAATGCCTCTAATTGTTTGATTTGCATATATTAACCCCTTAGTTTTTATTTTATCGAAAATAAAATAATCACCTAAAAAATATACTTACACTTCTAAAGCAAATCAGTATATATTTTAGGCTTTTCCCTGCACAAATTATAACAGAATTTTGAATAAATTTTCAATCATATTGCTATTCGCGGCTTTGTTGCTGCGGATTAAAAGATAAGGTTTTACGCCGGCATTAAAGAGTAATATTTGCTTATTTTGCGGTCGATTCAGAATTCCGGAAAGCATTTCCATATCAGGCATACGCTGTCCGAAACTTAAAATAATTTCATGATTCTGTTTGTATATTCTTTCAACGCCTAATTCACTTGCCGTTGCTTTAATCAAAGCTGTTTTACATAAATTGAGTATTGTTTTTGGCGGCTCTCCGAAACGATCGATCATTTCATCAATAATATCCCGATATTCCTCAATTGTTTTAATTTGAGCGATACGGCGGTAGAAATCAAGGCGCAAACCTTCCGATTGAATATAGTTTTGCGGAATTCTGGCATCTATCTCCAGGTCAATTTGCGTTTCCGGTAAAACTTGTTGTTTTTCAATTCCTTTTAATTCCTGAACATTTTCTTCTAGCATTTTGCAATAGAGTTCATAGCCGATCGCTTCCATATGGCCATGCTGTTCCGCCCCGAGCAGATTACCGGCACCTCTGACTTCCAGATCTCTTAAGGCAATTTTAAAACCGGAACCTAATTCCGTATAGTCGCGGATCGCCGTCAAGCGTTTCGTCGCTTCTTCCTTTAAAATTTTCTGCGGATCATAGGTGATATAGGCATAGGCTTGTTTTTCAGAGCGGCCGACCCGCCCTCTGATCTGATAAAGCTGAGCCAGACCGAGCCGATCCGCATTTTCACCAATAATCGTATTCACATTCGCCATATCCACTCCGGCCTCTATAATCGTGT
>CAYFQU010000037.1:0-12876 GCA_964345335.1 uncultured Mageeibacillus sp. | reverse complement strand
AACGGGCTAATCTCCGGTTGCACCGGTCACAGAATCGACATCCCGGCGGATAGTCATAGATAGTCGGAACATTACCGGTTATAGTTGGCAGAGGTTTCTTTTCGCTTTTCATGGTCGGAACAGAAGACATCAGCCCTATGGTGTAAGGATGGCTGGGCCGGTTGAAAATAGTTTCCAGAGTTCCTCGCTCAACCGTGCGTCCGGCATACATGACGACAACCTCTTCACAGATTTCCGCAACAATTCCCAAATTATGGGTAATAAGGAGCAAACTGCCGGAATCTCCCTTCAAAACTTTCATCAAATCGAGAATCTGAGCCTGAATCGTCACATCTAAAGATGTTGTCGGTTCATCAGCAATGAGAAGCATGGGATGATTGATAATAGCCATCGCGATCATCGCTCTCTGCCGCATCCCGCCGCTAAACTCATGCGGATACTGATTAATTCTTGTTTCGGGATTAGAAATCCCCACGGAATTCAGAACCCGAAGAACCTCATTGCGAATTTCTTCCGCCTTTATGTCTGGATGATGAAGAAATAGACTTTCTCCGATCTGCTCACCGATTGTTAGAACCGGGTTCAGAGCAGTCATAGGCTCCTGAAAGATCATGGATACCTTATTACCGCGAATACGCTGCATCTCATCCTCAGGCAAATCCAAGATGTTTTTTCCTTCGAGGAGAATCTCCCCGCCTTGGATCACCGCAGCCTCCGGCAAAAGTCTCATTAAGGATAAACTGGTCATGCTTTTTCCACAGCCTGACTCTCCGACAACACCCAGAGCTTTCCCTTGTTCAACACGGAAGGAAATTTTATCCAACAGATTAAACACCTGTCCGTCATCGTCCTGAAAACCCATACTAAAGTTTTTAAATTCTATGATTGCAGACACTTCACCCTCCTTGTAACATTATCGGTTATTCTTTTTTATCCAATCTATCCGGTAAAGGTAAAAATTTTTATTTATAATAAAAACGCTACTGTTGGGGATAAGATCGCAGTAAATCTCTCGTGATTAAACCATGTACTTCTTCATCCCTATCGGACAAGATCCAAAAATAAATTATCGTTAGCATACCGATTTGAAAATCACCTGTAAATGACATAAGTCACTTTATTGAATATTTTCATATAATCCTGCATGATTATTAATATTTAAGCAATATTAACATTCATGTTTTTATTGCCAAAATAATGAATTTGCTTGATAATTTTTATTCAAAGAGCTTAAAATAAGATTAAATCAGAACTGAATATTTATCGATTATGGAGAACTCGTTTTCAACTGATCAAATCGTAAATATACCGTTCGCAGCAACTCGTTGAAGGAAGAAATTTTATGCGTCGCATCGATCAACCGCAAAAGTTAAAAAAATATATCGACCAATATCAGCTCCAGCAGATTTTTTCTTTTGATCTGGAAAAAGCTGCTCACTTAGTTGCCTATGATATCAATGAAACGATCATCCAAACCCATGAAAAAAGTAATGACTTTCTAATCCTGGTCGAGGGTGAATGTATTGCCTTCACCTTAACTGCCGAAGATCAGATTCACTGCGAACGCTATTTCCGCCCTGTCGATATTATGGGATTGGTTGCTGTAATCTGGGGAAGTGAGGCTATTAATGACATTCAGACACTGACTCCCAGTCTCTTCATTGCAATTCCTATGGAAGAATATCGGAATATCTTATTAGAAGATGTAAAATTTCTCCGCTTTGCTGTTGCATATTTAGCCAAACATATTCGTGAAAACAGTCGTCAGTTCGAGCCACTTCAGACCCGGCTGGCTAATTTCATTCTGAAAATGGAAAAAGACAATCTCTTTCAACGAAATCTTACCTTGACCGCTAATTTGCTAGGAACTAGCTATCGTCATCTCCTGCGAACCCTCAAGCTTTTCTGTGATGCTGAAATATTAAAAAAAGAAAAAAGAGGAACCTATCGTATCCTCGATCGCAAACAATTAATGCGCATAGAAGAAGATGAGATTATCAATTTCAATCAGAATTAGGTGAATAAACAATACAATTAAGCGAAAGCAAGGAAGCTTCTTGCGCTCTCCTAACAAGTCGTTTCAGTATTCAAGTCCTGAGTTTCTCTTTTCGTAAAACTTGGAAAAAATATCTTACCGCTTCCTCAATCTCTTCTTCTTTGATACCACCAAAACCTAAAATAATTTCATTTTCCGGCCAAGGCCCTTGGGCGTAGTTTTTGACCTTTTCCGCATAGATTTGCCGGTCTTCCATTATTTCTGCAAAATGCTCAAGCTCATAATACTCTGCATTTAATTTGACAATGATGTGAAGTCCGGCATCGGAACCGGAGACCTCTACATTTTTTTCTTGCTTTAATGCCTTTAAAAACTTCTTTCTTTTTCGGCTATAAAGTGTGTTCATGCGATTTAGATGTTTCTCAAAATCTCCTCGAACAAGAAATTCTTTAAGGGTATATTGTAAAAATGGAGATACTTGCTGCAGGGGAAATTGAGCTCTATTTTTGGCATGTAAAAGTTTATCCGGCAGTACCAGATAAGAGATTCCGAGAAATTTACCAATCGACTGAGAGAATGAACCCGATAGAATGGCAGAGTCACTTTTAGCCATGCTTTTGAGGGCAGGAATTGGCCGACCCGTATACTTAAAATCGCTATTATAGTCGTCCTCAACGATATATCTCCCCGTTTTTTCCTGAGCCCAATTAAGCAGTCTTTGCCTTCTTCTGATACCCATGATCATACCAGTTGGGAATTGATAGTTAGGACTCGTGATAACAACATTTGCCGCTGTTTTTTCTAAATCTTTTACAGAAAATCCATATTGATCGATGGGTACATGAATGTATTTCTGACCAAGAGAATCAAGAATAAAACTCAATTTTGTATAGCCAGGACTTTCCAAAGCGAAGATGGGATTTTGCAAGAGTGAACTCAGGATAAAGAGATGATCTTCAAAACCACTTGTCACAATTATATTTTGGGGAGATGTGTATACCCCTCGCCTTTCTTTTAAATATTTTGCGATTTCCTCGCGTAACTCCCAAATACCTTCATCAGGGGGATCAATTGCCTGTATAGATTGAGCCACTGCCGTTTGAGTACATTTTTTAATGACAGAAACAGGAATTTTAGAATGATCTATAAGCGAATATTTAAAATTATATTTATACTGCTTTTCCGACGGGGGAAGAAAATCTTGCACTTCCCGATCCAAGTCAGGAAAATTCTCGGATAGAATTTTATCTACATAATAGCCGGATCTTTCTTTTGAAATGATATATCCCTCATCCAGAAGCATTTCATAAGCCGTCTTTACCGTATTTAAACTTACCCCCAAGTGATCAGCCAATTTTCTTGTAGAAGGGAATTTTTCTCCGGACCGAATCCTCTTAACTTCAATCTCATTGACAAAATAGTTATAAATTTGAATATAAAGTTTTTCATTCTGTGTAAAACAAATAGTTTCCATGCCATGTACCTATAAAAATTTTGTATCCATTTAAAATATATATTTTGGTTCTTACAATGGTACCAATATGCCATTAAAGTTAAGATTAATTAAGGAAAAAATAAAATATTTTGGAGGTTATTGAATGTCTAAATACACAAGAGATGAAGTACATCAGAAACTTTTCGGTGGCGTTATCATGGATGTAACCACACCTGAGCAAGCTAAGATCGCTGAAGCTTCCGGTGCTGTCGCCGTTATGGCTTTAGAAAGAATACCGGCGGATATTCGAGCCGCAGGCGGCGTTTCACGCATGAGCGATCCCGCGATGATTCAGGAAATTATGGATGCAGTTTCCATTCCGGTGATGGCAAAAGTAAGAATCGGACATTTTGTCGAGGCACAAATTTTAGAATCGATCGGTATAGATTACATCGATGAATCCGAAGTTCTCTCCCAAGCCGATGATGTATACCATATAGACAAACTGAAATTTAAAACCCCTTTTGTCTGTGGCTGCCGCAACCTAGGCGAAGCTCTGAGAAGGATCGCCGAAGGTGCCGCCATGATCAGAACCAAAGGTGAAGCCGGTACAGGCGACGTAGTTCAGGCCGTAACCCATATGCGAACAATTCAAAGGCAGATCGCTGAAATCAAAGCAAAACGAGAGGATGAGCTCTACAACTGTGCCAAAGAATTAGAAGTGTCGTATGATTTACTAAAATATGTACATGATCATGGCAAGTTGCCCGTGCTCAACTTCTCCGCCGGCGGTGTTGCCACCCCTGCCGATGCTGCTCTCATGCGTCAACTAGGTGCTGAAGGTGTTTTTGTAGGCAGTGGTATCTTTAAATCCGGTAACCCGGAAAAAAGAGCCAAAGCTATCGTAAAAGCAGTAGAAAACTATGATCAGCCGGAAATTCTGGCCGAAGTTTCTAAAAATCTAGGTGAAGCCATGGTCGGCATCAATGAAGAGGAGATTAAAACTCTCATGTCTGAAAGATAATTCTTTTCCAATCTATACACTCAAGTTTAGCAAAAACCGCAGGTCTTAATCAGCTCCTGCGGTTTTTATCTTTATCTCATTAAAAAACAATCACTTCGTATCCTTCTTCCACAAAAGGCCTTATACCTGCATGACCATTCATATCGTCTAAGAGAGGTAAACCGGTTTTTTCCACTTCCTCCATAACAGAAAGGGAGGAGGAACACGCTTTACAAACCCCGGCAATTAAATCCTTCTCTTTCGCTTGCACGTATAAAACATGCTTTTTCCGCTCAAGTACCGGAGCTAATTTAACGGATGCACCTTCGAAAATAATTTTTACTTCATGACCTGCTTGATTAAGATCGAGTGCATTCATAAGAACATGCATAAAACACATTTCTTCGCCTTGCATTGCATAAATCAAATATTTCTTCATTGCTAACTCCTTGTCATTTTGTTAAAAGTTACTAATTAAGTATAACTAATAATCACTCTGCCGGCAAAGACAGGGCTAATTGTTCGCTTTAGGAATAAGCTTGTCTGACTTATTGTAAAGGCAGATAATCTATTCCTATTAAGCAAGATCAGGGGTTATAGAACAAATACCGTCAAAGCTATCAGAGCAATATGCTCTCTCAAAAATGCTGCAGTATCTTATTAAGTTTTATTTTTTCTTGCAAGATATCTTTCTTTATAGTTCACAACTTTGTCAAAGTACTTACTCGTATATAGGATACCGACTAAGAGAGTACCTAAGGCAAGACCGGTGCCCAGACCTGAAATAAAATCAATAAAAGGCATTTCTTCTATATTACTTCTGCTTATTATTGTGCTGATCACAACTCCGATAAAACCTATCCACATTAAAACATGTGTTAAATTCTTATACTTTTTCAATAATTCATCAGAATACTCTACCATTTTTTCTAAAGTCTCATTATCCATTGAGATTCCTCCTTTAATCTCAAAATACTTTTTTTTGAAAAAAACAACAGGACATAAACCGAGGAAGTCATAAAAGTCTTCTCTAAATGACTGGACAGATTTGTCCAGTGTTTGCCGGGTCATATCTTTAACACTATAATCCGACTTTCTTCAAGCGTTTAGCCCATAAGTCTTTAAAATTTAAAAACTATTCTGTTACTACCAATACAATGATAAATGCCACAAAAAGTAAAGAGCTCTTGTAATCATTCAATGAAACAATAAAAAATATCGTCATTTTCAGAAAAGTAAGGTAAGGTTATAAAGATTCCCCATTGCCGGAATACTCCCCGCTGAAATCAGATGAAAAATCAAGCTTCGAACGAGGAATATAGAAAACCGATTGAGCAATGAGGAATTTTGAAAAAGTACAATGGAAACTTACTGTTTTTCTCAACAATCCACTTTTCTATTTTTGAAAGTATTCAACAGCTGACTCAAAAATCTTCATATCATAATTTCCAGGAACATTTTGATACAGATCTTCACCTATTCTTTCGCTATGTCCCATTTTGCCAAAGACACGTCCATTGTCTGAAATGAGCCCCTCTATCGCCCAATGTGAATTATTCGGGCAATATTCAATCTCATTGGAAGGATTTCCCTCTAAATCGACATATTGTGTCGCAATATTTTTCGGTTCAATCTCACCGATAATCCTGCCTTCGCCATGTGAAATCGGTACATGGTATACTTCACCGATGTTTGTTTTGCTGAGCCAAGGACTGCCTGTATTACAAACACGAATACGGGAAATCTTCGATTGATGGCGCTTGATGGTATTTAAGGTTAAAGTCGGCATCGTCTGATGCGGTTCGATTATTTTCCCATAGGGTAATAACCCTAATTTAATCAAAGCCTGGAAACCGTTACAGATACCGCCGATTAAGCCCTCTCTCTCTTCCAAGAGATCTTCAATCGCCTGTGCTACTTTATGATTACGCATAAAGGAAGTGATGAATTTCGCACTGCCGTCCGGTTCATCAGCTCCGGAAAAGCCGCCCGGTATAAACAGTATTTGCGCCTCATAAAGTTTTTCCGCAAAGTCGTCCATGCTTTTTTCTATATCGGAAACACTTAAATTGCGTACCAGGAAAATTTCCGTATCCGCTCCGGCTTTTCTCCAGGCTCTTTCCGTTTCCACTTCACAGTTGGTGCCCGGGAATACAGGAATTAATACTTTGGGCTTCATGACTTTTTCCCTACTGTAAACAGGTTTGCCCGTCTGCTCAGCAAATGTCGGAATTGTTTTGCTTTCATGTTTGGCTTGTGTTGGATATACCGGTTCCAGAACAGCTTCATAAGCTTCTTGTACTGCTGATAAATCAATGTTTTCCGCTTGATAGTCAATGCAATATTCGGCGATCGTTTCACCGATAAGTGCGGCATTTAACGCAGCCAATAAAGACGGGTCTATGGCTTCCGGTATCTCTACTAAAAATCCGTTCAATACATTGGCAAATAAGGCTTGTGTTTTAAGCTCATCCTTTAATTTAGCACCGATTCGATTGCCAAGACTCATTTTAAAGACAGCTTCGGCGATTGAGGAACCGGTTAAACTATATGCACTGCAGATTTTTTTATCATGGATCAGAGCGGCAATTTTCCCCAGATAATCTTTGGAAATTTTTTCTGTTTGCAAAAGATAAAGCTGACTTCCTATTCGCTTAAATTCAGGTGTAATCACCTGTTTGGTATGCGCTAGGCTAATCGCAAAACTAACCAAGGTCGGAATAACCTCAATTTGTTCAAAAGTTCCGCTCATTGAGTCTTTGCCGCCAATCGCCGCCGCTTCACAGTCTAGCTGAGCCTGTAAAGCTCCCATTAAGCTGGCTACCGGCAGCCCCCATTTTTCCGGATCTTCTTTCAAAGACGGAAAATATTCTTGGAAAGTCAAATGAATTTGTTCCGGATCGCAGCCGTTGGCAACAATTTTGCACACGCTGTCAATCACGGCTTCATAGGCACTTTGATAAGGATCTTCGGCTGCAAGCTGCGGATTAAAACCGTAGGCCATCACTGAACAGGTCTCTGTTTCCTGATATTCGACAGGAATTTTGTTAACCATCGATTGCATCGGCGTCTTTTGATATTTCCCGCCCAAAGGCATACAGACGGAATAAGCTCCGACAGTTGAGTCAAATTGTTCAATAAGACCTTGTTTGCTGCAATGATTTAAATCTTGCACCAAATTCATTAAAGCCATTTTAAACGGAACCACTTGAGAGATAGGATTTTGCTCTGCTTGTTTGACAATCGCCTTCGCCTCTTTCTCCGCACCGTTCGTATCTAAAAAGGCTCTGTCAATATTGACCACTTCCTGACCTTGAAAGGACATTCTCAAAACAGGTTCTGCCGTAACCTCGGCAACTACCGATGCTTCAATATTTTCTTTGGCACATTCATTTTGGAAAAATTCTAAATCCCGCGCATCAATGACAACTGCCATTCTTTCTTGAGATTCGCTGATCGCCAATTCAGTGGCATTCAAACCTTCATATTTCTTTTTAACCTGATCCAGGGTTATGGTTAATCCATCCGCTAATTCACCGACAGCCACACAAACACCGCCAGCACCGAAATCATTACATTTTTTTATCTTTGAGCTGAGAGAAGGATTTCGGAATAATCGCTGTAATTTTCTTTCTTCCAGGGCATTGCCTTTTTGTACTTGTGCTCCGCATTCGCTAACTGATTGCATATCATGTGATCTCGAAGAGCCTGTCGCGCCGCCGATACCGTCGCGTCCGGTTCTGCCGCCGATCAGGAGAATCAAATCACCGGCCTGCGGCTTTTCTCTTTTTACATATTCAGCTTTAGCCGCGCCGACTACGGCACCGATTTCCAGCCTTTTCGCTACATAGGATGGATGATAAAATTCATCAACTAAAGAGGTTGCCAAGCCGATTTGATTGCCATAAGAAGAATAACCGTCCGCTGCGGTTTTAACAATTTTTCTCTGTGGTAATTTACCGGGCAAAGTATTCTTGCTCGGCTCCAAAGGATTCGCCGCACCGGTGACACGCATCGCTGCATAGACATAACTTCTGCCTGAAAGCGGATCTCTGATCGCTCCACCGATGCAGGTAGCGGCTCCGCCAAACGGTTCAATTTCCGTGGGATGATTATGCGTTTCATTCTTGAAGAGTAACAGCCAATCCTCCTTTTGCCCGTCTACATCGACCTTCACCTTAATGGTACAGGCATTGATTTCATCACTTTCATCCAATTGCTGTAATTTGCCCTGGCTTTTTAAATATTTCATCCCAATCGTCGCCATATTCATCAGAGTAATCGGTTTATCGGGGGCAACTTTTTCTTTGATCTGCAAATAGTTCTGATAGGTTTTAGCAACTCGCTCATCCTGAATGTCGATCTCTTTCAATTCAGTATTGAATGTTGTATGACGGCAATGATCGGACCAATATGTATCGATCACTTTTAATTCTGTTTCGGTCGGATTACGCTTTTGGTCAATAAAATAGTTTTGCACCAATTGTAAATCGGCCAGATCCATCGCACATTGATTTTCTTCCAAATAATGCTCTAATTGCTCTTCTGAAAAGTCGATAAAGCCCGCTATTTCAGGAATAGCCGATACAGGACTGATTTTCAGTGATAAACTGTCCGGAATGCCCAAACTCACTTCATGTGAATCGACCGGATTGATTAAATAATCTTTGATTTTATCAATTTCTTCCGGCTTGATCTCCCGGCCTTTCAGAATATAAACGGTAGCATATTGTACAAGAGGTTTTTCGACACAGGCTAACATCTGTATACAAACCGCCGCACTGTCCGCTCTTTGGTCAAATTGCCCCGGTAAATAGCTGACCGCAAAAGCAATTTCATCTTCCGCGATCGATATTTCAGTAAACGTATCATCGACAGGAGGTTCGGAAAAAACATTCTTGACAGCTTTTTGAAAAACTTCTTCAGAAATGTTCTCCACATCATAACGTTTGATAATGCGCAGAGAACTCACACTTTTTATATTTAAAAAATCATGAATTTGATTTAATAAATTTTCATTAGCAGAATCAATACCCGGTTTGCTTTCTACAAAAATCCTATAAATCATATTATCCTCCTAATTGTAAAGCCTTTTGACCGATATCGTCACGATAATAACTATGTTCGAAATGAACTTTTTTGACATTAGCATAAGCCTGTTCAATTGCTTTTTCTAATGTTTTGCCGAATCCCAATACATTCAAAACTCTGCCGCCGGCTGATAACAAGTTCTGTTGTTCCTTCTTCACCCCGGCAAAAATCAAATGCTCTTTGATTTCTTCGGAATATTGAATCACATTATTCTTCAGAGGCTGAACCGGATAGCCTTCACAAGCCAACACAACACAGCAAACATGATCCCCTTGAAAGTTCAATCTCAAATCGGCAAGTCTTTGTTCTGTGGTTGCCTGAAAAACTTCAAAAAGATTATTTTGCAGTAAGGGTAAAACAGCCTGTGTCTCCGGATCACCGAAACGGGCATTATATTCAATCACTTTCAAGCCGTCTTTCGTGAGCATCAAGCCGAAATATAGACAACCACGGAAATCTAAATTTTCCGCCTGTAAGCCTTGTAACGTCGGCTGTAAAATTTTCTGATTAAATTCTTCCGCAATCTCTGCGGTATATATTGGATTAGGGGCAATCACACCCATACCGCCGGTATTGGGTCCTAAATCGCCTGCATAAGCTCTTTTATGATCCATACTGGAAGTCAAAGGCAAGATTGTCTTTGAATCGCAGAAAGATAAAACCGAGATTTCAGGCCCTTCTAAATACTCTTCAATCACGACTCTTTGCGAGCTTTTGCCATGTTTGGCATGCAGCATGAAATCTTCTAAAACGGCTTTTGCCGCAGGAAAATCTTGTACGATTTCCACTCCTTTGCCCAAAGCTAAACCGTCCGCTTTAATCACCAAAGGATAACGATGATCGGCACAATAAGCGACCGCCTCTTCCTCATTTGTAAAGCTTTGATAGGCAGCCGTCGGGATCTGATATTTTTGCATAAATTCCTTAGCGAAAGCTTTGCTGCTCTCCAATTGAGCCGCCGCCTGCGCAGGGCCAAAGCAGGCAATTCCCTGTTCATTCAATCTGTCCACCAAACCTAAAGCCAAAGGATCATCCGGCGTGACGACACAATAATCAATGTCAGATGTTACTGCGAAATCTACGATTTTGCTGATTTCATCCGCTTTAATTTGCGATACACAGGTCACAAAATCCATCGCGTCATTGCCCGGTAAACAATATAAGTCTAACTCGGGGTTATCTTTTTTCAAGCGCTGGCAAATGGCATATTCTCTGCCGCCTCCGCCGATTACCAATACTTTCATAAAACCTCCCAAATCAGATCAATGATGGAATAAACGAACTCCATTACAGATCATCAGCAAATCATGAGCATCACATTCCGCAATAACCAAATCATCGCGAATGGATCCGCCGGGTTGTACGATATATTTTACACCGCTTTTCATGGCTCTTTGTATATTATCTTTGAACGGGAAAAAGGCATCCGAACTTAAACTGACATGATCTATCCCTGCCAAGTAATCTGCTTTTTGAGCCGCTGTCAAAGGTTCCGGCCTTCGGGTAAAATACTTTTGCCAATTTCCTTCGGCACAGACATCTTCTTCATTTTGATTGATATAACCGTCAATCACATTATCTCTCTCGGCCCGGTGAAAATCATCTTTGAACGGCAAAGCCAAAACCTGAGGATGCTGACGCAAAAACCAGGTATCCGCTTTATTTCCAGCCAGTCTGGTACAATGAATTCTGGATTGTTGACCGGCTCCAACACCGATAGCCTGTCCATCATAGGAATAACAAACAGAATTGGACTGTGTATATTTCAAAGTAACTAAACCGATCAATAAATCCTGTTTCACTTCTTCCGGTAAGTTTTTATTTTTTGTCACAATATTTTCTAATAAACTTTGATCAATTTGAACGAAATTTCTTTTTTGGCTGAAAGTAATGCCGAAAACCTGCTTTTCTTCCATCTCTGCCGGCTCATAGTCAGGATCTATTTTTAAAATCGTAAATGTTCCTTTCCGTTTGCTCTTTAAAATCTCCAGAGCTTCCGGCTCATAATCCGGTGCTATAATCCCGTCGGAAACTTCTCTTTTGATGCATTTCGCCGTCAGCACATCACATTTATCGCTTAACGCGACAAAATCACCAAAAGAACTCAGGCGATCGGTCCCTCTGGCTCTGACATAAGCACAGGCTAAAGCGGATTGTTCTAAACCTTCTATATCATCTGCAAAACATGCTTTTTTCAGCGTATCTGATAAAGGCCTGCCAATCGCCGCGGAAGTAGGAGAAACATGTTTGAAAGAGGTTGCTGCCGGCATATCGGTTGCCTGTTTTAATTCTTTGACCAATTGCCAGGCATTTAACGCATCAAGTAAATTGATATATCCCGGTCTGCCGTTGAGTACTTCCAAAGGCAAATCCTGCTGATTTGCCATGTATATTCTGGCAGGTTTTTGATTCGGATTATTGCCATACTTTAAAATAAATTCTTTCATATACGCCTCTATTCCATTTCATGTTTATTAAAGATTTGATAATCAGTTAACATTTTATCTTCGATTTTAATAATTAAATGCAAAAGTGAAATTTTGTATTCCGGATGAATATGCCGCCAAACTTTTTCAGCCAATTGATCTTCGTATTTAAAAGTAAAAGGCTCGCCCTGAAAACTTGGCAAAGGCTCGGCATCATCGACATAGGTATGTATACAATGCCCGATTCCCTTTTGCAGAGGATAGCGAAAATTAAAATGCAAAGAAGCCGAACCTTTTGCATCACAGGACTTGATGATGTTAAGAGTATATTGATCACCTAAAAAAAATGAGCTGATGCGCGGCGTAAAATTGGGAGCGTCCGGCTCAAAATCCCGACTGAGCAATGCTTTTTCCGGATCAATTCCCTGTTTCAAACCTTGGAAAACAGTTTCTGTTTGATCTCCGTTCGTCACGATATGTGTACCTTCATAGGCTTTATAGACAGGATAGATGATTAAACTGGGATCCTCTAATTTCGCCTTATCAAAAGCCTCCGTATGTACTTGCCCATTCTCATAAACAAAAATTCGATTTTGACTATTGGCGCTTCTGCCCATGATAAAATAAAGAATATGCAAATATTCTGATTGTAAATCTGTATAAACTGCTATTGTCCGACCCGGATATTTTTTTTGTGATAAATAATCAACTAATGATAATGAACTCATTTTGCCTCCTCATTTCTCTGCCGGCATATCTCTTGTATCACTTTCGGATATAAGCGATGTTCCACTTGGTTCAAAATTCTTTTTTGTAAAATTTCCGGCGTATCTTCGGAATAAACCGGCACTGTATCCTGAGCGATAATTTCCCCACCGTCACAAATTTCATTAACCCAGTGCACCGTAGCCCCGGAAATTTTGAC
>CAYFQU010000036.1:0-12986 GCA_964345335.1 uncultured Mageeibacillus sp. | reverse complement strand
TATAAGGCATCCCGCTTACTTCTTTGAAAAACACTGGTTACAAAGATCTCTAATATGTCCTGTATCTTCTTTCGATCAAAACTGTAGACAGCATCATGTAGGAGGTTACTGTACGTTGGCTCGTAGCCTGCTACCTTGCTTAGCTCTTTCATAAAATGGTACTTGTCTAATTTGATACAGAAAAGCCGAAATATAGTGTAAGAGTTTGTTTCTTACACTATATTTTTTATAATAAAGGAAATGCATAGTGGAGGTGTGAGATGAAAAAATATGATTATGTAGTCGTTGGTACAGGTGCTGCGAATATTGTGACGGATGCCGCTATTGATGCCGGCAAAACGGTGGCAATTATTGAAAAAGGTAAATTCGGGGGAACCTGCTTAAATCGTGGATGTATTCCGACGAAAACATTATTAACTCCGATCGATTATAAAAAAGATTTTGAGCGCATGAAGGCGAACGGAATTTTTAAAGGAGATGTCGAAATTAATTATGACAATCTCAAAAAGCGCATGTGGAACTATATCACAAGTCATTCCGCTGAAGTCCTGCAAGCCTATCAAGCGGAAGAAAACGTTGATATCTACCAGGGCGAGGGCTTTTTTACAGGCAAAAGAACTCTGCAGGTCAAAGATGAAAACGGCGAATTGTCTGAGGAAATCTATGGTGAAGTGATTCTTTTGGCAAATGGTGCTAAGACCAGAATTCCGCCAGTCAAGGGACTTGAGCAAATAGACTATATCACTTCGGAAACCTTTTTCGGTGAAAAGCTCCCCGAAAAACCGTATGAGAGTTTGGCCATTTTGGGCGGAGGTGTGATCGCTGCGGAGTTTGCCAATTTCTTTGCCAATCTCGGGACAAAAGTCACCATTATTCAGCATAATCCGAGATTGTTGCCGACTTTTGATGATGATGTCGTTCAAGTATTGAAAGATGAATTCAAAGCGGAGCATATCGAGCTTTATTTGGCTACCGAAATGTTGGAGATCGAACAAGGTGAAAAGCTCCTGAACATGAAGGTGGAAAACATTAAAACCGGTGAGCAAACGATGTTGCATGCAGAAAAATTGATGATTGCGATCGGTTTGGAGTCCAACAGCAAAAATCTACAAGTGGAAAAAGCGGGTATTCAAACAGATCAAAGAGGTTGGATCAGAACCAATGAATTCCTCGAAACATCAGCGGAAAATGTTTATTGTATCGGAGATGCAAACGGTAAATTCCAATTACGCCATGTAGCCAATTATGAAGCAGAAATTGTTGCTTTTAATCTCTATGAAAGAACTTTAAATACCAATGGGAATAAGCTTCCTCCAAGAAGAAGAGCACGTTATGACGTCGTGCCGGCTGCTGTCTTTACGCATCCTCAATTGGCGTCTGTCGGCCTGAATTCCAGAATGATTCAGGCTAAAGAATATGATATTGCTGTAGGCGAAATGTATTATAGTGATGTCAGCAAGACCTTTGCCATGGGATATCCGGAAGATGAAGAAAAACAATTTGTCAAAGTGATGGCGGATAAAAAGACCAGAAGAATCATCGGTGTACAGATTGTCGGTGCGGAAGCTTCAGTGCTCGCTCAAATTTATGCCAATTTAATGAATTCTGGTGAATACACCTATGAGATCATAGAGGAAGGCATTGCTTCACCTGAAACGAAAAGGGAAAGGGCAGAGCTGAAGAAACGCTATTTAGATCCCAATAAAGTGGAAGCCTTAAATTATTCTATGACGATTCATCCGGCATTAAGTGAAGTAGCGACCTGGGCAGCTTCGGAAGTGGATTTCGGAGAGTCGGAAATCTTTAATGCGGAACATATTTAATAAAAGATCAGTCGGTAAAGCCTGCTATGCTATTTCCGGCTGAGCCGACAAAAAGAAACAATCATGACAAATACATTTATCATTGCCGGCAATCAACCTTTGGCTTTAATTGATCACTGTTTGACTGAATTGGCGGAACATTCAAAAAGCGTACAGGATCGCTTGAAGGAGCGTTCTTTTATCCTGGTTCCGGAAGCTTTAAAAGCGGATATTGAACGTCGATATTTGAATCATTATGATGTCAACGGCTTGATGCTGGCTGAGGTTGTTTCCTTTAAACGCTTTGCCCACCGTATTTTTTCGATAGCCGGCGGTTTGACGGAGCAAGTGCTATCTCCGCTAGGCAAAACACTGTTGATTCAAAAAATTATTTATGATCATCCGGATCGGTTCAAAAGATTTCAGCGTTTTGTCGGCAAACCGGGTTATACCGTCGAATTGGAAAAAGTGCTGGCGGATTTCAAAAAATATGATCTGAACAGTGAAGTTTTGGAAAATTTGGTGAACTCGGCTCCGCCTTCTTTGACCAAAGATAAATTACAGGATTTTTCTGTTTTAAAAAACTTATATGAGACGGAGCTGTCAGAGCGTCTGGTCAAAGATGATCAGGACGATTTGGACCGCCTCGCGAATTTGCTGCTGGCTGATGCAAAAGAAGTTCAGTTTTTAAAACAAGCCAGAATTTGGATCAGCGGTTATGCGGATATCCGTACCTTTAATCAACAAGAATTAAAGATGATTCAATTGCTTTCACAGCTTGTTAAACAGTTGAAAATAACTGTTTATGCCAATCCGCTCAGCAAAAATTATCTGGAGCGGGAATTATTTGAGCCGGGCCATCAATCTTATCAGCAATTAGTAAAAATTTTGCCGGATTTTGAATTGCAAACTTTGCCGGATCAGCTTTTGCCGGAGCAAAAAGCTTTGCAGAAATCCTTCTTAACGAATCGCATTCAGCCTGGAGAAAACATTGGCCGGGAGAAAGATTTGGCACAGGTGCAATTGATTAAAGCGGAAGATTCCCGACAGGAATGGGCTTTTATTGCCGGTGAAATCAAAAGGCTGATTCGGGAGGAACATTATCAAAGAAAAGATATCGGGATTGCTTATTGTAATGAGGCCAAAGAAATTCATTTGGCAAAAACATTCTCCAGGGAATTCAATATTCCGACTTATTTAACAGAACGATTGCCTTTGCAACAATCTCCTCTTTATCATTGTTTGGAATATTTTTTGCGACTGAGCGGCGGTGATTTGCGATTTCCGGAGGTGCTGTCTTTTCTGCGCAGCGGTTTTTCATATGCCGCATTGGAAGAAATCGATCAATTTGAAAATATTTGTTTGCAATACGGTTTGCATTATTCACTCAAAACAGAACAAATAAAAAAACGGGTGAAAGATGAAGTGAACCTAAAATGGCTGCTGGAATTTAGAGAAAAATATTTGGAACCGCTCTTTGCAGCTGTTCAGGACATTCGGCAAAAGCGCAAAGCATCAGAAAAGGCAAATGTTCTGTTGCGCTTGCTTGCTGCTGAGTCTTTCAGAGATCTCGTTGCGGAAAAAATCACCGTCTTACGCGAGCAGGGAGAAGATAATCTTGCTTTATCTTTAGCTAGGACATGGGAAATGATTCTACAAGCTCTGGAAGAAATGCGCAGCGTTTTTGCCGAGCAAAGCATTTCCCAAAAAGCTTTCGGGGAAATTTTACTCGGTGCTTTATCAGGTCAAATCCCCGGCTCTATTCCGATCGGTTTGGACAAAGTCCGCATCGGTTCCATCAAAGATATGATGTACTATGATTGCAAGGTTTTATTTATCACGGGTACAGCACAAGAAACTTTTCCGGCGATGCAGGCACAGGAAGGTTTTTTGAAAAAAATCGAATTGGATTGGATTGAAGCACAGGCAAATAAGAGTCTACCTGATTATCAAGCGAATCAAATCATTGCCGCCCAGGTCAGCAGCGCGGCTTTACTGGGGGCTGCAAGAGAAAAAACATATCTCTCTACACCGAGTATTGATGCCTCGGAATGGGCGAATATTTTCCGCTTGCTCAATCAGGAGCTGGAGAATCAATCTACCTTCGCCAAGGCTTTGCAAATGTCGAGTATCACTTTGGGGGATGTGCTTTTTCCGGATCAGCGCTGGCTGACCGAGCGAAGGGCTCAGCGTTATTTCAAGGCGAATCAGCAATATAGCGCCCTACAAAAAAATGCAAGAAAAAAACAGAATCAATGGTTTTTTTCTGTACCGAAAGAGCAAACAAATTGCCTGGCAAGAGAAATGACCTATTGGGGTTTAGCTTTACAAGCGGAAAAGAGGCAAATTTCAGCAATGGAAAAAGATCCGCTTGTCGGAATACGACCTCTCATCTTTTTAAATCCTGCGCTGAAAAAATTAGCTTTACAAAAGCGACATTATATTTCGGCGAGCAGTTTGGAGAACTATCAAAAATGTCCTTATCAATATTTCGGCAATCATTTATTGCATTTAAGAGAAAGACCGGTCTGGGATGTCGATCAAAGAGATCGGGGTACATTGATTCATGCCATGATGGAAATGGCTTTGCGTGAATTAAATCTGCGCTTGGCAAATTCAAAATCTGCTGCGGAACAAGATGACATTTTTGCGCATTGGTTTGGACAAATTCAAGGTTTGGATTTTTATCAGGATTTATATCAGAAGGGCATAGAGCTGTCCGGCGTTAACAGTTATGGTGATTTTATTATCTATGCGAAATATGGCAAAAGAATTAAACGAAATGTCAGATCTGCTTTGCTCTTTAACGCCAAGCTATTGTCCGATCAACAATTCGTGCCGACCTATTTTGAATGGAATTTTCCTGCTTTTAATGACAATCAAACTCTGCTCGAATCCTATCAGGATCTGTGGCTCTCAAAGGGTGAGATCGATTGGAAATTACGGGGAGTGATTGATCGCATTGATCTGAAAGGCGATGAATACAGGCTTTATGATTATAAAACAGGCAGAAAAAATGTGGACTTTAATAAAATTTATTATGGCTTGGATTTACAATTAGGTTTATATCAAAAAACCTGGCAAATCAATCACCCTGCACAAAAAATCGATACCATGGGTTATTTGATGTTTAATAATAGTCTGGCACAGAATAAAAAAAGTTTATTTCCACCGGAGTCGACTTTACTCAATCGCCTGCAAACGCAGAACTTATTCAATCAGGTCAAAGCCGATCGGGATGAATTGAAGGCTATCGGCGAACATACGCTCAAAAAATCAAAAGAAGTCGTCAAGAAAATTAAAAGTGGAGATATTTCTCCTAGACCGCAAGCCATGAATTTAGAGGAAGTGGCGTGTGCCTATTGCCCTTATGCGGAGATGTGCCGCATGGATCAGCGTTTATTGACCGGGCGGGCAAATATTTTACAGCCGGTGGAAATCGTGGAAAAGAAAAGCGATAACGAGAAAACGGCAACACAAAAACATCCGGCTAAGGCAGAAGAAATTCTTGCTTTAATTGTGAAGGAAAATAATCTGTAAAATACAGTGAAAAGAGAACAGAGAAAAAGCATGGACTGGACAAAAGAACAATTACAGGCAATTGAATACGATCAAGCGATGCCCCTTTTAATTTCCGCAGCCGCCGGTTCCGGTAAAACGGCTGTTTTGATTGAAAGAATTTTTCGGCGTACGATGACAGATAAAATACAGCCGGAAAATATTCTGGTGATGACTTTTACGGAAAAAGCGGCTTTACAAATGCGTCAGAAAATAGACCGTAAAATTTCTGATGCGCTGCAAACGACATCGGATCCTGAACAGCAGGAAAAGCTGCGCTCTTTGAAAAGAAGATTTCCTCTGGCAAAAATATCCACCATTCATGCTTTTTGCTTAAATTTAATCAGGGATTATGCCGCTTTTTTAACGGATGAAACGGGCGAATTGCTTTTGAGTCCGGGCTTTTCGATTTTATCCGCAGCCCATTCTGCCATTTACCTGGAACAGGCGATGGATGATGTTTTGGATTTTATTTATCAAAAAGCGGCGGAGAGCGAATTGAATGATCCTTTGACCGAATCACAGAGTATTGCCGAGAACATTCCCGATCGCCGTGCGGAAACAGCTTTATTTAATATTTTAGAAGAAAATATCAGCGAAAAGGAATGGCTTGAGGATTTCGAAAATCTATCGTTTGTTATTACAGAATCTTTGGATGATCAGGCATTGCGTGAGCATTTGGCAAAGAGTTGGAAACAATTGCGCAGTATCGCGTATTTTGCTCGGGTCATCCAAAAGGCTTTGCGGAATTATCAGACAATTGCCGCAGATTTTTCCCAGAGCATGGTTTTACAAGAGAATCTTGATCAGTTAAAAGAACAATTGCCCCAGGCCCTGATTGCTTTGCAGGAAGCGGAACAAACCGCCTTTTTCCTAACAGCAGCTTCCGGCAAAATAAAATCAAAAGAAGCCGCTAAATTGCCGGGACAAATGGCAAGCGAAAAACAAGTATTACAGAATATTGCTGCGATTTTTGAACAGGATTTATCAGGTAAAGAACAGTGGAATTTGATTTATGAGCAGACCAAACATTTAGACGAAATCATCAGTCTGAGGACACCGGCCGCCAATCATAAAAATGCAGAACAAAAATTAGAATTCATGGCTTTATATGAGCAAAATGTCTTGCCGGTAATCGCTTTATTGAATAAAAATTTTAAAGCGAGCAGTACAGTGGCGCAGAGAAATTTTTTGCAGCATCTTTGTCCTGTTTTTGCGAAACATACCTCTGAAATTGAGCATGATCTGCAAAAAATGATTGGGCCCTTAGCGCGCTACTTCGAAATTGTCCTGTTGATTGAAAATCGTATGCAGCAGATTAAAGCGGCTCATAATTGTGTTGATTTCAATGATTTGGAACATTATGCTTTGCAGCTTTTGGATCAAAAAACCATTGCGGAGGCGGTTCAAAAACAATATCGGGAAATTTATGTAGACGAATACCAAGATACGAATCCGATTCAGGAAACGATCATTCGGAGAATCAATTGTCCAAGGACCTTTATGGTAGGCGATTTAAAACAAAGCATCTATCGTTTTCGCCATGCGGATCCCGGTCTGTTCAGAGAGAAATTAGCTGCTTTTTCTCCTTATGAAGATTTTTCAGAAAAAAATAAACTATCTCCCAATAAGCTATCCCAAGAACAGAGTGGAAATGTACGGAATGGCTATACGATCCTGTTAAATCAAAATTTCCGCAGCGCCGAAACTATTTTGCAGGGGATCAATGAGCTGTTTGCCTGGTTTATGCAGGAAGCGATTGCTGAAATTACTTATGATGAAAAACAAGCTTTGAAACCGGGCAAAACGGAATTGAATGAAGAACATGTGGGCAAGAAAAAAATCCAGCTCGAATATTTCATTCATTCGCAGGAGCTTTTTCATAAGAGTTTGGAAATGTTTCAGGAGCTGTCATCAGTTGAGATGATGTCGTCAACGGATCAGGCCTTGCTCATGGAGGCTTTACAGGCAGTCAAAATCATTAAAGAGCAAATTGCGCAAGGCAGAAAATATGAAGAGTTTGCGATTCTCGGCAGATCACATCGTATTTGCTCCGTTTACGCGGCTGTTTTACAGGCTTTTCATATTCCGAATTCCGGGAATCAGACGAAAGTTTATTTGGATTCGACTGAATTACGCTTTTTGATTCGGCTGATTGAAGTATTGGATAATCAAAAACAAGATATCCCTCTGGCTGCTGTTATGCGTTCGCCTCTTTTCGGATTCAGTTTTTCCGAAGATGAATTATTATTTTGTTCCCTGCTCATCCCTGAATTAAACTTTTTTTATGAGAAAATTGCTTATATCGCAAATAGCGAACGGATAGAGATTCTAAAAAAGGCGCAAGCGGTTTTCGGTTCGGATCTGGCGGAAGAATTTACCCTGCCCATTTGGCAAAAAGTGCAAAAATTTACGGCTCAATTAGCAGAGCTTCGAGAAAAAGCGCTTTGGCTGAGTTTATCTGATTTGCTTGATGATATATTTGCTATTGCCGATTATCCGGGCTATTTGGCAGCCTTGCCTTATGCCGATCAACGCTTGGAAGACATAGAAAAATTCAAGCAATGGGCCGAGCAATTTTCCCGAGAGCAAGGCGGAGGTTTGCATGAGTTTATGCTCTTTTTGCGAAAAATCATGGAGCAAAAAATTGAATTGGAAAATTTTGATACGCCTCCCGCTGTCGAACACAGTGTTTCGATTATGACCATACATGCGTCCAAAGGCTTAGAATTTCCGATGGTTTTTTTAGCCGGTGCGGGGAATGAATTATTTACGCGCAATGTATATCCTCTGATCAGTTTTGAGCCGCGTCTGGGTTTGGCAAGTTATACCGCGGACGCTGCCGAGCAAATCATCTATACCAATCCGAATCTGCTTTGGCAGCAACAGCAGATCCTTCATCAGGAATGGGCGGAGGAATATCGTTTGCTTTATGTTGCTATGACCAGGGCCGAAGAGCAGTTCATTGTTTTAGCAAATCGAGACGGCGAAAAGAAAGAAAATCAGGATTTTCAAAAACTATATGCTCTTTTGAAAGAAAAATTAACGATTGCTAATATGCAAAATTTAAAAAGTTATTTTGAAATTATCATTGCTTACTTGGCTATGAAAAACAGTGATGTCCTCTCGCTTTACACAGAAGAATATGCTTTAACAGAAGATAAAATCATTGATTTTGAAAACTATAAGATGACAGTACATCCTGGTGAGAAATTTTTACAAAAACTAAAAGAAATTGAAATAAAAGAGCAGGAAGAATATCTTGCAGCAGCAAATAATACGGAAGAAAATCATCTGCCCGAACAAATTGCCTTGACCGGTTCGAAGAATCAGAAAATTGTCGAGCGGCTGAAAAACCTGATTCAGGATTTTCCTGTTCAGGATATAGCGAGCCGATTGCCGGCGAAATTGACGGTTTCTGAATTGAGCAAAGCAAGACAAAATGTAACGGAGGAAGCGGAGCTAGCTGTATTTCCGGGGGGAATGGCGGATATGAGCTTTACTTTGCGCATACCGCAAATAGAACAGACTACGCAAAAAGCGGAACTCTCAGGTGCAGAGTTCGGTACTTTGGTACATGATTTATTACACTTTTTGGATTTTAAAAAATTTTATCAGTTGCCACAAGAACGCTGGCAGGGAGTTTTTGACAAGCAAATTGAGCAGATGATTAGCCAACATAAAATTTCTTCAGCGCATCAAAAACAAATTGCCTACGCTTATCCTTTTATTGCACAGTTTATTGCGTCCGATCTCGGTTCGCGGCTGATCAGGGCGGAGCTGACCGGGGCCCCGATCTATCGTGAAATTCCTTTCACTTTAGCCGTCCCGCCACAGGACTTTTTGGCTGAAGGGAATGAACGGAGTATAAAAGTAGAAATATTAAACCAAATCAATGAGCCGACGATCGTGCAAGGTATGATCGATTTATGGTTTATGGAGAATGAGCAAGCCGTCCTGATTGACTATAAAACCGATTATATACCCGGGGATGAAAGAACGATTGCAGCCATTTTGCAAGAGCGCTATCAAGTACAACTGGATTATTATGCTCTGGCGATTGAAAAAATTATCGGCTTGGCACATCCTGTAACAGAACGTTATATCTGGCTCTTGCGTGAGGGCAAGGCTTACCTGCTTTAGAAAATTTTTTAGAAATAATTTTAAAATTTAAAGCGGAAAAATGATGAAACATAAAATCTTAAAAAGGGAGAATACAATGAAAACATTAACAAATTTGCCAATAGAACAAATCAGAAAAATTGTGCTTGACGCCGCAAATATTATTTTTGAAACAGAAAGACAAAAACAAGAACTGGATATCTCGAGCAAAGGTTTCGGTGATTATGTTACGGAAATTGATTTGGGAATACAGAATTTTATTGAACGGAAGATTTTGCAGCTCTTTCCGGAACATCAATTCTTTGGCGAAGAGGGTGAGCGAAAAGATTTTGCTGAAGACCGACCTTGCTGGATTCTTGATCCGATCGACGGAACGACCAATTTGATACGCGGTATGAAACATTCTTGCATCTCTCTGGCTTATTGGAATGGTTTTGATTTAGCCTACGGCATCGTTTATGATCCTTTTTTAGATGAATTTTTCGAGGCGCAAAGAGGGCAGGGGGCGATTCTGGTCGAACAGGCTGCAGAACAGAGCAAGCAGCCTGATCAGCCACTGCGCTATCAGCAGCTCGAAGCTGCTCAGAAAAAACAATTAAACAAGGCAATTACAATTTTTGGTACCTGCCCGCATGATCGGGGTGTGGTTGATCATCGCAAGATATTTGCAGTGCTGACCGAAGTATTTATGAAAACAGAAGACATTTTGCGCACAGGAGCGGCGGCTCTTGACCTTGCTTATGTCGCTGCGGGCAGAACCGATATTTTCTTCGAATATAAACTGCGACCCTGGGATTTTGCAGCCGGGCTTTTACTTTGTGAAGAAGCTGGCGCCGTAGTTTCAGATGTTTCCGGTGCTGCCATCGATGTATTTTGCACCGGTTCTATCCTCGCTTGCAATCAAGATTTGCAGAAACAATTTTTACCTCTCTTAAAAGATTTGGTGGAATAAAAAAATCAGCATATAATAGAAAATATTCACTCAACAGGTATTGCTTTTATAGCATCACAAGCATCATATAAGGAGGCAATATGAAAAAATTATCCGATTTGGCATTGAATTTAAAAGGTTCTATCATCAGAGAAATGCATACCGCTGCTGCCGGCATGACAGATGTTTTAAACTTCACAGTCGGTGAACCTGATTTTGTTACGCCAAAACCGATCATTGACAGAGCATATCAATCATTGCAAGAGGGCAAAACATTTTACTCACAGAATAGAGGTATTTTGCCTTTACGCGAAGCGATTGCCAAATATCATACGGAAAATGAGCAAGATCCTCTGAATCCGGATGCGAAAACCGATATTTTAGTGACGATCGGCGCGACCGAGGCTTTACAATTGGCTTTACTCGCCCTGCTTGACCCGGGCGATGAAGTGATCGTTTTGACACCTTGCTGGCCGAATTATTTCGGTATGATCGCGATTGCAGGTGGTATTGCTAAATGTGTTCCGGGCTATGAAGAAAATGGATTTGCACCTCGCATAGAAGATATTGAAGCAGCCATTACAGCAAAAACCAAAGCGATTATGATCAATTCACCGTCTAATCCGACCGGCGGTATTATTCCGCAAAAAACGATGGATGAACTTGCGGCGCTGATTAAGAAATATGATTTATACGCTATCACGGATGAAGTCTATCGCACAATTGTTTTTGATGATCAAAAAGCAGCTACCCTGACAGCCTATCCAGACATTCAGGAACAGGTGATTTTTATTAACAGCTTCTCCAAAATGTTTGCCATGACCGGCTGGCGTGTCGGCTATATGATCGCCAATCCTGAATTAATTGACCGCATGACCAAATTACATCAAAATTTAGCGAATAGTATTTTTGTGCCGGCTCAGGAAGCATGTATCACGGCTTTGGAAGATTGTATCCCGGATACGATCCGGATGCAGGAAAGCTATGAGCACAGAAGAAATATTATCTATCAGGGGCTTAATCAGATCAAAGGTTTTTCCTGCAATAAACCAGGCGGTGCTTTTTATATTTTTGCCAATATCAGTGAATTTAATTTGGGATCTAAGGAGCTCTGCCTAAAAATTCTGGACGAGATCAAAGCGGTTACCGTACCGGGCTTGGGTTTTGGACAATCGACCGAGAACTTTAATTTAGATCATTATATGCGTATTTCTTATGCGACTTCAGAAGAAAATATTAATGAGTTTTTAAATCGCCTGAATGATTTCAGTGCAAGGTTCTTTGCGTCATAGAGAGCAGGATTTGCTCCAGAGCTTCCCGCTCAAAGAAAAAAGAGAGATTGGCTTTTTCCTGAACATCTTTTTCGACATAGTCAATGATTTTTTTAAAATCATTTTGTTTAAGGGCGGATAATTTGGAGCTGATTTTAGAAACTTTTAAGACCATACCGGTTAAAGCGGCAGATTCTGCAAAATATTTCTGATATTTTATCAAAGCGGAATTTGCCGTATTTTCATTTTTAATCAATTCAAGATATTTTGTTGATACAGCATGTAAAGTAGGTCCGCTGATTTGATCATCGGAATATTGATAAAATAATTGTAAAGCATGATGGAACGAAGTGAAATAACCGCCGTTTTCTTTACGGGAAGCTTGTCCGATCAAGCGATTGGCTTTTTGTAAATTGACAATTCCGGTATAAAGTCGTTCCGTATCCTGTGTGGCAAATGATTTATTTGAAATGTCGAGCAGGATGTTTTTTTCCTGTTCTAATAATTGCAGACCTTGTTCAGCGGCATCAATCGCCTTGGGATTCGGATTTTTTTGTAAAAAGACCTCCAGCGCCATACTGAAAGCGGAAAAATAAGAACCGATCAGCACCTGATCGGGCATCTGTAAAATCAATTCAGGACAATAGAGAATAAAGTTCGGCAGCAGTGCCTGATCTGCTATTAGGAATTTCTTCTGATTCGTATAATCTAAAATATAAGCTGCATAATTTGTTTCAGCAGCGGAAATAGTCGTAGGACAAACAACGAGCAAAGGTTCCGGACTGCGATGTTTCAATGTCGCATAACCGAATAATTTATAAAGGTTTTTATCCGGATGAATGATTCTGGCTTTCACGGCCTTGGCTAAATCGAGCAAGGCACCCCCGCCTAACACTAAAATGGCCTCACATTTTTGACTGAAATAAGTATGCACCGCCTGTTCTACATTCGTGATGGTCGGATTGATAATTTTATGCCGGAAAGGAATCAATTGCAGAGCATTGACGATTGCTTCTTTGTTTAAGTTTTCCAAAATAGAATTTTCTGCTAAATCATCAGGAAAAATGAAAAGAATTTTTTTCTTATGTAAAGCGCTGAAAAAATTGATAATTTTATGATTCAAGGCCTCGGCTTGTGTAACGGAGGTCATAGGAGGTTCCTTCATCCATATACCGTGGCTGAAATGAAATATCATCTTTTTGATATCTGTACTCATTTTTACAGTCCTTCTCCCATAGAATATGCAATATTATAGCAAAACCATGATTTAATCCCAAATTTTTTGCGTTTTCATGAGAATTT
>CAYFQU010000035.1:0-13044 GCA_964345335.1 uncultured Mageeibacillus sp. | reverse complement strand
TATCAAGTATGCAAAATTCGCTTGCTTTACGAAAGACAATGCAACCTTTGATTAAAAAACGACTGAAAGAATATCCTGATGAAGCATGGTCTGAGAATATTCCGGAAGGAATGAGTGTCGAAGAGTTCAAAGAACAGTTCCTGAAGTATTGGGAAGATGATGCAAAACTTATCAACAAAATAAATGACTATATGAACCAAGATATTATTTCGAAGGAGAGCCTGCATAGTGATGTTGCTTTTAACCTTTTTATCTGGCAATCTTTAACCCAATTAGATAAGGAATTTACGAACTCATCTTATAAGACTTTTATGAAGTCCCCTGGAGATTATTTTGGTGAAAGAAGATGGTCAGAATTGAAACGGGAATTTGGCTTGAGCGATTATCAAGGTATTTGGATAACGGTAGATACATCACTATTTAATCCGAATTTAGATGATCTCAATGTCGAATTTGGTGTTATTGATTATACATCGCAAGTGTCCGCACTGTATCGTTTAAAACTTTATGAAGAGAATCATTTGCCGGTTTCCAGATATTGTGAAAATGGATTCATTTCGGGGATTTTTCAAAGAGATTTGATGTACAATACAATATGCCTCATTCTATCACTGTCTATTTCATTTATCATCTTACTGACTTTGAAACAGGATCATCTGGATAAGATATATTATCTATCATTGGGTCGGAAGAGGTATTATCGACATCGTTTCGGTCTTTTGTTCATTGTGGCATTTTTCCCTTTAATTCTTATAGAAGGGGTTATTCTTCTTGTTAGAAATTTTATAGAACCAGGAGTGCGGATTGATTTCAACATCATGGACGCTAAATTGACAGAAAAACTTCCTTATTCGAGCAAATTTCCAATCACCGAAGTTGATATTGGACCGATGCAATTTAGCTTGCAAAAATATCAAGATTTCCTTTTGATGGATACCTATCCCATCTGGCTGATTTTGCTACTGAATTTGGTATATTTAATCTTGATTGTAGCTTTAGTGGCTGCCATGACAAACTATATTTATTCTATTCTGGCGACAAAGAGTGTGAAATGGATTACTTTGGGAGCTATGATTTTACTTGCCCCGATTGCCACCCTGTTTGCTTTATACCCGATCGAATCAATCAGAAATTTATTAGACACAACGCAAATGTTAATCGGCAGAGGTCCATGGCCATATGGCTATACTCTAATTGGTTTAGGATTAATCGTCTTAATTCTTTATCTTATTGGTGGAAGAATTTATCAAAAGACAAAAATTATCGATTGACGATGACATTTGACATTGAAACTGAGGAAGTATATGGACAACAAAGAAACCGTTTTAGAAGTAAAAAATATCACTTGTTCATTCGGACAACAAAAGGTGATAGATGATTTATCGTTGGATTTTTATAAGGGGGAAATCGTTTCTCTTTTGGGTGAAAACGGTTCAGGTAAAAGTACCCTGATGAAGATTATTGTCGGTTTAATCAAACCGCAAGCAGGAGAAATTATCGTGAAAGGCTTCAATCTGTGGGAAAAACCGGAAGAAGCACTGAAACAGATTTCCGCCCAAATCGAAGAACCAAATTTTTATGAAAATATGTCGGCACAAGATAATTTGTATTTGTTTAGTTCTTTAAAAGGCGCAGACCTGCAACGAGCCGATGATTTGTTCGAACAATTTAAATTGTTCGAACATCGCAAAAAACAAGTCCGAAAATTCTCTATCGGGATGCGCAGAAGATTGCAATTATCGATTTGTCTTTCTTATGATGCTCCGATATATATTTTAGATGAACCATTCAGTGGACTTGATAAACAAGGTGTTTCTGATCTCGAAAAAATCTTAATTAACTTAAGGGATCAGGGACATATGTTACTCATCAGCTCTCATCAGGCAGAACCTTTACTCAGAATTCAGGATAGAGAAATATTGATGAGTACAAATGTTAAAAATATTGCCTGATCCAAAGGCTCATATCATAAATTCATATGAATTGAGATCGTTATACTATTTATTAAGTGCTGCTAAACAGTTTTGTAAATGAAAATTTTTATTCTATTGATGTAACGAAAGGATCACCTTTCTTCTCTCTATTCTTAAAGAGAGTACGGCTGGTTGGTTCACTGTACCCTTTTGATTTAAGATGATTTTCCAGCTGATAATCGCCTAAGTGTTCAATAATCGCCTAAAAAGATGCTGTAATTAGGCGTAAAGAGAGAAGGTAGGCGAATGAGAAGTTTTAATTATCAAAATTGGATAAAAAGTCAGTGGGATAATGAAATCATCAATCTTGTCACAAAAATTCATGAACACAAGGGAAAGCAAGAGCTTTTTTGAAACGTAAACCTGCTGTTTTAGATAAATTAGTCAACATTGCTAAAATTCAAAGTGTAGAAGATTCAAATAAAATAGAAGGAATTATCACGACATCAACCAGAATGAAACAGTTAATGAATCAGAAAACAACGCCCCGGAATCGGAGCGAAGAAGAAATCATTGGCTATAGGGATGTGTTAAACACAATTCATGAAAGCTATGAATATATTTCCATTAGCAGTGGCTACATATTACAACTCCATAGGGATTTATTTAAGTATAGTGAAAGAAGAATTGGTGATCGATATAAAAACACACAAAATTCTATAGTGAAAGAAGATCAAGATGGGAATAAGGTGGATATATTCAAACCTTTATTTCCCTTTTAAAGATTTTCGTATAAGGCTTTTTCGTGTTCTGAGAAATAAAACAATTAGCAAATCGCTATGTAAATAGAGTAAAACCAAACAAAAATAAGTCCGACCACAGGCTTCTTTTTTATGTGCTATGCTATATTCAATTTCATCTGTTTTTCTCTATAGCTGTATCTGTTATGACAAAGAGAAGATATGTTTCTTAGTAAAGAGGGCAAGTTTATATTATCTCGCTAGTGGTTTAAGAAACTGTAAAGATTCGGTATCTGTTAGAAAAAACATAAAAGATTCTCTAAAAAGAATTTTTTTGTGTAATCTATGAGTTGTCTGTAAACGTTGATGAAAGTAAACTAGATAATAGTTTGTGAAATAGTGTTTAATGAAAATTAAATAATTTTATAATGAAAAGTTTGTTTTTTATTGATGGAGGACTAGTAAATGAGAAAAGGTGGTAAAAAAATTGCCGTTATCGGAGCAGGTAATGTAGGTGCGAGCATTGCTTATGTGATGACGATAAAAAATACCTGCAGGGAATTGGTTTTAATTGATATTGATCGCGAAAAAGCTGAAGGTGAAGCGATGGATATTATTCATGGCCTACCATTTTTGGAGCGCATGGATATTTATGCAGGTGACTTTTCTGATGTTAAGGGCTGCGATATTATTGTCATGGCGGCCGGCGCAGGGCGTAAGCCGGGTGAAACCAGATTAGATTTGGCGAGTAAGAATGTACGTATTGCTAAATCTGTGACCGAGCAAATTAAAAAATATTATGATGGCGGCATCATTCTTGTTGTAGCGAATCCGGTCGATGTTTTAACCTACCATATTACAAAATGGATGGATTTGCCGAAGGGTAAGGTCGTCGGTTCCGGTACGGTTTTAGACGGTGTTCGTTTACGTACTTTATTAGGTGAAAAATTTAATATTGACCTGAAAAATATTCACGCATACATTTTGGGTGAACACGGTGACAGTCAATTCCCTTCTTGGAGTTTCAGCAAAATTGCCGGTTTCAGTATTGATGAATACTGTACAAAGACAGGCATTCCTTTCCCCGAAGAAGAACGTGAAAGATTGGCATTACAGACAAAGAAAGCAGGTGCTGAAATTATCAAGCGTAAAGGTGCTACTTTCTATGGTATCGCCGTTGCAACAAATGCTCTGTGCGAAAGCATTATACAGGATGAAAATACAATCAGAACTGTGGGCAGTGTTCTGGATGGCGAATACGGCATGCATGATGTCGTGTTGAATGTTCCGTCAATTGTCGGAGATCGTGGCGTTGAAAAAATTCTCGAAGTCGATTTATCGGAAGATGAATTGGCAAAATTGAAAAAGTCGGCGGAAAGTGTCAAGGCTGTCATTGAAGCGACAAAAGATATATAATACAATCAATTTTATTATCGATGGCAGATCGATTAGATGGCGGATCGATTAGGAAGTATAGAGAATTTATATCAATCGACCTAAAAGAGCAAATGAAATAGATGTGATAAGAGGGTTATGCATCTTGGCGGTGATGTGGCATCATCTTATGTATGATGTGCGTTATATTTTCCATTATGATGCATTTGAATTTTTTGAAAGTTTTACTTTTCAGGAAATCATTCACCCTCTTATGTTAATTGGTTTTTTCAGCATTGCCGGAGTCAGTCAAAGCTTCTCTAAGAATAATTTAGCCAGAGCGAAGAAAATCGGCGGTATTGCGATCCTGCTTACCGTTGTTACCGCTTTGGTATCCTATCTTTCAGGTGAGGAGCTTTATATTATCTGGCAAATTCTGCACAGCCTTGCTTTTTGTATTTTGTTGACTTACTTTATTCAAAAATACTTGCGGGATCAGAAAAAACAATTTTTTGTTTACCTTGGTTTGAGTGTACTTTTTCTTTTTATTCTGCCTGAAATTTATCGACATTATGATTTATCACATCGTGGTTCACCGCTTCTGCTGCCTTTCGGCATCGGTTATTTACGTCCTGAAGTACCTGATATGTTAGATTATATTCCGGTTATTCCGCTCGGCGGTTTTTTCTTTATCGGTGTTTTTTTAGGACAGATTCTATATCCTGAAGGCAAGGTGAGAAAAGAGTTTTGTACAGGGAATATCTGGCGGCCTTTGCGCTTTTTGGGTAAATATTCCCTGTATGTTTATGCTATTCATCAACCGATTTTTATATTTGTTATTTGGATTTTAGGGAGGCTATTTTGCTGAAAGTTATTTGTCAAAATCATCAGGAAATGCAAAATATTGGGGATGTTCTGCGGCTGTATTTTACGGACTTTACCGAGCATGATCAAATGATTGAGATTATGGATCAAACGGAATTAAATCGTGATTTGACAATTGTTAGTTTTCTCGAAAGACCTATATCCATTGAAGAAATGCGGGATCAAGATGAGAAAACAGAAGTTCGAGTAAAAACCTATCTCCAATCAGCTGATCTGGCGATTGAAAAAAAGGTGATACCTTCTGCCGTTCGTCGTGAAATCAAAAGGCAAATGTATTATGTCTTAAGCGAATTATTGCAAATTAAATATCCCTGGGGCTCTTTAACAGGTATCAGACCGACTCAAATCGCTTATCGCTCTTATCTGAAACATCAGGAAGATGTTCAGGAGGCGGAGCGGGATTTGATCAACAATTGGTTTGTTAAAAAAGATAAAGCGGAAATTTGTTTGGAAACAGCAATTGCTGAAATGAAAATGATTCATCAATGCTCTATGGATTTACCGATGCTTTATATCGGCATTCCTTTTTGCCGTACCAGATGTGCCTATTGCAGCTTTATTACCTGTGACGCGACCGCCAAATCGGCAAACTTAGATCTTTATGTTTCGGCTTTGATCAAAGAAATTCAGCAATTGTCTGCTTTTTTAAAAATGCAGGGAAAGGCATTTCAGGCTATTTATGTAGGTGGAGGTACCCCGACAGCTTTGCCTGATCAGGGGTTTCTGAAATTAATCAAAAGTATCAGAGATGATATCCCCAAAACACAAAATTGTGAGTTGACGATAGAGGCAGGACGGCCCGATTCTATTACGAGAACAAAACTAGAGATGATTCAACTGCTGCCGGATGTGCGCATTTGTATTAATCCGCAAACCATGCATGACAGAACATTGCAATTAATCGGCAGAGATCATACGGTAGAGCAAGTTTATGATTCTTTTACTCTGGCCAGAGAATTGGGGTTTGATTCGATCAATATGGACTTGATTTTAGGTCTGCCGCAAGAGAGCCCTGAAGACTTTTTGCTTTCCGTGGAGAAAATTTTGGAGCTAAGCCCGGAAAGTATTACATTGCATACGATGGCATTAAAAAAATCGGCATTTTTGAACTTAAAATATAATGAGGAATATATGTCCCTGCGTTTTCCTGATGAGAATTTGGCTGAAGCTTTCAGAAAAGCGATTGCCATGTTGAAGTCAAGAGATTATGAACCTTATTATATGTACCGTCAAAAAAATGTGAGAGCAGGCTTGGAGAATATTGGATTTACTAAAAAAAATCATGCCTGTATCTATAATGTCGGGATGATGAGCGATTTAATTTCCGTACTGGGGGTAGGCAGCGGATCCAGTACCAAAATTGTACAGGGCAGCCGCGTTGAACGCCTGCATAATCCGAAAGATTTAAATCGTTATGTAGAACGAATTACAGAGATCACAAAGAAAAAAATTGAATTTTTTGCATAGTCTGTTGTTTTCTGCTGTATACAGAGTAAGTTACAAATTTCGTCTTCATACAGAATGATTTGCAGCCAAATGTTTTTTATTTCTTCGGTTTTAAACCTAATTGCAGTGATGAATCTCCTATTTCCCGATTTAATTCTGCAATCAATTGTTCCAGCTTTTTTAATTTTTGTTTATCGTCATTCGCTTTTTTTAATTTTTCACGGCTTGGCTGATCCTGCCAATCCTGTAAAGAAATTTGTGTGTAGGTTTTTTCCGGATCGGTCAACTGAGAAGCTGTTATGGTGAGCAGACGAATAGGTGTGACTTGATCCCATAATTCCTGCATGAGGAGCTTCGCCGTATCTAAAATATCCTGTTCTTCTTGCAGGGCTTCGGATAAAGTCATTTGTCTTGAACTGACCTGAAAATCAAAAGATTTCATCTGTACTTGAAGTACAAATGCCGCTTTTTTCGCTTTATATAAACGACGGCTAACCTCTTTTGCCAAATTGGCGAGCCCCTGATTGATTTCAGGCCAAGTCGTCAAATCCTTTTCAAAGGTCATTCCGTTTCCGATCGATTTGGCTTCTGCTAATTCAGTAAATTTCGGCACATTGCTCCGATCGATTCCTCTGGCATATTGACTCAGAGTTTTCCCCTGTTTTCCTAAATATTCAATCAGAAAAGTAGGATCAGTAGAAGCAATATCACCGATTGTCTGAATATTGACCCTGCGTAATTTATTGGCGGTTACTTGGCCGACATACATTAAATTGGAAATATCGAGCGGCCAGACTTTTTTCTTGACATCTTCAGGCAGGATGACGGTTGTAGCGTCAGGCTTTTTAAGGTCACTGCCTAATTTAGCAAAAATTTTATTATAGGAAACCCCGACTGAAATTGTGATCCCTATTTCTTCTCGTATTCTCCGCCGCAGCTGATCGGCAAATTCCTTCGGTGAAGGGGCAAAGTTCATCCAGGTATCGGTCATATCCAAAAAGCTTTCATCAATGCTGAAAGGCTCAACAAATTCCGTATATTCTATGTAGATTTGATTAATTTTTTCAGAATATTTTTTGTATAGCTGATGATGCGGCTTTACGCAGAGCAGATTGGGGCATTTGCGTTTGGCTTCATTGATGGTTTCCGCTGTGATGACACCGGCAGCCTTGGCTAAATCATTTTTAGCTAAAATAATTCCATGACGATTTTTCGGGTTCCCGGCAACTGCCAGCGGGACTTTTCGTAAATCCGGATTCAATAGCGTTTCAACTGCAGCATAATAGCCATTGCAATCGCAATGTAGAATTACTTTTGAATATTGATCATCAACCATATCTGCTCTCCGGGTTTCTTTATTAGTGAAGCTATAGTAAAATTTTAACATATAAAAAACGAGCTATCGAATGAATTGAGGTGACGATAATGCAGACATTTGATTTTATCAGTTTAGGAGAGGTGTTGATCGATTTTATCCCTACGGATAAAGTGAATGAATTAAGCATTAATTTTGGCGGAGCTCCGGCTAATGTTGCCGTAGCAGTTGCCCGCAATGGTTTGAAAACAGGCTTTTGTGGAATGGTAGGTGACGATGATTTCGGCAAATTGATTGCAGAAACTTTTGCCCGTGAGCATGTAACTTTCCTTTGCCCTGAATTCACTTCTGAAGCAACTACGACATTGGCATTTGTAAAATTAAATGCAGATGGCGACCGTAGTTTTACTTTTGCCAGAAAACCAGGTGCAGACATGTTTTTGACAAAAGAACAAATTCCGCCTGAACAAATTTCTCAGACAAAGATGCTCAATGCAGGGACTTTATCAATGGTTGGTGGTCCGGCAAAAGAAACGACCATTTATGCATTACAAGAAGCACATCGACAAGGGAAAATTGTCTGCCTGGATTTGAATTACCGTGATCAACTCTGGAATTATGAACAAAAAGCCTGTGAAGATGCTTTACATGCAGTTTTACCCTATATTGATTTGCTTAAAATTTCGGAAGAAGAAGCTCCTATGTTGCGTATGAGCATTCCTGAAGCAATGCGCAAATATAATTTGACGGCTGTTATTGAAACGTTAGGGGCAGACGGTTCCAGAGTACATTTGAAAGATAAGACTTTAGAGCAAGCGGGGATTAAAGCGAAGGTCCAAGATACCACAGGTGCCGGAGATGCCTATTGGGGTGCTTTCCTGGCACATTTATTGCGTACGGGGAAAGCTTCTGTTGTTGATTATACCGAAGCGGATTATATGGAAGCGATGAAAATGGGAGCCGTTTCGGGCTACTTTTGTGTACAGCAAAAAGGTGCGATTGATTCTCTGCCTACCTATGCAGAGATTCTTGAAACCAGAAAAAAATTAAATTTATAGAGCAGTTTAAAATGAAAACTGCTGCTGATTAAAATCTTTGACCTCAAATCCGACTGATGCGTGGATTTGAGGTCTTTTTTTGCGTAAAATAATTTTGCTATTTACTGATGATTTAAGCATAATGAAATTACTCTTTTAGCATGTCTGTTATGGAGCAGACAATGTAAAACGACGGGAGAAACAAAGATGTACGATGTCTTAATTATTGGTGCAGGTTGTATCGGTTGTTGTACTGCCTATGAGCTTTCTAAATATCACTTAAAAGTTTTACTCTTAGATAAAGAAAATGATGTTTCGCAGGGTGCTTCCAAAGCAAATACGGCGATTGTCCATGGCGGATATGACCCTGATCCGAATACGCTCATGGGGAAATATAATGTTGCAGGTGCCAAAAAATGTATGCAGCTTGTGGAAGATCTTGATGTTGAATTTCGAAAAACAGGATCTTTAGTCGTCGCTTTCAATGAAAAAGAAATGGCAACCATCAGGCAAAAATATGAGAGGGGCTTGCTCAATGGCTGTCCCAATATGGAAATTTGGAATGGTGAGCAGGTACAGGCACATGAACCGAATGTTTCCAAAGATATTATCGGTGCTTTATGGATCCCCGAATCAGGCGTGATCAATCCCTGGGAATTTACCATTGCACATGCTGAAGTTGCTGTGCGGGAAGGGGTGGAGCTAAAGCTGAATCAGGAAGTGATTGCGATTCAGGAAAAAAACGAGCATTGGTCGGTCAAAACAAAAACAGATGAATTCACTGCCAAATTTGTCATTAATGCGGCCGGTGTGCACTCTGATGAAATTCATGAAATGGTTGCTGAGCCTGCCTATAAAATCAAGCCGATTAGAGGACAATATTACTTACTGGATCGAGCTGATGGAGAAATTGTTCATTCCGTTATCTTTCCGACACCGAATGAAAAAACGAAAGGCACCTTGGTTTCACCGACTATTCATTATAATATTCTGGTCGGTCCCAATGCCGAAGAAATGATTGCGAAAGAAAATACTTCGACGACCCGGGAGGGTTTGGATTATGTAGCTGCAGAAGCCAAACGCTGTGTGCCGGGACTCAATTTGAGAGGAAATATCAGAAACTATTCCGGCATACGTCCGAACAGCGATCGGGATGATTTTTTCATTCAGTTTATAGCGGATCGTTTTCTTGAATTAGGTGCGATGAAATCTCCCGGTTTAACTTGTTCACCGATTATCGGCGAAGAAGCTGTGAAATTATTGGCAAGCGAAGGCTTGCAACTGGAAGAGAAAACCGATTGGAACGGTAAACGTAAAGTTGTTCGCTTCAAAGATTTATCGATTGCGGAAAAATGTAAAAAAATAGCGGAAGATCCGGCCTATGGACGAGTGATTTGTCGCTGTGAACATATTACGGAAGGGGAAATTTTAGATGCTTTGCAGCGTGGCATTCCCGTCACTTCTTTAGATGCTGTGAAAAGGCGCTGTGGTACCGGCATGGGGCGTTGTCAAGGCGGTTTCTGCGGTCCGAAAATTGTTGAAATTCTTGCCCGGGAAACCGGCAGGAAGGAAGAAGATATTCTGCAGGATAGAGAGGGCAGCTATATTCTCGTCGGTAGAACGAAAGAGCAAGCAGAGCGGAAGAGTAATCCGGAGAATTGAGAGATAGACTATGGAACAGATAAAAGAGTATCAATTAGTTGTGATCGGAGGCGGTCCTGCCGGTTTGGCTGCTGCCTTAAGTGCTCATAAAAACGGCTTAAAAGATATTTTAATTGTGGAGCGTGATGAGTATTTAGGCGGTATTTTAAATCAATGTATTCATAACGGTTTCGGTTTACATTATTTCAAAGAAGAATTATCCGGACCGGAATATTCCAAGCGCTTTATTGATCAGCTGCCGGGAACCGGTATTGCAGTGAAATTAGATACCATGGCTATGAATATTGAAAATACGGAAAATGATCGCTATGTACATTTGATGAGCGCGCAGGAAGGCTATCAAATTATTCGTACAAAATCGATTGTATTAGCTATGGGTTGTCGGGAGAGAACGAGAATGCAAATTCAAATTCCCGGCACGAGAGCTGCCGGCATCTTCAACGCAGGTCAAGCCCAAAGATATGTGAATATTGAAGGTTATATGGTAGGCAAAAAGGTTATCATTTTAGGTTCCGGAGATGTCGGCTTGATCATGGCCAGACGCTTGACTTTGGAAGGTGCCAAAGTGGTTGCCTGTATTGAAATTATGCCGCATTTAGGCGGTTTAAACAGAAATTATGTACAATGTCTGAAAGATTTTGATATTCCTTTATTTTTATCACATACCATTACTGATATTCGCGGAAAAAATAGAGTTGAAGGGGTTACGGTACAGGAAGTGGGAGCAGACGGCAAGCCGATACCGGGAACCGAAACAAATTATGAGGTAGATACCGTCTTGCTCTCGGTCGGCTTGATTCCTGAAAATGAATTGAGCCGAGAAGCAGGGATCGCCATCGATCCCAGGACATCCGGACCGATTGTTTACGAAAACTCAGAAACTTCGTCCAAGGGTATTTTTGCTTGTGGAAATGTTTTGCATGTTCATGATCTGGTCGATTTTGTGACAGAGGAAGCGGAAAATGCCGGCTATGCAGCAGCCTGCTTTGCTCAAGGAGGCCATTGCGTTACCCAGGATTCCAAAATCATAGAATTAAAAACGGATCAAAATATCGGCTATACCGTACCGCAGCATATTCGTATCGCCGATGTCGACCGGTTGGTACGAGTTTATTTCAGGGTCAAAAAAAATTATCGCGAACCGGTTCAAGTTGTTTTTAAGGATGAAGAAAATAACAGCATTGCCAATTTCAAACGACCCTATATGTTTCCCGGAGAAATGGAGAATGTTCGTTTGCCGCGGCAATTGCTCGAACAGGCAAAAGGAAATACTTTGACGATTTCAGTGGAGGAATAGAAAATGATTCAGGAAGTGATTTGTATCGTATGTCCACGTGGTTGCCATTTACAAATAGATCCGGAAAACGATTATCAGGTGACCGGTAATTTCTGCCCCAGGGGTATCCCTTATGGTAAAGCAGAATTGATCAATCCGGTCAGAGTGCTTACTTCGACCGTTAAAGTGAATGGAAAAAATCTGAAACGTTGTCCCGTCAAAACCGATCAGGCAATTCCTAAAAAAGAAATCGCCAATTTAATGCAGGAGATCAACAAAATCGAGCTGAAAGCACCTGTAAAAGCCGGTGATATTATCTTGGATCATGTACTCGGTACCGCAGCGAATCTTGTTGCAACCAGAGATATAGAGTAATTTTATGCGGAATTTGCCAATTGGGCAGAGCAGCAGAGCAATCGAATTTTTTAAATTGTTTAAAGGCATTTAACTGAAAAAACAGGAGGCCGGTATGGCAAAATATATAATGGCATTAGATGCAGGTACAACCAGTAATCGTTGCATTATCTTCAATGAAAAAGGCGAATCCTGCGCGATGGCTCAAAAAGAGTTCACGCAGATTTATCCTGAGCCGGGCTGGGTTGAACATGATGCCAATGAAATCTGGGCGACGCAAATTGGTGTCGCTTCGGAAGCTTTAAGTAAATTGGGAGCCTCGCCTGATGATATTTCGGCTATTGGTATTACCAATCAACGTGAAACGACCATTATCTGGGATAAAAAAACAGGGGAACCTATTTTTCATGCGATCGTCTGGCAATGCCGCAGAACATCCGAATTTTGTGATGATTTGAAAGAGCAAGGCTATACAGATCTGATCAGAGAAAAAACGGGCTTAGTCATCGATGCTTATTTCAGCGCTACCAAAATCAGATGGATTCTTGATCATGTCGAGGGAGCACAAGAACGGGCAGAAAAAGGAGAATTATTATTCGGCACGGTTGATTCCTGGCTGATATACAGATTGACCAAGGGCAAAGTGCATGTCACAGATTATTCCAATGCTTCCAGAACGATGCTTTTTAATATTAAGGAATTAAAATGGGATGAAGAAATTCTCAAAATTTTAAATATTCCCCGAGTCATGCTGCCGGAGGTAAAACCTTCCAGCTATATTTACGGTGAAACGGATCCGCAATTTTTCGGTAAACCGATTCCGATTGCCGGTGCCGCCGGGGATCAACAAGCCGCTCTGTTCGGTCAGGCCTGTTTCTTGCCGGGTGAAGCGAAAAATACCTATGGCACAGGTTGTTTTCTCTTGATGAATACGGGAGAAAAGCCGGTATACAGTAAAAATGGTCTTGTGACTACCATTGCCTGGGGCGTTGGCGAACAAAAAGTCAATTATGCCTTGGAAGGTTCCATCTTCGTAGCAGGT
>CAYFQU010000034.1:3438-14713 GCA_964345335.1 uncultured Mageeibacillus sp. | reverse complement strand
CAGATGAATTTCAGTTTAACTTGCAATTAATACAAATTTAGTTGTGCTCTAAATTTTTCTGTTATAAGAGATTCGGTTAATATTTTTTAATATTTTTCCGCAAGATTAATCTTGTATTTTTTGGAGATAACGATCCATCTCGACCATAAATTCTTCTGAAATCGTAGACATAATTTTTTCATAGACGGCTAATTCCTCATCGGAGAATTTTCGCATCAGCCTTCTGGTAATTAAATCAATATATCGCTCGCCGGTTCCCAATAACTCCTTTGTTTTATCAGTTACTTCAAGATAAAAAACACGGCCGTCTTTTTCCGATTGTACTTTTCGCAGATAGCCTTTTTCTTCCAAAGTGTTCACACGATAAGTAGCATTGGGTTTCGATATATTGATATAATTGGCAAACTCTGTTTGAGTCGGAGAATCCATGCCTTGAATTAAATCAAGGCACAGTACTTCCAGGGCAGTTAAAGAATCCTCTTCATGATCATGTATTTTTCGAAAAATACGATGATAATTGTATAATTTCGTTTTCTTATAGATCGCTTTTAAATCTTTTGAAATTGATTCAGAATTCTTTAACTCCTTCATTATTCGCCCTTCACATTTTCAAGATAGTTAACAATATCCGCAACAGTTCTAAAGCGAGTGATCGTATCATCACTCAAATCTAAATCAAATGCTTCCTCAATAGAAATAGACAATTCCACTGCATCAATTGAATCCGCACCTAAATCATCAACCAGATCGGAATCCATCTGTATTTCATCTTCCGGAACTCCCATGGTATCTACAATAATTTCTTTTACTTTTTCAAAAATCATTTTTGCTACACTCCTGCGAAAAATTTTACAAACTAAATATACGTAAATAAAGAATCCATGTCAATTGATTAAAAAACTTGAACTAAACCATAAAAAAAAACTCTTTTTTATACTGCTAACGACATGAATAAAACAATTTGAGCTAAGTGATTAAATTATATTTCAGTTTAATACGTTTTAATTGTTTGAGCCATGGCTTATAAATCAACAATAAAAAAACAATGGTAGATACGGCATGGCTGATATTAAACGGTATGCCCATGGCATAAGCAAGCAAAGCATTCTGTAAAGTCAAAGGCCGAACAAAGCCGAATACTGTCCATGAGTCCATGATCAGACCAAAGAGTATACTGCTCAACACACCAAAAACGATCACTTCCCAAGTTCTATTTAACAATTGTTTTTTTTCAAAAACACCGGCCAAATAACCAATAATACCCCAGGCGAGCATTTGCCAGGCTGTCCAAGGTCCCTGTCCCATGAAAATATTGCTGACAAAAGCAGTTAACGCTCCTGTCATGAAGCCGCTCTCCGCACCGAAAGCCATGCCTGCGATCACCACGATAGCGGTTACAGGTTTAAAATTCGGTAAAGCGATAAAAATAATGCTCCCAGCTATCGCCAAAGCAGATAAAACAACAATCGGCATCAAATCGCGCGGCTTTGGTTTACGGCTTTCAAAAGAGAGAAAGAAAGGCATAATTGCCAATAAGGCTGCCAAAAAAATGAATAAAGCGCTTTGTTCAATCTGCAGGCTTGCGCAAATGTACATTATTATCAGCAGTATAACGATCCCAAGCCAAGTAAATTTACGCATTTTTTCATTCTCTCTTTACATCTGACCTTGTTCTACATTTTGTTTCATGCCAAACATTTCGGATAGTTTTCCGGCCCCGTTAATCTTATTTTGTTCTACATTTTGTTTCATGGCTAATTCCGCCAAAAACTGTCTTAAATTTGAAACATTGATACAATACGGAATATGATCTGCAGCAATACGGGCCATTGAACTTGTGAAATAGGTATTGCGTTGGAAAAAATCATCCGTTCTGGCCAATGAAATAATTCTTTGATTAAACAGCATACAACATTCATCCGATATTTCGGCTGCGAAATCCACATCATGGGTCACGATAACGATTGCAATGTTTCTTCTTAAATCATTCAATATATCAAATAAAATCGATTTATTAACCATATCTAAATTTTTTGTCGGCTCATCTAAGAGTAAAATATCCGGCTTCGTCAAAAGCACTTTGACTAAGGCTACTCTCTGTTTTTCACCGAAAGAAATATCATAAGGGTGTAAATTTAATAAATGCGAGATACCGAAGCGTTCTGTCAATTGCAACATCTCTTCTTTATCAAATTGAAATATTTCCTGATATTCGAGTAAAACCTTTTCAACGGTATCGGCTGAAAACACCGCCTCCGGATCTTGTCCGAGCATGGCAATTCTTTGTGCCTTACTTCTTTTAATCTTTCCCTTCAGCGGTTGAAGCGCATGAGTAAGTAGATAAAGCAGAGTTGATTTGCCGCTGCCGTTCGCACCGAGTATTGATAAGATTCTTTGATCTTTAATCTCCATACTCAGATCTTTCAAAACAAAGGGATCCTCTTTTTTGTAGCGAAACCAAATATTTTTTGCTGTTAAAATCGTTTCCGCTTCTTTCTTAAATTGTTCTTGCTTATCGTGTCTGTTTTCTGAAGCGGGGAAAATGCGATTCAAGTTTAGCCATTTTTCTAAAAATAACCTTCCTTCTCGCACGCTGAGCGGATACTGTTCAAATCCTGTCCATTGTTGTTCAGAGCCGGTATTATTTTCTGCAAGCAAATTTGCTACCCGTACCGCCATAGGCAATCCTTCCAAATACGGATGTTGCTGTTTTTTTAAAAAAGCAGCAAAAGCTCTCGGTCCTCCCTGATAAATCAATTTCCCCTGTTCTAAAAAGAATACTTTATCTGTCTTTTCTAAAAGGTCATTCAAATGATGTTCCGATAGCAAAATGGTAGTACCCGTTTCCTGATGAATATAAAAAAGCATATTCAGAAAATCACGCCTGGAAATCGGATCAAGCTGTGAGGTCGGTTCATCCAAAATCAAAATATCCGGTTGCAAAATAATATTTGAAGCTAAATTCAAAATTTGTTGTTCTCCACCGGATAATTCATCAATTTTTTTGTTAAGCCATTGTTCAATGCCAAAGAAGTTGACGATTTCGGCAATTCTTCTTTCAATTTCTTCGGTCGCAAGTCCTTGATTTTCCAGTCCGAATGCCAATTCATGCCAAACGGAATTCATGATGATTTGTGTTTTAGGATTTTGCATCACAAAGGCAATTTTAGGCTGAGATAATTGTGTTTTTCCCTCTCGCGGAACATCGTTTGTAATCATGATCGAACCTTTGGTACGACCATAAGGTTTTAATTCTTTTTTCAGCTGACGCAACAATGTCGTTTTTCCGCTGCCGCTCATGCCGCATAGAAGAACCAACTCACCTTTTTCGATTGTGCAATTGATATTTTCCAGGACAAAATGATCTGCAGTGGGATAAGCAAAAGAAAAGTCCTTTATTGAAATCAAATTACTCATAAATCACAATCCCCTTTTTCTGACTTTGTTCTCGGCTTTCTTTTCTGCCGCTGAGCCATTTCCACTGTAAAAAATAATATAAATTTAAAAATAACGGAAAAGCATAAATGAAAAATAAACTGCAAATCGTTATCATATTTTCAATGAGTCCCCTGTCTCTGCCTTGCCATTTCAAAAAAGGATAATAGATAAATTTACTATTGCCTAAAAGCGTCAGGATTAATTGTAGGATAAAAAAGCCTGAAAGTAATAGAAAAGTAAGCTTATCTCTGCTCGTTAGATAATCTTTATTGTAATTTCTGCGTTTTTCGGAGGGATAACCTTTTGCCGCCATGCTGTCTGCCGTATCCAAAGAATTCTCCATACTCCAGCTTAGCAGGACTGTTAAAAGTCTGGCCGCGAAATTCATTTTTTGTTTTGTATTTAATTTTTCATCACCTAACATCGCTTTTTGTTGATATAAGATTTGCTCCCCTTGAGAAATTGTATCCGGGACATATTTCATAATCATTGAAATTGCCAAACCGATTGTCGGAAAACGATACCCCATAATCCCAATCCATTCGTCATTTGATAAAAGGCGATGATAAGAAGCGAACCATAAATAAATACTGCAGAGCAATAAGCCGTTAAACAGACCGTATAATATACTTTCAAGCGTAATCGGATTACCTTTTCCGACGGTAAATAAAACAGTTAAACCGAGTCCGTTAAAAAAACTGTTCATGAAAATAATGAACAAAAGCAATGGAACAAAAAAGAGTAAATGCTTTAAATATTTTTTGATATTATAAATTTCTATATAGTAGAGCGAAGCAAAAGAAAAGGAAGAGAGAACCCAAATCGGATTTTGAGTTAGCATCGTAATCCCAATCACAAGGATAAAATAATATAAAATAAAACTCGAATGAAATTCTTTTAGGCTGCGCATGACTGATTTTTATGATTCTTTTATTTTAAAAATGGATGTTTAAAAATGGAAAAACAAAATTTAAACATCACCACTTTTAACAGTATAACGGAATTCAACTATATCTCCCGGCTGCAAAATATATTTGTTCGTCGCCATATTAGGCATGACACCGTTCACGAAACAAACCCAGCCGCCCTGACCATCAACAGCAAATTCAGCCAGGGATTGTATGGCAACAATATATGTCCCCAAAGCTCCTTGCGTCGTACTGACCGTCAAACCGGAAGCATAGAGCAAATCGAGAACAGTTGCGTTCTCTTCCATCTCAAAAACTGTTGGTCCATATATATAACCGTTATTGGAAATAGCTTGAGCGATCTCGTTACCTGCATTAAAGGCATTGATACAATCTACACTCAAACTGACTTTTATTGTTTCGGGTTGCGGAGCAGCCGTCGTTGTACTTTGGGTTGTTGTCGTTGTTGTGTTTGCAGTTCTCGAAGTTGCTGTCGTTGTTGTGTTCACAGTCTTTGTGGTAGCAGCCGTCGCCGTCGTTGTTGCTTGAGATGTTTTGACTGTTGCAGCAGATGTCGCCGAGTTGGTCTGATTTGCCGCTCCCTTGCTGTTGCTTGTTTGATTGAGCTTTGACTCGGTCATTTGTGTATCTTTTTTACTGCTCACAGATGACTTTTCAGGCGCCTCTTTTGTTTCAGATCGCTGTTCCTGATTGGTTTCAGTAGAATTCACCATTTCTGTGAGCTCAGTTTTCGATATGTTTTTTTCGGCAGATGTATTTTGACTTTCTTTTTCAAAAACTTCTGTATTAGCAGAACTGCAACCTACCAATAATATAAAACTAAGCATAGCCGGAAGTATAATGTTTGTCTTTTTCTTCATATTTTCCTTATTCTTTCTCATTTTTCTTAAGCATATCTTCCTTACGATTCAACAAACTAAACATATCTCTCTTCTCTTTTTCTGTCAATTTACGATATTGACCGACTTTTAACCCGCCTAGATCGATATTCATAATGCGCAGTCTTCTCAAAAAAATGACCTGATAGCCCAATGCATCACACATGCGGCGAATTTGGCGATTCAAGCCTTGTGTAATGATTAATTTAAACTTGGTCGAACTGATCGGTGTCACTTTTGCCGGTTTGGTCGTCGTATCTAAAATCTCAACACCCTGTTCCATCTTTTCAATAAATTCTTGATCATATGGTTTATTCAATTCCACTAAATATTCTTTTTCATGCTCAAATTCGGCGCGCACAATGCGATTAAAAATCGCACCGTCATTTGTCAAAAGGATCAACCCTTCCGAATCTTTATCCAGTCGACCGATTGTAAATACTCTCTGCGGGAAATTTAAAAATGCAATGATATTATTTTTGACTTTTGGATTAGCAGTACAGATAATGCCTCGCGGTTTATTCAGAGCTAAATAAACTTTTTCTTCCTCTATCTCAGAAATAATTTTTCCTTCCACTTCAACAATATCATCAGGCTTTACCTGAGTTCCTAAACTGGCGACCTGTCGATTGATTTTTACTAGCCCCTGCTCAATCAGCAAATCAGCATGGCGTCTGCTGCAATATCCCTTCGCAGCAATATATTTGTTAAGGCGCATCGTTTCAGGTTTTTGTTCATTGCTGTTCAATCTTGATGGATGATCCTGCATCATTCGTCTACATCACTTTCATAAACATCTTTGAGATGCAATTCTGAACGCATGACATCTTGCGCGTACGGCATCCCTAAAGTAAAAATAGATCCTTCATTTACCTTACTGCTGACACTCAGAGTATGACCCATCCGCGTTGCCAATTCTTTGGCAATCGATAATCCTAATCCTGTACCGTGTTCATTATGGGATTTATCCGCTTTATAAAATCTCTCAAAGACATAAGGTAAATCTTCTGTTCTAATGCCACAGCCGTTATCTTGTATGGAAATGGTCAATTTGTCTGTTTCCTCAGTCACATACATAGAAATTCGGCCGTTTTCAGGCGTAAATTTAATCGCATTTTCCATGATGATCGTCAAAATTTGGGAAATACGGTCCGCCTTTCCCCAAACAGCCGGAAATTCAATCGATAAATCCGATGTCTCGAAATGTATATTTTTTTTCTCAGCTAAAACTGAAAAACGTATTGCCATATCAATCAAATCATTTTGTAAATTGACCGGTCCAAGACTGGATGTTTTCTCCGAAGTCTGTATACGCGATAGCTCAAGCATATCGTCAATCAGATGTGATAATCTGATTGTTTCTCGCAGCAAAATTGCATAATAACGTTTTTTGTTTTCCTCAGATTTAACCAGCCCATCATTTAACGGTTCTAACAAACCGCGCATCGCAGTGATCGGTGTTCTCAATTCATGGGACACATTGGATACATATTCATGTCTGGTTTGCTCAAGTTTCTCCGACTCGGTCACATCACGGAATAAACCGACCGCCCCGATCAAGTTATCTTCACTGTCAAAAAGCGGCGAGATCAGACAATTAATTAAATTTTGGCCTGACTTTTTAATTTCTACAATCATCTGTCTTTCAGACATACACGTTTCAAATAATTGATATACATCTGTTATGCGCAGCAGCTCATCCGGGTTATAGGCTTTGGAATTCATATGAAACAATTGCCAAATCACTTCATTGCTCTGTGTCACCTTACCCTGTGCATCAACTGCGACAATCCCTTCGGCAATCCCGTCGATGATCAATTGCAATTGATTTCTTTCCTTGGTTAATTTATTAATGTTATTTTCCAATTCTGACGATAAATGATTAAAAGCATTGACTAAATAAGAGATTTCATTGTCTTCTTCTTTTGTTTCCAAACGATGAGAAAAATCTCCCTGGATCATTGCGGAAGCAGCATCCCGCATTTCAGTAAGCGGCTTAACCATGCGTCTGGCAAAGAACAAAACGGGAATGACAACTAAAAGTCCGACAATAATGGCAGAAATAAGCAAAGCAATATTTAAACTGGTAAAGCTTGCTCTTAATTCCTGCATGGTTTGAAACATGATCACCATACCAAGCAAATCTGCCGCATTTTGTTTTTCATCAACAATCGGCACGGCTACCATCAAAAGATCCTGATTAGCCTCCTCAGAATGTGCGATAATTGAACTTTTTGTTTTATTTACAACGACTTTCTCCAATAAGACATTAAAATCATTGCACATGCTTTCAAGCATATTATCCGGAATATTTTCCGGAAAGTTATACGCTAAAACTTTTCCCTTGGAATTAGTAATCAATGTACCCGTATCATAAAAGCGCATTGATAAAGATAGAATTCTGATAATATCCTCATTCACAACATTATTATTTTCTGAAGCCAGATAAGAAATTAAAGAGGCCTGATCATAAAGGGTTTCGGATTTTATTTTTTGAAAAATAGGCCTGGCAATTTGTGAATAAGCAATACTGGTCAAAACGGACCAAAAAACCAATGCGACAATTAAAGTGACAAAGATTCTCCGGAAGATGAAATTTTTTGACATTGATGTATGATCTTTTCCAGCCATATTAATGTCCGGGTTCAAATTTATAACCGATACCGTAAACGGTAATCAAAGCATATTTATGGTTTTCGCTATCTATTTTCTGTCGTATTCTCTTAATATGTGTATCAACAGTTCTGGTATCACCGAAAAAATCATATCCCCAAACTTGTGATAAAATTTGTTCCCGATCCATCACCTGTCCGGGATTGGAAGCCAATAAATAGAGAATTTCCACTTCTTTCGGCGTACAGGCAACCGGCTGATCATCGACCAGAACCTCATAATTATCGATATTGATTTCAAGTCCCTCAAAGCGCAAGACAGATGAATGTTTCAGGGTATCGGAGTCATTGGCTCGGCGCAAGACCGCTTTAATTCTCGCCACAACCTCTCTGGGGCTGAACGGTTTGACAATATAATCATCCGCACCCAGTTCCAAACCTAAAATGCGATCGATTTCTTCACCTTTTGCAGTGAGCATAATAATCGGAACATTGCTCTCTCTTCTGATTTCACGGCATACTTCCATACCGGAAAGATTGGGCAACATTAAATCCAAAATAATTAAATCCGGCTTTTTCTCTTTGAATATTTTAACCGCTTCCGCACCGTCAAAACAGGATACATATTTATAATTTTCCTCTTCTAAATAAATACTCAAAGATTCATGAACAACAGGATCATCATCACAGATTAAAACTAAAGGTACTTTGCTCATTGAATACACCTCTTTTTCATACATTCTATCTATTCGTCATGTTTACAAGTATAGCATATTCAGATCTTTTTACAGAAAAAAGCCGAATGATGATCATTCGGCTTTTCCTGCTTTTTCTTTCTCACCTTTCATTTTTCTCATCAAAATGATCAATGTTCTTTTTGCTGATCTGATTCCACTTTAAATTAAGAGTTTCTTTGATTTTTTCTAAACGCTTACGCTCTTCTTCTCTTTTCACTTTTAATGTTGAAGTTGAAATCATATCCTTATAGCTATAAAAATAAGTTTTGATGCGTTTAAAATCCGGAATTTTCGCATTGATATCTGCGAGTAGCTGCTCCAATGTTCTACGCACTTCTTCTTCCGATTCTTTTTCCTTCGAATTGTTTTTATTCAGAACAAATTTAACTGACAAAACATGGTTATTATTGCCGGCATCTTGATTGAATACCATCGACTCTTTGACCATATCTACCTGTTGTGCTTTGATTAAACTTTCAATTTCTTCCGGAAAAACTTTTTTCCCGCTGTCCAGAACAATCATTGATTTTTTGCGTCCCGTGATTGTAAAACAATTTGTTTTTTCATCAAGCATCGCCAGATCGCCCGTTCTGAACCAGCCGTCTTCCGTAAATGCTTCCGCTGTCGCCTCTTCATTTTCAAAATAACTATGCATCAAAATCGGTCCGCGAATTAACAATTCGCCCGGTTCCCCCGGATCGTCTGAATCGATACGAGCTTCTATCCCGGGTAATGGCTGTCCGATCGTGCCCGGTTTAAAGACATAATCATTATTGGCGATAGCAACAGGGGATGTTTCCGTTAGACCATATCCTTCATAAACTCTTACCCCGATTGCGTCAAAGAAACGAATTTGTTCTTTTTTCATCGGAGCTGCCCCGACAATGGCAATTTCCAAATTGCCTATTCCCGCTAAAATATCTTTAAACATTTTTCTTCGAACATCAATTCCGATTTTTCTTAAAAAGCCGCTGAACTTCAAAGCAAATTTGATCTTTTTTTCTTTCTCTTGCTTTTTGACCTGCAGCATAATGCGGTTATAGAAGCTTTCAAAGATAGCGGGAACTCCGATAAACATCTGCGTTTGATATTCTTGAAGATTTTTCTGTATATAGCGTAATCCGTCAGCGATATGAATATGTCCACCGACGGAAATAACACCCAACATGCCACAAGTACTTTCAAAGGAATGATTTAAAGGCAGCATACTCAATGTTCTGACCTTTTCAGGAAATTTAATAATCCCATGCAAAGCCGCAACATCGGAAACAATCGCTTTTTGGGTCAGCAAAACACCCTTGGACATCGCCGTCGTTCCGGATGTGAAAATTAAAATACTCGGAATGCTCGGATCTCTTTCCTGCTCATGTAAAACGGCACCTTGCTCTTTAGCTGATTTTCCCTGCTCTAAAAGATCGGAAAATTCAATCACCTGTACATGTTCATCAATTTCCTGCAACATCGCAAGATAATCTTCCTGCGTCTTTTTGCTGGCGACTTTTGTATTCATAATTTGAATGTATTTTAAAGAATTAAGAATTTCCAGGCGATCTTTAAATTTTAGAAAAGTCAATAAATCAATACAAAGCATTTCCGCCCCGGAACGCTTTAATAATTGCTCCAATTCTTCCGCCGTCAATAAATTATCTAATGGAATCAGGATCTCCTGGCATTTGGCGGCAGCCAAATAGGAAGTGATCCAATAATAACTATTCGCACCGACAATCGCTATTTTGCGATTGATTAAGTTAAATTTAGACCAGGCTAATTGGATTGCTGCTATATTTTCCGACAGTTCTTGATAGGTTAATGTAATCGGATCACTTTTTGGATTTTCACGAAAAGTAATAGCAGGATCATGTTTCGATTTCTCCACGCTTTGCTTCAATAAATCCGAAACGTCCTGAAACTCAGGCATATCATAATATGCTTTGCCTTTTATGATCGTCATGAATACCTCTTTTTTAAAACAATAATAATTAGTTAAAATATTTTAACTAATTATTACAATAGATATTTTTAATTTTTTTGTCAATCCTTGATTGAATCTGTACCTTTTGATAAAGTCAACTCAATTCTGGATAAACGTTTACTCTTCTTGCTCAGCTTCCTCACGTTTTTTCAGCATCGCTTCATATTCATTAAGAGTCAGTCCATCATGAGCATTCATAAAACTCTGTCTGCGTTCAGCTCTGTATTTTTTCATCTTTCCGGCAAATAAATCTGCATTTGTCGGCGGTTTCCAACTGATAGCATTCGCACCGGCAGCAATAGCAGCCCTGATCGTATCATCCGTCGGTCCGCCTGTAGCAATGATCGGAATATCAGGATATTTAGCCCGTAAATAAGCAACCAATTTCGGCGTTTCCTGTGCATCCGCGACATTCAAGATATCTGCACCGGCTTCAATTTTTTCTTCAACATTATCGTAAAATGAAATAACGGTTGAAACGATCGGACAATCGATCATATCATTGACCATTTTGATTGTTTCCACCGTGGAGTGGGCATTTAAAACCACACCCATAATCCCCTTGGCTTCAGCAAATTGAGCCATGTACGCACTGCGTATACCCCCGGTAACTCCTCCGCCTACTCCGGCAAAAACAGGTTGCGTCGCCACCGTGGTAATCGCTTCAATGATCGAAGGCAATGGTGATTGCGGATATACGGCTAAAATT
>CAYFQU010000034.1:0-3428 GCA_964345335.1 uncultured Mageeibacillus sp. | reverse complement strand
AAAATTGCATCTGCATCTGTATAAGCTATTGTGGCAACATCCGTTGTAAAGACAAATGATTTGACCCTTCTATTATGAATAAGAATTCCTGAACATTCACGAATAACGGGAGGAACTTTCACAATGGAATCCTCTCTTAAAGAAGAACTGACCCGAGGAATAATTTTTTGTGCCATATTATATATCCTCACTCTCTGTTGATATAAATATTTATAATAGTAGTATACTAAATTTTTGAATGAAAAATGTTAATGACTTGTATACTTTATCTGAAAAATTTTGAATGTTAAAATAACTATATGATTCATTGTATGATGAATTGAAATTATTTGAACAAACAAGCATAAGGAAACTGAAATGGCTAAAATACTGTATCGAAATGAAACATATAGAATCAATATACTCTTTGAAGATAATCATTTACTGATCGTCGAAAAGCCGGTCGGGATGCTGTCACAGGAAGACTCCACGGGCGACGTTGATCTGCTCTCCATCATGAAAGAATATTTAGTGGTGAAATATAATAAACCGGGTGCAGCCTGGTTAGGCTTAGTGCATCGCATTGATCGTCCGGTAGGCGGCCTTGTTGCTTTCGCTAAAACCTCCAAAGCCGCTTCCCGCCTTTCCGAACAAATGAGGCAGCATACTTTTGTCAGAAAATATGAAGCGGTGGCACATGGTCAAATCAAGCCAAGAAACGGCGTCTGGAACGATCATATTTCTAAAAATAAAATCAAAGGGAAATACATTGCAGATACCGATTTAGATCCTCGCTATGCGGATAAATATCAAAGCTGTGAATTAAGTTATCAGGTCAAGAGTTATGATCATAAAAATAAAATAACGCTTGTTGAAGTGGAATTAAAAACCGGCCGCAGCCATCAAATTCGTTGTCAAATGAAGGCTCACGGCAATCCTTTGGTCGGTGATCGGCTTTATGGCAAATTGACGGATCTCGATCGTGAAGCTGCCGGCCCTGCCCTGTATTCATCTTTTTTACAATTTAAGCATCCGACAAGAGATGAAATCATGGTATTTCGAAATAGTTCAAAAGAATTTCCATTTAATTTATTTAAAGTTTAAAGGAGTTTATATGTTAAAAACAAAAGATTTAATCTCATATCAAGGTACTTTAGCAGAAAATTTATTAGCAGAGGCTATTTATCCCTGGGAAGCATTACCGAAAATCAATGCCTATATTTTAGCGCTCGGGAAAACATTATCAACTGATGAATTCGAACAAATTGAAGAAAATATTTGGCTTCATAAAACTGTTAAAATTGCGAAAACAGCTACCTTAAACGGTCCTTTAATCGTGGATGAAAATACTGAGATCCGTCCCGGTGCTTTTATACGGGGAAATGTTTTAGTCGGTAAAAATTGTGTTGTCGGCAATTCGACAGAGCTAAAAAACAGCGTCTTGGTCGCCAATGTCGAAGTACCACATTATAATTATGTCGGAGATTCTATTCTTGCCCCTTTCAGCCATATGGGGGCCGGTTCGATCACGTCAAATATCAAGGCAGATCGCAAGAATATTTTCATAAAATATAATGATCAAGAGATCGAAACCGGTTTACGTAAAATCGGTGCTATTTTAGGAGATCATGTCGAAATAGGCTGCAATGCCGTTTTAAATCCGGGTACGATCATCGGTAAGAATACACGGGTCTATCCTTTATCGATGGTACGCGGCTTTGTCCCGGCAAATCATATTTATAAAAACAAAACAGAAATTGTTGAATTATTCGAAATTGATTGATTCGCAAAATGATAAAGTAGTTAAAGAGCCGGCAATACAATGTGTCGGCTTTTTTCGTACAGAAATTTTGATAAATGAGATAATATTCATTTTATTTGTGATAGGTTTGATGATTGATAATTTTATAACCGCGATAAACTTGTTCCAAAATCATAATTCTGGCAAGTAAATGTGGAAAAGTCATTTTGGACATGCTGATCATTCGATTTGCTCTTTTACGCAGAAGATCATTAAAGCCCAGGGAGCCTCCGATCACAATCACAAAATCTTTGCCCCATTCCGCCAATTCCGCAGCAAATTTCAAAGAATCGATCTGTTCTCCCGCTACATCAAACAAAACTACATAATCCGTTGCCTTAATTGCCTGTAAAAGTCTGCTGCTTTCATCGTCAATAATACGCTGTTCTTCAAAGGCGGGATTTGCTTCTTTCAGTTCGATAATTTCACATTTATTAAAGCGTTGCAGCCTTTTTAGATATTCCTGCTCCAAAGCTTTCATGCCTTTTTCCTTCATTTTTCCAACACAAATAATTTTCATAAATGATATTCTCTATTCTATAACCATTTAACCGCACCGCTTTTCATATCATATACGGCTCCCTCTATAATTGCGTCGCCGAGCTCCGGATGCTCATCAAATTCTTCTTTCAATATTGCCAAGGCATGTTTTACATTAAGACAACAAGCCTTATCCGGATCTTGTTCATCGCCGATCGCTTCAAGAATATCATCCGTGATGCATTTGATAAACTCATCTCCGCCGCCATGCAGAGCTGCCGTTACAGCTCCGCAGCCGATATGACCAAGCACAATAATATGCCTGCAATTCAAATGCACTGCCGCATACTCGATACTGCTCAGTTGATGTTGACCAATTACATTTCCTGCTACACGTATCACAAACAGTTCTCCGATGGAAGCAGTAAAAATTTATTCAGGGATAACACGAGAATCCGAACAGCACATGACAATGGCATACGGATGCTGTCCGTTTTCCGCCGTATTGGTCAGCAATGCTTTATCTGCGTTCTCAACATATTTTCTATTACCGGCTTCAAGTCGGATATGAATATGATCAGTCATCATTTTCTGCTTTCCTGTCATTATCTAATACAATATATTGATTTCTATTTTCTATAGATTATCACTTAATCCTTTTCTTTTCGACATTTTTTATCGTTTCGATCATATCCTTGAACAATCTCCTTACCAAAGAAGCTACGAAGGAGTTTATGTACCTGATTTTTTATTTGTAAATCAAATGATTCCCCATTTAAAAAATGCATGAACAATACATCAAATATTCTCTGTGCTCCGTTGTTCAGTTTATTAATGAAAAAAGCACCCATCACAATGTGATGAGTGCCATAACCGAATAGAACGTATTGGGTTTTTAGTTAAAATTTCTTTTCAATTTTCAATGCCCTTTGTGTAAAATTTATTTATTAATTGCAAGTTAAACTGAAATTCATCTGTCCAATGTTTCTTGGTTTCCTCAAAAGCAGTTTCGGGATCATTTATATTATTTGCAAGCTGTGCAAATACTTTCAGCCAAAGCTGTTAAACAAAGAAAAAGACAGTAGATATTCTATCAAAATCTACTGCCTTATCTGGCGGAAGTGGAGGGATTTGAACCCTCGTGCCCATTGCTGGACAACCGCATTTC